>NZ_JBEXNE010000019.1:0-163495 GCF_040610915.1 Streptomyces sp. NPDC003300 | reverse complement strand
CACCATGCACAACCTCGCCCAGACAGGATGACACCAGCAGGCCAACCGCCACACCAACCCGCCCACACCCACCCTTCTGCAACAACCTTTAGGACGTGTCCGGAAAGTCTCGTCTGGCTGGCGGCGCCTGGCACGCGCCCCGCGCGAACGGCCGCCGGCCCCGTACCCCTTGAGAGGGTGCGGGGCCGGCGGCCGTTCGCGACGGGCGGGAGGTCAGATCGAGAAGACCTCTTCGATCAACTGCTGCTGCTGCTCCTGGTGCCGCTTGGCGGAGCCCACCGCGGGCGAGGACGACGCCGGGCGGGACACCCGGCGGAGCCGGTCCGCGTTGTCCGGGGCCGCGCCGAGCAGCAGGTCCAGGTGGTCGATCAGATTGAGCGCGATGAACGGCCACGCGCCCTGGTTCGCGGGCTCGTCCTGCGCCCACACGAACTTCTGCGCCTTGGTGTACGGCGCGATGGCCGCCTGGATCTCCACACCCGGCAGCGGGTACAGCCGCTCGATGCGGATGAAGGCCACGTCGGTCGCCCCGCGCCGCTCCCGCTCGGCGATCAGGTCGTAGTAGACCTTGCCGGAGCAGAAGACGACCTTGCGGACCGCCTCGGGCTGCACCGAGGTGTCGCCCATCACCGGCTGGAACTGCCCGGTGGTGAAGTCCTCGGCCTTCGACGCCGCCGCCTTCAGCCGGAGCATCGACTTCGGGGTGAAGACGATCAGCGGCTTGTGGTGCGGGTTGTGCACCTGCCAGCGCAGCAGGTGGAAGTAGTTGGCCGGGGTGGTCGGGGTGGCGACCGTCATGTTGTTCTGCGCGCAGAGCTGGAGGAAGCGCTCGATCCGGGCCGAGGAGTGGTCCGGGCCCTGGCCCTCGTAGCCGTGCGGCAGCAGCAGGGTGACGCCGGACGTCTGGCCCCACTTCTGCTCGGCCGCGGTGATGTACTCGTCCACCACGGTCTGGGCGCCGTTGACGAAGTCGCCGAACTGCGCCTCCCACAGCACCAGCGCCTCGGGCCTGGCCAGCGAGTAGCCGTACTCGAAGCCCATCGCCGCGTACTCGCTGAGCAGCGAGTCGTAGACGTTGTAACGGGCCTGGTCCTCGGACAGGTACAGCAGCGGGGTGAAGTCCTCGCCGGTCTCCCGGTCGATCAGCACCGCGTGCCGCTGGCCGAAGGTGCCGCGCCGCGAGTCCTGGCCCGCGAGCCGGACCGGCGTGCCCTCCAGGAGCAGCGAACCGATCGCCAGCGTCTCGCCCATGCCCCAGTCGATCGTGCCGTCCTCGACCATCGCCGCGCGGCGCTGGAGCTGCGGCAGCAGCCGCGGGTGGACGGTGACGTGCTCGGGGATGTTGACCTGCGACTCGGCGATCCGCTTGACGACCTCGGCGGAGACCGCAGTGGGCATCGCGACCGGGAACTCCGGCTGCACGGGCGTCTCGTGGCTCGCGGGCGGCGCGGACGCCGCCTCGCGGACCTCGGTGAAGACCTTCTCCAACTGCCCCTGGTAGTCCTGGAGCGCCTGCTCCGCCTCTTCCAGGGTGATGTCGCCGCGGCCGATCAGCGACTCGGTGTAGAGCTTGCGCACCGAGCGCTTCTTGTCGATCAGGTCGTACATCAGCGGCTGGGTGAACGCCGGGTTGTCCGACTCGTTGTGCCCGCGGCGGCGGTAGCAGATCAGGTCGATCACGACGTCCTTGTTGAACGCCTGCCGGAACTCGAACGCCAGCCGCGCCACGCGGACCACGGCCTCCGGGTCGTCGCCGTTGACGTGGAAGATCGGCGCCTCGATCATCCGGGCCACGTCGGTGCAGTACATCGACGAGCGCGCGGACTCCGGGGCGGCGGTGAAGCCGACCTGGTTGTTGATCACCACGTGCACGGTGCCGCCGGTGCGGTAGCCGCGCAGTTGCGACATGTTGAGCGTCTCCGCGACGACGCCCTGGCCCGCGAAGGCCGCGTCGCCGTGCAGCGCGATCGGCAGCACCGTGAAGTCGGTGCCCGCCTTGTTGATGATGTCCTGCTTGGCGCGGGCGATGCCCTCGATGACCGGGTCGACCGTCTCCAGGTGCGAGGGGTTCGCGGCCAGTGAGACGGTGATCTGCTCGCCGTCGAGACCGGTGAAGGTGCCCTCGGCGCCCAGGTGGTACTTCACGTCGCCGGAGCCGTGCATCGACTTCGGGTCGAGGTTGCCCTCGAACTCGCGGAAGATCTGCGCGTACGACTTGCCGACGATGTTCGCCAGCACATTGAGCCGCCCGCGGTGGGCCATGCCGATCACGGCCTCGTCCAGCCGCGACTCGGCCGCCGCGTCGATGACCGCGTCGAGCAGCGGGATGACGGACTCGCCGCCCTCCAGCGAGAAGCGCTTCTGGCCGACGTACTTCGTCTGGAGGAAGGTCTCGAACGCCTCGGCCGCGTTGAGCCTGCGCAGGATGCGGAGCTGCTCCTCGCGCTCGGGCTTGGCGTGCGGGCGCTCGATCCGGTCCTGGATCCACTTGCGCTGCTTGGGGTCCTGGATGTGCATGAACTCGACGCCGACGGTGCGGCAGTACGAGTCGCGCAGCACTCCGAGGATGTCGCGCAGCTTCATCAGCGACTTCCCCGCGAAGCCACCGACCGCGAACTCGCGCTCCAGGTCCCACAGGGTCAGTCCGTGCTCCAGCACGTCCAGGTCGGGGTGCTTGCGCTGGCGGTACTCCAGCGGGTCGGTGTCGGCCATGACGTGGCCGCGGACCCGGTAGGAGTGGATCAGCTCGAAGACCCGCGCGGCCTTGGTGACGTCGTCGTCGTGCGCGGTGTCGATGTCGGTGCGCCAGCGGACCGGCTCGTACGGGATGCGCAGCGCGGCGAAGATGTCGTCGAAGAAGTCGTTCTCGCCGAGCAGGAGCTGGTTCATGATCCGCAGGAACTCGCCGGAGGCGGCGCCTTGGATCACCCGGTGGTCGTACGTGCTGGTCAGCGTCATGACCTTGGAGATGCCCAGCTTGTTCAGGGTGTCCTGCGAGGTGCCCTGGAACTCGGCCGGGTAGTCCATCGAGCCGACGCCGAGGATCATGCTCTGGCCGGGCATCAGCCGCGGCACGGAGTGCACGGTGCCCAGGCCGCCGGGGTTGGTCAGCGATGCGGTGACGCCGGTGAAGTCGTCCATCGTCAGCTTGCCGTTGCGGGCGCGGCGGACGATGTCCTCGTAGGCCTGCCAGAACTCGAAGAAGTTCAGCGTCTCGGCCTTCTTGATGGCCGCGACGACGAGCTGGCGGTCGCCGTTGGGCTTCACCAGGTCGATGGCCAGACCCAGGTTGACGTGGTCGGGCTTGACCAGCGTCGGCTTGCCGTCCTTCTCCGCGAAGGAGTGGTTCATCGCCGGCATCGCCTTGAGCGCCTGCACCATCGCGTACCCGATCAGGTGCGTGAAGGAGACCTTGCCGCCGCGGGCGCGCTTGAGGTGGTTGTTGATGACGATGCGGTTGTCGAACAGCAGCTTCACCGGGATGGCGCGGACCGAGGTGGCGGTCGGCAGCTCCAGCGAGGCGTTCATGTTCTTGGCGACCGCGGCGGCCGGGCCGCGCAGCGTCACGTACTCGGTGCCCTGGGGCTCCGGCGCGGGGGCGGCCTGCCGGGGCGCCGCCTGCTTCGGGGCGGGCGCGGGCGCGGGCGCGGGAGCGGCCGGAGCCGCCGGTGCCTGGGCCGCCGGCGCCGGGGCCGCCGCGGGCGCCACGGGGGCGGCAGGCGCGGCGGGGGAGGCCACGGGGGTGCCGTTGGCGACCGGCTGCGCGGGAGCGGGAGGGGCGGCGGGCGCCGGGGCGTCCGTCGCGCCCGCGGGGACCGGCTGCGCGGCGCCTACGGCGCTGCCCTCGTCGGGGGACGTCGCGCGAGCGGCGGCGCCGGAGGCGCCGCCCTGGCCGGGGGCGGCCGCCGAATCGGCGGAGCCGTCCGGCTTGTAGTCGGCGAAGAAGTCCCACCAGGCTCGGTCTACCGAGTCCCGATCCTGGAGGTACTGCTGGTAGATCTCGTCGACCAGCCACTCATTGGGGCCGAAGCCCGCTGCGGGGCCTTCGCCCTGCGCTTCGTGGTCGGTCGAGACACTAGAGCTATTGGGGGACTGTGACGACACGGCGGCAACCGCCCTCTTCCGCTTCACAAGATGGTGGACAGCGGAAATAAAGGCTACGCCTACTGGAGGGGTCGATGCAGGCCCGGGGCCCTTACGTCGCGCATGTCACACCCGAAGACTGGTTTCAGTGCTGTTCCTGGCGGGAAATTGATCCCTCTTGGGGGTCGTTCGATCAGCCGCGCTCGCACGGCGTCGGTGCGGCGGAGGGCGGCTGGGGGGCGGCCGGGAGCGGCCCGCCCCAACTTTAGGTCAAGGTTGCGCCGTGGAAACACCCGGAAGGGTGACGTGGATCCGGCAGCCGCGAGGGGATTCGGCCACTTCTATCCGCCCGCCGTGCAGGTCCACCGCCCAGCGCGCGATGGCCAGACCGAGCCCCGTCCCGCCGTCGCCGCCCGGATGCGCGCCGCGGTGGAAGCGGTCGAAGACGCGGGTGCGGTCGGCCTCGGGGATGCCGGGCCCCTCGTCGCGCACGTCCAGGTCGAGGCTGCCGGGCGCGCCGCCGCGCCTGGCCCGTACCGTCACCCGGCCGCCCGGCGGGCTGTGCTTGACCGCGTTGTCGACCAGGTTGGCCACCACCTGGTGCAGCCGCTCGCCGTCGGCGTAGGCCGTCAGTTCCGGGGGTGACACGTCCAGGTGCAGGTGGACGTCGGCGCGCGGCCGGGAGCGGGAGCCGGTCGCGGAGGAGCCCTCCATGCCCAGGCTCGCGGTGCGCAGCACCGCCGACAGGTACGGCCACACCTCGAAGCGCTTGGCCTCCAGCCGGACCGCGCCGCTGTCCAGCCGCGAGAGGTCCAGCAGCTGGGTGACCAGCTTGCCGAGCCGTTCGGTCTGCTGGAGCGCCAGCCGCATCGTCTCGGGGTCGGCGGCCGACACCCCGTCCACCACGTTCTCCAGCACGGCCCGCAGCGCGGCGATGGGGGTGCGCAGCTCGTGCGAGACATTCGCCACGAGTTCCTTGCGGTGCCGGTCGACGGCGGCCAGGTCGGCCGCCATCTGGTTGAAGGTCTCGGCCAGCTCGCCGACCTCGTCCCTGCGCACCCGCGCCACCCGGCGGCTGTAGTCGCCGCCCGCCATCGCCTTGGCGACGGCCGTCATCTCGCGCAGCGGCGCGGTCAGGCCGTTGGCGACGATCTGGGTCAGCAGCAGCGAGGCGATGATCGAGAAGATCGTGATGACCCGCAGCTCGGTCGCCGAGTGGATGGCGACGATCACCAGCAGGGTGGTGATCAGCACCGAGATGATCACCAGGAGCTGGAGCGCGGCCTTGATGGAGCGGTACGGGTCCCAGGGCCGCAGCGCGTCCCACACGCGCCGCCACAGCCGGCGCCACCACCGGGTCATGGCGCCGGGGTCTCCAGCGCGTACCCGACGCCGTGCACGGTACGGATGCGCTCGGCGCCGATCTTGCGGCGCAGCGCCTTGACGTGGCTGTCGACGGTCCTGGTGCCCGACGCGTCGGCCCAGTCCCACACCTCGGCGAGCAACTGCTCGCGGGAGAGCACGGCGCGCGGCTGCTGCGCCAGGCAGACCAGCAGCTCGAACTCGGTCGGGGTCAGGTGGACGTCGGCGCCCCTGACCCGGACCCGGCGCTGCGCGTGGTCGATCTCCAGGTCGCCGAGCTGCATGCTGGCGCCGCGCGGGTCGTGCGCGGCGATCGAGGCCCGCTCGACCCGGCGCAGCAGGACGTGCACGCGGGCGGCCAGCTCGCGCATCGAGAACGGCTTGGTCATGTAGTCGTCGGCGCCGACGCCGAGCCCGACCAGCATGTCCGTCTCGTCGTCGCGCGCGGTGAGCATCAGCACCGGCACCGGCCGGTCGGCCTGCACCCGGCGGCAGACCTCGAGGCCGTCGTAGCCGGGCAGCATGACATCGAGAACCAGCAGGTCGGGCTGCCAGGTGTGCGCGGACTCCACCGCGGAGGGACCGTCCCCCGCCGTCCGCACCTGGAATCCCTCGGCCTGCAGCCTGGCCGCGATGGCCTCCGTGATGGTCTGGTCGTCCTCGACCACCAGCACCCGGCGCTGCGTGCCCGTCGTCTGCGCGCTGTCCAATTCCGCCCCACAAGGTCGTCCTGGTTACGGGGGAGCCTACGGGGCAGGTGGGCGCCCTGACTACGCGGCGTTGATCGCCAGGTGCACGACATCCGGAACCCCACGCGTCACTTCCACCTCCAGAGTGCGTACTCCGGAGAAGCCCGCGGCCCGCAGCGCGTCCTCGAAACCGGCCGACGGGCTCGCCGACCACACGGCAAGGACGCCGCCGGCCGTCAGCCGGTTCCGGCAGGCCGCGAGGCCCGCGGGGCCGTACAGACCGCCGTTGTCGTCGGTGACCGTCCAGTCCGGGCCGTTGTCGATGTCCAGGCAGAGCGCGTCGTACCGCTCGCCGGGCTCCGCCACGTACGCCACCAGGTCGCGCTCGACCACGGTCACCCGCGGGTCGTCCAGCGCGCCCGCGGAGAACGGCGCGAGCCGCCCGTCGCGGTGCCAGCCGACGACCGCGGACTCGCGTTCGACGACGGTGATCCGGGACCAGCCCGGCCGCGCGGCGGCGCGCGCGAGGGAGAAGCCGACGCCGAGACCGCCGATGAGCACCGAGCGGCCGGGCCGGTCCGCGCTGTCCGCCGGTTCTTCGTCCAGGTATTCCAGTGCCGCGTCGACCAGAAGGCGTTCGGACCGCCCGTCGGAGGTGTCCATGAGGAAACACCCGTTCGCGATGATCTGGAGCAGGTCGCCGTGCCGTCGCAGCACCACCTCCCCGTACGGGCCTTCCTGCCGGTCGAGCACCACGGGAGCGGTGTGGTCGAAGGCGCGGGTTCCGCTGTAGGAGGATGGGTGTTGGAGGGTCATACGGCCAGTTTGGCGTATGCCGCACGAGGTCATGACCTTATGTCGGCCACCTTTCCATCGGGCGTTAACTGCTCGGTCGTGAGAACTTCATTTCCTCTGCATCGGGGCATGACCTGGGCGGCGAACCGGCGGCGTAAATTCCGCGCATGTCCTCCCTACTGAAGAATCGACTGACCAGGCGGGTGCTCGCCCCCGCTGCCGCACTGGTCGACCGTCGCGTGCAGAGCTCCGCCTCCAAGCTCCGCAAGGAGATCGAGAGCGACCGCAGGTCGCAGGTCGCCGATCTCGACTCGATGCGCAAGAAGGTCGCGGAGCTGGGCGACCAGCAGTTCGCGATCGGTCTGCTCTTCGACAAGACCGGGCGCAGCGGTCCCCGGCTGCCCACCCCGGACCGGATCGACACCCTGGTGCGGGAGATGGTCGCCGTCTCGGGCCGCGACGAGGCCGACGCGCGGCGCAATGTGACGATCGCCTTCCGCAATGTGATCGCGCTCGAAGCCCTGGCCGTCGGCCGCCTGGCCGGTTCCACCTACAACATCTGCGGGAAGCTGGCCACGGTCCCGCTGCTCGACCCGCCCAACGAGGACGTGCTGGAGATCGGCACGTTGCACGGCCTGTTCTCCGCCGCGCTGATGCGGATGCTGCACCGGGCCGGTGTCGAGGCGCGGCTGACCATCGTCGACCCGCTGGCCGGGACGCAGCTCCAGCCGGGCGCCCGGCCGGTCGGCGAGCCCACCGGCACGCCGGTGCGGATGGACGTGGTGCGCGCGAATCTGGCGCTCGGCGGCAAGGCAGGGGAGCGGGCCAGGATCGAGCAGGGCTTCTCCGGCGACCCGGACACCCAGGCCGCGGTCTCCGACCGGAAGTACGGCGTGATCATCGTCGACGGCGACCACTCGGCCGAGGGCGTCATGGCCGACCTGGAGTGGGCAGAGAAGATCGCGGCGCCCGGTGGCATCGTGGTGCTCGACGACTACGGGGACGCCGCATGGACCGGTGTCCAGGAGGCGGCGGACAAGTACCTGGAGACCGGGGAGTCCCGGTTCGAGATGCTGGGCCGGGTCTCCACCTCGGCCTTCCTGCGCGCCAGGAGCTGACCGGGGGAGCTGCGGGGGACCGCCGGGAGCGGGACCGCCGAGGTCGGGGTCGCCGAGGTCGGGGTCGCCCGGGTCAGGGACCGCCGAGGTCGGGGTCGCCCGGGTCGGGGATCGCCGGGAGTTGGATCGCGCAGGTCAGGACCGCCGAGGCCGGGGATCGCTGAGAGCGAACGCGCCCCGGGGAACATTCGAAGTGCCCCAGGCATTGAGTCGACATAGCTCAACTTGATTGCCGAAGGGGAGATCATGGCTTCGACGCCCACAACGCTCACTCTGCCCGTGCTGCCCCTGTCCGACGAGGTCGTCCTGCCCGGCATGGTCGTGCCGGTCGACCTGTCGGACACGGAGGCGCGGGCCGCGGTGGAAGCCGCGCACGCCGCCGCCGGATCCGGCGGCCTCGCCGGTGACAGCGGCGACAACAAGCCGAAGGTGCTGCTCGTTCCCCGCGTGGACGGGACCTACGCGGGGATCGGGGTGCTCGGCACCGTCGAGCAGGTCGGCCGGCTGTCCGACGGCGACCCCGGCGCCGTGATCCGGGGCCGCTCACGCGTGCGGATCGGGGCCGGTACGACCGGGCCCGGCGCCGCTTTGTGGGTGGAGGGCACGCCGGTGGAGGAACCGGCGCCCGCGGAGTCGCCCGGCACGGTCGCCGAGCTGATGAAGGAGTACAAGGCGCTGGCCACGAGCTGGCTGCGCAAGCGCGGCGCCTGGCAGGTGGTGGACCGGGTCCAGCAGATCGACGACCTGTCCCAGCTCGCCGACAATTCCGGCTACTCCCCTTACCTCACCACCGAGCAGCGCGTGGAGCTGCTGGAGACCCTCGACCCGATGGCCCGGCTCAAGCTGGCCGTCCAGTGGCTGCGCGACCACCTCGCCGAGCAGGACGTGGCCGAGAGCCTGCGCAAGGATGTGCAGGAGGGCATGGAGAAGCAGCAGCGCGAGTTCCTGCTGCGCCAGCAGCTCGAAGCGGTCCGCAAGGAACTGGCGGAGCTGAACGGCGACCCGGAGAACGAGAGCGAGGACTACCGCGCCCGCGTCGAGGCCGCCGAACTGCCGGAGAAGGTCCGCGAGGCCGCCCTGAAGGAGGTCGAGAAGCTGGAGCGCTCCTCGGACGCCTCCCCCGAGGGCTCCTGGATCCGCACCTGGCTGGACACCGTCCTGGAACTGCCGTGGAACACCACGACCGAGGACACCTACGACGTCCCGGGCGCCCGCGCGGTGCTGGACGCCGACCACTCGGGCCTGGACGACGTCAAGGAACGCATCACCGAGTACCTGGCCGTGCGCAAGCGGCGCGCGGACCGCGGCCTCGGTGTCGTCGGCGGCCAGGCGGACGGCGCTTCCGGCAAGAGCGGCGGCGGGCGGCGGGCGGGCGGCGCGGTGCTGGCCCTGGTCGGGCCGCCCGGAGTCGGCAAGACCTCCCTCGGCGAATCCGTCGCGCGCGCCATGGGCCGTACCTTCGTCCGGGTGTCGCTGGGCGGCGTCCGCGACGAGGCGGAGATCCGCGGCCACCGGCGTACGTACGTCGGCGCGCTGCCCGGCCGGATCGTGCGGGCCATCAAGGAGGCCGGGTCGATGAACCCGGTGGTGCTGCTCGACGAGATCGACAAGGTCGGCTCCGACTACCGGGGCGACCCGGCGGCGGCGCTGCTCGAAGTCCTCGACCCGGCGCAGAACCACACGTTCAGGGACCACTACCTGGAGGTCGAACTCGACCTGTCCGACGTGGTGTTCCTGGCCACCGCCAACGTCCTGGAGACCATCCCCGAGCCGCTGCTCGACCGGATGGAGCTGGTCAGGCTCGACGGCTACACCGAGGACGAGAAGGTCGTCATCGCCCGCGACCACCTGCTCCCGCGCCAGTTGGAGCGGGCGGGCCTGGCCGAGGACGAGGTGGCGCTGGAGGAGGAGACGCTGCGCAGGCTGGCGGGCGAGTACACCCGCGAGGCGGGCGTCCGCAATCTGGAGCGCACCGTCGCCCGGATATTGCGCAAGATCGCGGCGCGGCACGAACTGGGCGACCAGGAACTGCCGTTCACCGTCGGCCCCGACGACCTGCGGGCGCTGATCGGACGGCCGCACCACGTACCGGAGTCCGCGCAGGACCCGGAGGAGCGGCGCACGGCGGTGCCGGGCGTGGCCACCGGGCTCGCGGTGACCGGCGCGGGCGGTGACGTCCTCTACATCGAGGCGTCGCTGGCCGACCCGGAGACCGGCGGATCGGGACTCCAGCTCACCGGCCAACTCGGCGACGTCATGAAGGAGTCGGCGCAGATCGCGCTGTCCTTCCTGCGCTCGCACGGCGCGGAGCTGGAACTGCCGGTCGGCGACCTCAAGGAGCGCGGCGTCCACCTGCACGTGCCCGCGGGCGCGGTGCCGAAGGACGGGCCGAGCGCCGGTGTCACCATGACCACCGCGCTGGCGTCGCTGCTCAGCGGGCGCCGGGTCCGTACCGACGTCGCCATGACCGGCGAAGTGTCCCTGACCGGACGGGTGCTGCCGATCGGCGGCGTCAAGCAGAAGCTGCTCGCCGCGCACCGCGCCGGGATCACGACCATCGTCATCCCGAAGCGGAACGAGGCGGACCTGGACGACGTCCCGGCCGAGATCCTGTCGGCCCTCGACGTCCACCCGGTCAGCGACGTCCGCCAAGTCCTGGCGCTGGCGCTGGAGTCGGCCTCCGCCGAGGCCGCCGAGGCGGAGGTGCCGCTGGCCGCCTGACGGCCTCCGGCCGCGGGTCCGGTCGAAGACCGCGGTCCGGCCGTGAAGACCGCGGTCCGGCCCTGAACACGCGAGTTCCCCGCACCCTTGGGACGAGGGTGCGGGGAACTCGTGCGTGCGGGAGCCGCCGCGAGGTGACTAGCCCAGGGCGAGGGCCTGGAGACGGGACAGGTCTCCGTTGAAGCGGTCCTGGTCACCGGGGAAGGTGCCGGCGTCGCCGTACTGCCAGAAGGTGTAGAAGCCGTAGCCCGCGGGCAGGGTGCCGACCGTGCTGGTGTACTTCGCGATCCAGATCGGGCTGGTGGTGGCAAAGCCGCTGTTGTTCCCGGTGCAGGTGTTCCACCAGTCGAAGGTGGTGTAGATGACCGGGTAGACACCCTCGCGCGCGTGGTACTGGTTGGCGAAGGCGTGGATCCAGCTCACCATGCTGGCCTGGCTCAGGCCGTAGCAGGTCGCGCCGTAGGGGTTGTACTCGATGTCCAGCGCGCCCGGCAGCGTCTTGCCGTCGCCGGACCA
Source organism: Streptomyces sp. NPDC003300 (assembly GCF_040610915.1). Lineage (NCBI taxonomy): Bacteria > Bacillati > Actinomycetota > Actinomycetes > Kitasatosporales > Streptomycetaceae > Streptomyces > Streptomyces sp. NPDC003300. The sequence goes on along the minus strand of NZ_JBEXNE010000019.1, from coordinate 152,211 downwards.
GCCGCCGCCGTGGGCGATGAAGTAGTCGGCCTGCGCGGCGCCGCCGGAGGTGTCGGGGGTGGCGAAGTGGTACGAGCCGCGGATCATGCCCACGTTGTACGACCCGTTGTACTGCTGCGTGAAGTACGGGTTGGTGTACGACGTGCTCTCGGTCGCCTTGACGTAGGCGAACTTGCCGCCGTTCGCCCACGCGGTGGCCCAGTTGACGTTCCCCTGGTAGCCGGAGACGTCCATGCCGAGCGTCTGCGTCGCCATCGGGGTGACGGTCCCGGCGGACGACGACGAGGAGGCGCTGGAGCCCTCGTGCGCCTTGATGGTGGAGCCCATCCAGTCGAGTTCGGGGTGCGTGAGGTGCCCCGTGCCGCTCGCCGCGCTGGCGGAGCCGGGCAGGACGAACACCATCGCGAGCATGGTGACGAACAGACCGGCCAGCAGGCCGAGCCTCTTCCGGACCGAGCCGGGGCCGTGCACGACGGAGAGATCTCCGTGGGACATTCGTGCCTCCATGGTGGGGACTCGGCATGGCCTTGCAGTGGCCATGACAGATTTGAAGGTAGAGGCGCGACTCCGGGCGTGAAAGGGGGTCAGGAAACCGCCGATGGTCTACTCCTGCGAAATACTTGACGTGCTGCGGAAACAACCGTGAGTGAAGGAAACTTTCAGGCGTTGAAAGCGGGAACGGTGTGAACGAGGCGAGACAGGCGGCGGAAGCGGCCGGATCCGACGACAGCGACATGGACGCGCTGGAGCGCGAACTGACCGTGCTGTTCCGGCGCGCCCGCGCCACCTCGGGCGACCTCGCCCGCGCCGTCCACCCGGAACTGGAACCCGCCGCGTACGGCCTGCTGGTCCGGCTGGAGGAGACGGAACCCGAGCGCGCCACCGAACTCGCGGCGTACTTCGGGGTCGGAAAGGCCACCATGAGCCGCCAGTTGCGGGCCATGGAAGAACTGGGCCTGGTCACCCGCGAGCCCGACCCCGCCGACGGCCGCGCCTTCCTGATGCGCCTGACCGCCGAGGGCCGCGAGCGCTTCTCGCGCGTCCGCACCGCCCGCCGCGAGCGCTACCTGCGCCAGCTCATGGCCTGGGACCGCACGGACGTCGCGGAGCTGGCCCGCCTGCTCCAGCGCCTGAACAACGAGGAGTAGCCCGCCCCCGCGCGGCTACAGCTCCACCAGGACCGCTGTCGCGTCGTCGTGGCGCTTTCCGCCGGGGGACTCCTCGGCGGCCTCGCGGGCGCGCACGCGGGCGATCAGGGCCTCGGGGCCCGCCTTGCGGAGCAGGGTGAGGACATCGGGCCAGGCGTCGTCGCCGAAGACCTCGACGGTACGGGCGGCGCCGTCGGTGAGCGCGGCCAGCGCGCGGACCCGGGAGCGCGGGGTGCGGCCGGTGACGGCCCGCGAGACGACGGCGGGATCGGCGGCGGCGGTGAAGAAACCGCCCTCCAGATTGCGCAGCGGCCCGACCCGTACGCCCGCGGCGCGCAGCCGGTCGATCCGGTCGTCCAGCACCGCGGTCACCTCGCCGTCCGGCGACTCCAGCAGCAGCGCCGAGTCCGACAGCACCAGGTGCTCGACGTACTCCTCGTCCCAGCGGACGGCGACCACCGTGGCCTGCGGGGTGAGTGGGTGAGAAAGATCACAGGTGTCACGGTGTGCCGCGGCCGTCCTGCCGATCGCGGCGGACAGAGCGTCGGGAAGCGTCATCTCCGGCCGGGAAACGGACAGTTCGAGCAGCGCGCCGCCGACCCGGGCGGTGAACCACGGCACCGAGTGCACGCAATCTCCGTTGTCCGGCGGCGGCGTCACCCCGTCCAGCAGGACCACGGCGCCGCCCTGCCCGGAAGCGGGCAGGGCCACGGAGACGAAGTCCTCGTTCGGACGGTCGGGGGTGCCGGGCGCGGTGGCCGTCTCGATGCGCATGGGACCAGTGTGCGGGACCCGCGGGTACGGACGGCGGCCCGCGGGTGTCCCGGCGGTGGCCGGACGGCGGCTCCCCGGCACCCCGCGCGGCGGCCCGGCGTTCGAAACCGCGCCCCCCCCGCGGACGGCCCCATTGGTACGGACCGGGGCGCGCGGGCCTATGCGCGCGGGCATCCTGCCAAAGGTCGCAGCACCGCGCCAGTGCCGTCCACGCCGGGCGAAGTGTCCCCGCGCACGCCGGACTTGTCGGTCAACTCCTCGTTGCGATTCACTCGTTCGAGTGTCCGGGGGAGCGACGCGTGGCACCTCTCCGGGCGGGGCTGCAAGGGTCGGAGGGACTTCTGCATATTCCCCGGGGACACTCCCGGGCCCGCCGGCGATACGTGATTGCGAGCACCGAAGTTGCGTGAACGACGTCAACCGCGAGAGCGGAGGGTCCGGCAGCGTCTGCTCGCCGCCCTGCTCGTCTGCGCCGTGACCGTCCTGGCCGCCGCCGCTCCAGGCGTCGGCCTCGCGGTCCGCGACCTGTCGCGGGCCCAGGACCGGGCGGACGCGGCCCAGCTCACCACCCGCGCCACCGTGCTCGCCCACTCCCTCGCCGACGAGCGCGACGACCTCGCCGCCTTCGCCGCCGACGGCCGTGACGCGGCCAACGGCGACGGCCTGCCGGAGGACAGCCGCTCCCGCGTCGACCGCCAGGTCCAGGACGTCGCCGCCGACGCCCCCGCCGGCCTGCGGACCGCGCTCGCCGCGCTGCCCCGCGTCCGGCAGGGCGCCCTCGGCGGCGACGGCGGCCCGCAGAGCGTCATCAGCGCCTACCAGCCGCTGCTCGACGCCCTCGGCAGGACCGCGGGCCCGGTCACCGCGCCGCTGACCCGCGCCGTCACCGCCGCCGCCGTCCAGCGCGGCCTGCTGGTCGCCGCGCTCACCGCGGGCGGCACCCAGCCGGAGCTGACCGCCGCGGCCCAGGTCGCCCACGTCCAGGAACAGGCCGCGCTCGCCGAATTCCGCGCCACGGCCCCCGCCGACCTGCGCGGCCAGTACGACCAGACCGTCACCGGCGCCGACACCGCGCAGGCCGACCGCGACCTCGCCCAGCTCCTCGACGGCGGGCAACTCACCCGCTCCGACCGGGCGCTGGGCGCGAAACCGGTCAACGCGGCGCTGACCGCCAGGATCGGCCTGATGCGTACGGTCGAGGCGTCCGCCGCCACCGACGAGGCCCGCGCCGCCGCCCACGACCGCGACGACGACGTCACCGCGCTGGAGGTGCGGGCCGCGCTCGCCGCGCTCTGCCTGCTGCTCGTGGTGGGCGTCCTCGTCACCGTCTTCCGCAGCCTCACCCGCCCGCTGGCCGCGCTGCACCGCTGGTCCCGCGCCGACGCCGAGAGCGGCCAGGGCGCCGAGGTGACCGGCACCGACGAATTCGCCGCCGTCGCCCGCCGGGCCAACGCGCTGACGCAGGAGGCCCAGGCGCTGCGCTCGCGCTCCGCCGACCTGGCCGCCGACCGCATCCGCGCGCTCGGCGTGCACGGCGCGCTCTCCGCCGAGCGGGACACGCTGCTGCGCCGCCAGGACGAGCTGACCCGGCAGCTCGCCGCCGCCACCACGCAGGGCGCCGCGCAGCTCACCTACGTCAACCTCAGCCTGCGCACCCTCGGCCTGGTGGAGCGTCAACTCACCCTGATCGAGGGCCTGGAGGACCAGGAGCAGGAGCCGGACCGGCTGGAGACCCTGTTCAAGCTGGACCACCTCGCCACCCGCATGCGGCGCAACAGCGAGAATCTGCTGGTCCTCACCGGCACCGAGCACAGCCACGGCGCCGCCGCCCGCCCGGTCCCGCTGGTCGACGTGGCACGCGCCGCGATCTCCGAGATCGAGCGGTACGACCGGGTACGCATCCAGGCGCTCGCCGTCGCCCGGATCGCGGGCCGCGCCGCCGACGACATCAGCCACCTGCTGGCCGAACTCCTCGACAACGCCACCTCCTTCTCCGCCCCGCACGCCGAAGTGCACCTGTCCGGCTGGCTGCTGGAGAGCGGCGAGGTCATGCTGTCGGTCGAGGACGCGGGCATCGGCGTACCGCCGGAACGCCTCGGCGAGCTCAACGCGGTACTCGCCGACCCCGACCCGGCCCCGCCCGGCACGGTCTCCGGCATGGGCCTGTACGTGGTCTCCCGGCTCGCCCACCGGCACGGCGTCCGGGTGCAGTTGCGCCCGCAGAAGCTCGGCGGCACCGCCGCCGTCGTCGTGCTGCCGCGGGTCCTGCTCCCGGCCGCGCAGCCCGACGAGCAGCCCGCCACGCCGGTGGAGGCCGCGCTGGCGGGCGAGCCGATGCCCGCGGCCACGACGCCGGCCGGCGCAGGGGCCGACGCCCCGTCAGCCACGGAACCGGCCGCCGAACCCGCCTCCGCCGCACCGGAGTTCGGCCGGGCGCCCGCGCCCGCCGCCGACCCGGCCGTACCGCGCCAGACCGAGCACACCCGCCCGGCTCCCGACGGCGGGACCGCGCCAGGACAGGGCGCCTCCCGGCCCAGGCACCGTAGGGTGTCCGCAGCCGACACGCCTGCCGCGCCCGTCGGCGGCAGCCTCACCGGCAAGGGGCTGCCGCAGCGGACCCCGCGCAGCACCGGTCTGACCGGAGAGCCCGCGACGCGCGAGCCGCAGCGCGGGGGACCGGTCGACGCCGAGGCGCTGCGGCGCAAACTGGGCGGTCTGCAAAGGGGATTGCAGGCCGGACGGCGGGACGTCGAGGAGGAGATCACCAGCGGATCAGGACCGGTCGCCGGGGCAGGAGTGGTGATACCGGAGCAGGGAGCCGGAGCGGGACCGGGAGCGGTGGAGGGCACCGCGGTCACGACCACGGACGTGCGAGGGGACGACCAGGGGGACGCAGGCCCAGCCGAAACCGTTGAGGAGGCGACCCGTTGAACGCGGTCGGCACGCAAACGAAGGACTTGAGTCATGAGGCGCGCAATCTCCAGTGGCTGTTGCAGAGCTTCGTCGAGGAGGTGCACGGCGTCCGCTCGGTCGCCGTGGTCTCCTCCGACGGCCTGCTGCTGATCACCTCGCACGCCGAGGCCGACGCGTCGCCGCCCCCCGCGCCGCCGGCCGACGAGGACCCGGCGGTCCCCGCCCCGCGGAAGAACCCCGCGGGGGACCGCGGCGACCTCGCCGCCGTCGTGTCGGGCCTGGCCTCCCTCACCGTCGGCGCGGCGAAGCTGATGGACGGCGGCAAGGTCCGGCAGACCACCGTCGCGATGAGCGACGGCGCGTTGTTCGTCATGTCGATCAGCGACGGCTCGCTGCTGGGCGTGCACGCGGGCGCCGACTGCGACATGAGCGTCATCGCCTACCACATGGCCCTGTTCGTCGGACGGGCCGGACACGTCCTGACCCCCGCACTGCGCAGTGAGCTGCGCCACGCCCTGGAGAGTGCCCGCTGATGCCGTCGCTGCCCCAACGCGGAGCCGACCGGCGCACCGCGCGCGTACGCCCGTACGCTTTGACCGGCGGTCGCACGCGGTTCGGCCATGTGCTCATGGTCGAGACGTTCGTGGCCACCGTTGACGGTCCGGGCGAACAACTCGCCCTCACCAGGGGCGACTGGGCCGAGCGCGTGATGCCCGAGCTGCGGGCGATCGTCGAACTGTGCCGCAGAATGCGGTCGGTGGCCGAGATCTCCGCACTCCTGCGGATGCCGCTCGGCGTCGTCCGTGTCCTGATCAGTGACCTGGCGGACCAGGGAAGGATCCGCGTGTACGGAACCGGGCACGGGCCCGGCAGCCCCGACCGCGCGCTGCTCGAAAGGGTGCTCAGTGGACTTCGCAGGCTCTGACCAGCAGGACGGCCTGCAAGAGTGGCAGAAGGAACGCGGCAGGGCGCCGGTCTCCACGAAGATCGTGGTGGCGGGCGGCTTCGGCGTGGGCAAGACCACCTTCGTCGGCGCCGTCTCCGAGATCGCACCGCTCACCACCGAGGCGGTGATGACCCAGGCCAGCGAGGCCGTCGACGACCTCGCCGCCACTCCCGACAAGACCACCACCACGGTGGCCATGGACTTCGGCCGGATCACCCTGGACCAGGACCTGGTGCTGTACGTCTTCGGCACGCCGGGACAGCAGCGCTTCTGGTTCATGTGGGACGACCTCGTGCGCGGCGCGATAGGCGCGGTCGTGCTCGCCGACACCCGCCGACTGGCCGACTGCTTCCCGGCGTTGGACTACTTCGAGGGCACCGGTCTGCCCTACACGGTCGCCGTCAACCAGTTCGAGGGCACGGCGCAGTACACCCCGGACGACGTCCGTGAGGCACTGGCCGTACCCGCCCACATCCCCGTATTGGTGATCGACGCTCGCAAGCGGTATTCAGTGGTGGAGGCGCTGCTGGCGCTGGTCGGGCACGCGCTGTCCGAACAGCCCATGTAGTGGCCGCAGTTGCCGCCGCCTTACGAAGTCCATCGACCTGAAGCGAGCCGTTGTGCGCAAGATACTCATCGTCGGAGCCGGGCAGGCCGGGCTCCAACTCGCCCTGGGCCTCCAGTCCCAGGGCTATGACGTCACCGTGATGTCCAACCGGACCGCCGACGAGATACGCGGCGGCCGGGTGATGTCCACCCAGTGCATGTTCGCCACCGCGCTCCAGCACGAACGCGACCTCGGGCTGAACTTCTGGGAGGACCAGGCGCCGCGCATCGAGGGAGTCGGTGTCTCCGTCTCCGCGCCCGACGCCTCACGGCCGATCGACTGGGTGGGCAGGCTGCGCGGTCACGCGCAGTCCGTCGACCAGCGGGTGAAGATGGCCGGCTGGATGGAGACCTTCGCCGAGCGCGGCGGCAAGCTCGTCATCCACGGTGTGGCCGTATCGGATCTGGACTACTTCTCCCGCGCCTACGACCTGGTGCTGGTGGCCGCGGGGAAGGGCGAGATCGTCTCCATGTTCCGCCGGGACGCCGCCCGTTCGCCCTACGACGCCCCGCAGCGGGCGCTCGCGGTGTCGTATGTGCACGGACTCGGGCCGCGCCCCGAGCACCCCGACTTCTTCGCGGTGCGCTGCAATCTGGTGCCGGGCGTCGGCGAGTTGTTCGTGATGCCGACGCTGACCACCTCGGGCCCGGCCGACATACTCTTCTGGGAGGGCGTGCCCGGCGGCCCGGTCGACGTCTTCCAGGGCGTCAAGGACCCTGCGGAGCAGCTCCGCCTCACACTTGATCTGATGCGCCGCTTCACGCCGTGGGAGTACGACCGGGCGGGTTCGGTCGAGCTGACCGACGCGGGCGGCACGCTCGCCGGGCGGTACGCGCCGACCGTGCGCGAGCCGGTCGGTGAACTGCCCTCGGGCGGGCTGGTTCTGGGCGTCGCGGACGTCGTGGTGGCCAACGACCCGATCACCGGCCAGGGTTCCAACAACGCCGCCAAGTGCGCGGCCTCGTACCTGGCGAGCATCGTCGAGCGCGGCGAGCTGCCCTTCGACCGCGCGTGGATGCAGAGCGCCTTCGACCGCTACTGGAACCACGCGGCGCCGGTCACCAAGTGGACCAACGCGATGCTCGCGCCGCCGCCGGAGCACGTCCTCGGCCTGATCGGCGCGGCGGGCGGGCTCCAGCCGGTCGCCGACCGCTTCGCCAACGGCTTCGACGACCCGGCCGACTACGAGGAGTGGTTCTTCGACCCGGAGCGCGCCGGGGCGTATCTCGCCGAGGCGCAGGCCGCGGCGGGCGCCGGGCCCTCCGCCTAGGCGTCGGACCCGGCTCCCACGGACCGCCGGACAGGCCCTAGCTCGCGCCCCCGCTCGCGGTGGCGGAGGGCGTGGGCGTCGGGCCGCCGGACGGGGTGTCCGAGGGCGTCGGCGTCGGGGTGATCCTCGGCGGCGGCGTGCTCTCGCCCGGGGTCGGCCGGGTGACGGGACCCGTGGAGTGCGGCGGCGGCGTGGCCGGCGCGGTGCCGGTCGACCCGCCGGAGGTCCTGGGCTTGGGCGCCGGGGGCGTCACCTGCGGGCTGAACGGCGTCGGCTGCTCGGCCTGCTTGGGGATCTTCGGCAGGGTGTAGTCCCCGGCCGGGGCGCTGCCGAGGTCCGGGCGGACGGCGCCCAGTATCGGGTTGGCGGCGATCGGCGAGACCTTCACCACCGAGCCGGGGCGCGGCGCCTGGACCACCAGTCCGTCGCCGATGTAGATCGCCACATGGGTGGCGCCGGAGAAGTAGATCACCAGGTCGCCGGGGCGCAGCAGTTCGAGCGGCACGTGCGGGAGCCGCGCCCACTGCTCCTGGCTGGTGCGCGGGATGGTCACCCCGGCGTGCGACCACGCCTGCGAGGTCAGCCCCGAGCAGTCGAAGGAGTCCGGACCCTGCGCGCCCCACACATACGGCTTGCCGAGCTGCATGAAGGCGTAGCTGATGGCCCGCTTCCCCGCGTCGGACGGCAGGCGGCTGTCGGCGTCGGAACCCAGCGCCTTGGAGTCGAGGAACTCCTGCTGCGCCTTGTTGACGCCCTTTTCCTCCAGCGACTGCAATTCGCTGATCTGCACGCCGGTGAGCCCGGCCAGTATCGACTCGACCTCCTGGAGGCGCTTTTCCACCGTGTTCTTCTGCGCCTGCTGGACGGCCAGCGCGGACTGCGCCTTGTCCAGCGCCTGCTGCGCCTGGGTGTTCAGCTCGTTCAGCCGCTGCTCGCCGCTGGTCAGCTCGGCCAGTACGTCCTGCTGGTGGTCGGCGGCCCGGTCCAGGACGTGCCGCTGCCCGAAGAAGTCCTGCGGGGTCTGGCCGGTCAGCATCGACAGGTACGGCGACACGCTGCCGTCCTTGTACATCTGGCGGGCCATCAGACCCACCTCGTCGCGCTTGTCCGCGACCGAGACCCGCTGGTCGGCGAGTTGTGCGTCGACCTGGTCGGCCTGGGCGCGCTGCCGGTCGGCGGTCTCCTTGGCCTTGTTGAACGACTCGGTCGCCGTCTCCGTCTGCGCGTAGAGGGTCTGGAGCCTGGTCAGCAGATCGGGCAGCGAGACCTCCGCCGCGGGCGGTGGGTCGTAGGGTCGCGCCGCCGCCTGCTGGGCCGGCAGGGCGAGTGCCGCGGCGGCGAGCAGAGTGCCGCAGACCGCGGCCGAACGCAGCCACCTCCTGGTACCTCGGGCCACTGACTACCCCTCATCTCCCGTAACCGGTCGGTAACACGCTACGCGATCCGCATCCTGCCACGAATTGTCATATGTTCGACAGAGGGAATAGGCGATTCCGCGCAACCCGGTCACTCTCACAGGTGATCTTCGCCGTGCGATCACCTTCCGGACATAAAAAGCGTACGGCCCGGTCACCGCCCTCGGCGGCCGGGCCGTACGCGTTTCAGGAGCCGTCACCGGCTCGGTCGAAGGCCGGCCGACGGATCGGCCGAGGGGTCAGCCGAGGGGTCAGCCGACGGATCGGCGGGGGATCTGCGGGCGGTTCAGCCGAAGTAGCTGGTGAAGTTCTTCTGGAATTCCCAGTTGCTGAACTTGTCCCAGTTCACCGACCACGTCATCAGGCCGCGCAGCGCGGGCCAGGTGCCGTGGGTGGTGTAGCCGCCGCAGTTGGTCTTCTTGGTCAGGCAGTCGAGCGCCTGGTCGACGGCGGCCGGGGCGGTGTAGCCGTTGCCCGCGTTGACCGAGGCGGGCAGGCCGATCGCGACCTGGGAGGGGGCGAGCGCCGGGAACATGTTGGCGGTGTTGCCCGCCACCGGGAAGCCGGTGAGGAGCATGTCGGTCATCGCGATGTGGAAGTCCGCGCCGCCCATGGAGTGGTACTGGTTGTCCAGGCCCATGATCGAGCCGGAGTTGTAGTCCTGGACGTGCAGCAGCGTCAGGTCGTTGCGCATCGCGTAGATCACCGGCAGGTACGCGCCGCAGCGCGGGTCCTGGCCGCCCCACGGGCCCGAGCCGTAGTACTGGTAGCCCATCTGGACGAAGAACGTCTCGGGCGCCATCGTCAGCACGAAGCCGCTGCCGTACTTGGCCTTGAGCGTCTTCAGCGCCGAGATCAGGTTGACGATCACCGGGGTGGTCGGGTTCTTGAAGTCGGTGTCACCGGTGTTCAGGGACAGCGAGTGGCCCTCGAAGTCGATGTCGATGCCGTTCAGGCCCCAGGTGTCGATGATGCCGCTCACCGAGGAGACGAAGGCGTCGCGGGCGGCCGTCGTGGTGAGCTGCACCTCGCCGTTCGCGCCGCCGATGGACAGCAGCACCTTCTTGCCCTTGGCCTGCTTGGCCTTGATCGCGGCCTTGAAGTCCGCGTCGGACTCCACTCCCGGGCACTCGCTGGCCGAGCAGCGGGTGAAGTGGATGCTGCCCGAGGTCGGCGAGCTGGTCTCGCCGAACGCCAGGTCGATGATGTTCCAACTGTCCGGCACGTCCGCCAGCTTGGTGTAGCCGGAGCCGTTGGCGAACGTCTCGTGCAGATAGCCGACCAGCGCGTGGGTGGGCAGTCCGCCGGAGGGCGGGGGCGAGGTCGGGGGAGTGGTCGGCGGCGTCGTGGGAGGCGTCGTCGGCGGGGTGGTGGGGGGAGTGGTCGGGGGCGTCGTCGGCGGGGTCGTGGGCGGGGTGGTCGGGGGCGTCGTCGGCGGTGTGGTCGTGCCGCTGCCGGGGCCCTGGAGCGAGACGTCGTCGGCGAGGTACGCGGGCTGGCCGTACCAGCCGTGCACGTAGACCGCCGCGCTGGTCTGGCTCGCGCCGGTGGTGAAGGACACGCTCAGCGCCGCGTAGCCGCTGCCCGTGCCGGGTGTCCACGTACTGGTGCCGCCGTCCACGCCGAGGTAGACGTACGCGCCCTTGACCTGGGCGGTCAGGGTGTACGTGGTGTTCGGCGCGACGGACACGTTCTGCTTGCACTGCGCGGTGCCGCTCGCGCTCGGGGTGCCCTGGAGGGCGTAAGTGCCGCTGTGCGCCTGGCCGCTGACGACGGCGGCGGTGCCCGCGTCGCAGCTCCAGCCGGACAGGCCGCCGGTCTCGAAGCCGCCGTTGGTCAGGAACTCGCCCGCGCTGGCGGACGGGGCGAGCGCCACGAGCCCGCCGAGCGCGACGGCGCCCGCGAGGGTGGCGGAGGCGGCGATGAAGGTTCTGCGTCTGTTGCGCGGTGCGGTGGAGAGCATGGGGGGATGCTCCTTCGGTGAGGACGGCGCATGTCACCGCGCAGCAAACAGGTCCAGACCAATGTGTGTCAATGGTCCGGACCAATACCCGGCCCTTTGACCTGTGGAACCGTCCGGTTCGGCCGCCTTTGCGCCGCACGCCGCGCGGCCCGGTCCGACGCGATGTCCCGCGTGGCCGCGCGGGCCCGTCCGGCGGGGCGTCAGGCGCCTTTGCGCCAGGGCCACTTGGGGCCGTCCGGGCGGTTGCCCTCCGGGTCGTACACGAAGACCCAGCGGGTACGGCGGGAGCCGCGCGGGCCGGGGCTGGGCTCGCGGTGGTAGACGTGCACCACCGGCGGACCGCCCTCGGGCGTGGGTACGGGCACGGTGTAGACGCGCGGCGGCTGCCCGGTCATCCCGGCGAGCACGCCGAGCACCCGCCCGTCCAGCGGGCCCCCGACGAATTCCGTGTCCTCGTGTCTCACCCGCTCAGGATGGCACGGCGGGCGGCGCGGGGTTCCCCGGTCGGGGTCAGGAGGGGTCGGGGAGCAGATGTGCGACCGCGTCCGCGATCGGCGCGAGCCGCCGCGCCAGCCCGCCGGCCGGGCTGCTCGGGGTCTCCAGCGCCAGCGCGCGGGCGGCGGCCTCCGCGGCCTCCGGGTCGGTCGTCGCGGTCACCAGCAGCAGCCCGATGAAGTGGTCCACCAGCCACGCCCGCAGCTCCGCGACCGGCGGCTGCTTGCCCTCGTCCAGCCAGATCAGCGATATCGCCTCCACGCAGGCGATCCACGACCTGACCATCATCGCCAGCCGCGGCCCCGGCGCCGTCACCCCGAGGTGGTGCAGCACCTGCTCCGCGGCCCTGCGCCGTACGTCGTCCACGATCGCGTCCGTACGGCTGGTCTCGGCGACGCTGCCGCCGCGCAGCAGCGCCCCGTACGCCGCGTCGTGCTCGTCCACATACGCCAGGTAGCGGTCCAGCGCGTCCGCGAGCCGTTCGGTCGGCGGCCCCTGCGAGGGGACGCCGAAGCGGCCGATCAGCTCCTGCGCCGCGTCGTGCACCGCGGCCTCGTACAACTGCTGCTTGCCGCCGGGGAAATAGCGGTAGACCAGCGGCCGGGAGACCCCGGCCGCCGCCGCGACGTCGTCGACCGACACGTCCTCCGGCCGCCGGTGGCCGAACAGGTCGACGGCGGCGGCCAGCAACTGCGTACGGCGCTGCTCGACGCTCATCCGGCGGTATGCGGGCGCCGCGCTGCTGGTCATGTCCAGCAGACTATCCGCCCGCACACGTGAACGGGTCGGCCCGGGCGCGGGGCTTCGCACGGGTGTCCGGTTCCGCGGGCGCGGCCGGGTCAGCCGAGCAGTCCGGACGAGCGCCACAGCTTGCGGCTCGGGCCCTTGATCAGCCCGATCTCGTCCAGGAAGTCCATCAGCCGCTTCGCCGACTGCCGCATCACCTCGCGGCGGTGCGGGCTGGTGCGGGCCGCCTCGGCCGCCCGGACGGGGTCGAGGCCGACCGACGCGTAGACCTGCGGGCTGATCAGCGAACGGGCGATGGTCCTGGCGGCCTGCGCGGAGGTCAGCCGGGTGAATTCGACCTCCCAGCGCGGCGCCGTCACCATCTGGCGGCGCAGCTCCTCGCGGGCGTAGCGGATGTGCCGGGCCTCCTCGACCACGTGAATCCGGGTCACACCCTGGACGAAGGGCTGCACGCGGTCGTCGGGGAAGGTCAGCCGCTGCATCCAGTCCAGGATCTCCTCGGCCAGCAGCGTGCCGGTGAAGGCGCCGGGCGTGGTGGACACCGTCTTGATCAGCCGGCCGAGATTGTGGTCGAGCCTGCTGGGGCGGTAGGTGGGCGTGCCCATCTTCGTCACGGCCCGCGCGAACATCTTCGAGTGCCGGCACTCGTCGGCGATCTCCGTCAGCGCGTACCGCACATGGTTGCTGGTCGGGTCCAGGTCGTAGGTGTGCCGCAGCAGGAGCTGCATCAGGATCGTCTCGAACCAGACGCCGATCGAGCACAGCGACGCCGCCTCGTGGCGGCTCAGTTCGACGCGCTGCTCCTGCGACATCCGCTTCCACAGCGGGGTGTCGTACAGCGACACCAGCTCCGGCGGCCAGAACCACTTGCCTTCCTCGAAGGGCGCGTCCCAGTCCAGCTCGGTGTCCGGGTCGAACGAGTGCTTGGCGGACGCGGCCAGCAGCCGCTCCGCGGTCTTCTCGCGGTCGATCAGGCTGGTGTCCATCGTGAAGTGGCCTCCGGCGCATGAGGGTTACCTGCGGTACGACTCTTATGAGACTCTGTGTCAACAAGCCCGTCAAGACCCCGCGCACGTGGAATGGAGCCGCCGATGTCGACGGAAGCCCTGTACACGCAACCGCCCACCGAGTGGATCTGGCAGGTCCCGGCCCAGGGCGCCGCCCGCTTCTCCTGGGAGTACGGCGACGGCCGCGAACGCCTGCTCGCCCTCTACCAGAAGGGCAAGGACAAGCAGTGGGACGCGGCCAAGCGCATCGCCTGGGACCTGGAGGTCGACCCGTACGACCCGCTCGGCACCCCCGACGAGGCCATGTCCATCTACGGCAGCCGCTACTGGGACGCGATGAACGCCCGCGACCGCGGGCTGCTGCGGCAGCACTACACCTCCTGGCAGTTCAGCCAGTTCCTCCACGGCGAGCAGGGCGCGATGATCTGCGCCGCCCGGATCGTGGAGTCCGTCCCCGACCTCGACGCGAAGTTCTACTCCGCCACCCAGACCATGGACGAGGCCCGGCACGCCGAGATCTACGGCCGCTTCCTCCAGGACAAGGTCGGGATGGTCTACCCGATCAACGACAACCTCCAGGCGCTGCTCGGCGACACCCTGCGCGACGCGCGCTGGGACATGCCCTACCTCGGCATGCAGGTGCTCATCGAGGGCCTGGCGCTCGCCGCCTTCGGCATGATCCGCGACACCACCACCAAGCCGCTGCCCAAGCAGATCCTGGCCTACGTCATGCAGGACGAGGCCCGGCACGTCGCCTTCGGACGGATGGCGCTGCGCGACTACTACAAGCAGCTCACCGACGCGGAACTGCGCGAGCGTGAGGACTTCGTCATCGAGGGCTGCTACCTGATGCGCGACCGGCTGCGCGGCCTCGAAGTCCTGGAGAACTTCGGCATCCCCACCGCCGAGGCCGCCGAGATGACCGAACGCTCCGAATTCCTGCACCTGTTCCGCAAGCTGCTCTTCAGCCGCATCGTGCCGTGCGTGAAGGACATCGGCCTGTGGGGACCCCGGCTCCAGAAGGCGTACCTCGACATGGGCGTCTTCGACCTCGGTGACTCCAACCTAGACCAGCTCATGGACGAGGACGAGGAGATCGCGGAGAAACTCGACGCGGAACGCTTCGCCGCCGAGGAGCAGGCCCGCGTGGCCGAGGTCACCGACGCCATCGCGCAGGGGGCGGCCCCGCACTGACCCACGGCGAGCGGATCGTACGCTTGTCCGATGAACGAGGGAGCCGGACCGGAATCGCGGCGCGAGACACGCCGGGCCAGAGCACGCCGCCGACGCAGAAACACCGTCGTCGGCGGTACGGCGCTGCTGCTCGTCGCCGCCGGTTCCCTGTACGTGGCCTACGGCCGCGGCGGCTCCACCGAGGCCGGGCCCGCACCGGACTCGCGCACCGCCACGACCGGCGGCGCCGCGCCCTCCTCGACGCCGACGGCGGACGCCGCCGCGCGCCCGGCCGAGCCCGCCGGCACCGTGACCCTCGCCTTCGCCGGGGACGTGCACTTCACCGAGCGGACGGCGAACCGGCTCGGCATCGACCCGGCGCTCGGGCCGATGTCGACGGCGCTGGCCGCCGCCGACTTCTCGATGGTCAACCTGGAGTCCGCGATCACCACGCGCGGCACCCCGCAGCCGAAGAAGTACCACTTCAGGACCGGCCCCGACGCGCTCGCCGCGCTCCAGCGGTCCGGCGTCGACGCCGTCACCATGGCCAACAACCACGCCGTGGACTACGGCGCCCAGGGCCTGGCCGACAGCCTCGCGGCCAAGCGCGTGGCGCCGGTCCCCGTGGTCGGCATCGGCGCCGACGCGGCGGAGGCGTACCGCCCGTACACCGAGACGGTCAACGGCGTACGCCTCGCGGTCGTCGCCGCCAGCCAGGTCTACGACATCACCAACGAGAACTTCCGGGCCACCGCCACCGCCCCCGGCATCGCCTCCGCGCTCGACCGCCCCCGGCTGCTGAAGGCCGTCAGGGACGCCAAGGCGCACGCCGACGTCGTGGTGGTCTATCTGCACTGGGGCACCGAGGGCCAGAGCTGCCCGGGGCCCGAGCAGAAGTCGATCGCGGCCGACCTGTCGGCGGCCGGGGCCACCGCGGTCGTCGGCACCCACGCCCATGTGATGCTCGGCTCCGGCATGCTGGGCCCGACCTATGTGGCCTACGGGTTCGGCAACTTCCTCTGGTACGGCTCCTCGCCGTACCCGCACTCCGACGAGACCGGCGTCACCACACTGACCGTCCGCCGCGGCAAGGTCACCCGCGCCGTCTTCGCGCCCGCCCTCGTCGACGGCGCGGGCGTACCGCAGCCGCGGACCGGCGCGGCGGGGCAGCGGATCACCGACCGGTACGAGCAGTTGCGCCGGTGCACCGGGCTGACGTCGCCACCAGGGAGTTAGCCGGACGTCCGGGTTCTGTAACGGCAGTGTCGCCGACGTGCCCATGGCGGAACCGACGCGGAGGCAGCAGCATCTATTCGGTCGCGGAGCCGGGGGGACGGCCGGCCGTGCGGACAGCGCGTGGAACACGGCGCGGACCGGGTCGATGGAATCAACGAGGCGGGCGGGTACAGACGATGACCGGAGGGCGATTCTCGGTGGGGCGACTGAGGACGATGCCGCAGGCGGCGGCCATCACGATGGCGGTCCTGGTGGTGGTGATCGCGTCGGTGGCCACCGCGGTCCTGGCACACGGGCACGGCAAGGCGTCGGCGAACAACGGCACCGGCGTCATCGGCGGGGTGAACGGCGGCGGCAAGGGCGGCGGCAACGGGAGCGACGGCGGCGGTACGGGCGCGGGTTCGACCGGCCCGTCCGGTACGCCCACCAGCCACATACCCACCGTGGCCGCGGTGCCCGACACGATCGTGCACGCGCCGGAAGCCGCGGGCAAGGCCGTCAACATCACCATCGACGACGGACCCGACCCGGTCTGGACGCCCAAGGTGCTCGACGTCCTCAAGCAGCACGGCGTCCACGCCACCTTCTGCATGATCGGCCCGCAGGCCAAGGCCCACCCCGACCTCGTACGCGCCGTCGTCGCCGCGGGACACCGGCTGTGCGACCACACCGTGACCCACGACGAGTCGATGGACCACAAGCCCTTCGCGTACCAGCAGAAGGAGATCATGGACGCCTACGCCATGATCGAGGAAGCCTCGGGCGGCGCGCCCGTGCAGTACTACCGCGCCCCCGGCGGCGCCTTCACCCCGGCCAGCCGCGCGCTCGCCGCCCAGCACGGCATGCGCCCGCTCGGCTGGAACGTCGACACCAAGGACTACACCAAGCCCGGCGTCGGCACGATCGTGCAGACCATCAAGTACGAGCTGAGCAACGGCCCGACGATCCTCTTCCACGACGGCGGCGGCGACCGCGAGCAGACCGTGGACGCGCTGGAGCAGATCCTGCCCTGGCTCAAGGGGCAGGGCTACGCCTTCAGCTTCCCCAAGGTGAACTGACCGCCGTCGCACGGCACTTGTCTCCGACGGCACGTCAGCGCGCGCTCAGCACCGCCTGCATGACCGCCCGCGCGACGGGCGCCGCGTTCCCGCCGCCGGAGA
This sequence comes from Streptomyces sp. NPDC003300, assembly GCF_040610915.1. Classification (NCBI taxonomy): domain Bacteria; kingdom Bacillati; phylum Actinomycetota; class Actinomycetes; order Kitasatosporales; family Streptomycetaceae; genus Streptomyces; species Streptomyces sp. NPDC003300. The sequence goes on along the minus strand of NZ_JBEXNE010000019.1, from coordinate 135,357 downwards.
TGTCCGCCCGCACCGCCTCCGCGTCCTCGACGACCACCGCCACCGCCACCGACGCCTGCGTACCGCCCGGCGGCTTCGCGTAGGAGATGAACCAGGCGTACGGCGTCCCGGTGTTGTCCACACCGTGCTGCGCGGTGCCGGTCTTGCCGCCGACGACGACACCGGGGATCGCCGCGTTGGTGCCGGTGCCGTCGGTGACCACCGCCTCCATCAGCTGCTGGAGCTGCCGCGCGGTGCCCTCGCTCATCGCCCGGTGCAGCGTCCGCGGCCCGTCGGCGGAGACCGTCGCCCCGCTGTGGTTGGTCACCGAGTCCACCAGGTACGGCGCCATCAGCACCCCGCCGTTGCCGACCGCCGCCGCCACCATCGCCATCTGCAACGGCGTCGCGGTCGTGTCGAACTGCCCGATCGAGGAGAGCGCCACCTGGTCGGGGCTCATCCGCGTGTCGAAGTTGCTCTTCGCGACGGACGGCGGAATCCGCAGCCGCGTGTCGTTGAAGCCGAACGCCTGCGCCTGCGCCCGCATCCCGGCCAGCCCCACGTCGGCGCCCAGCTTGGCGAAGACGGTGTTGCACGACACCCGGAAGGCGTCGTACATGCTGGCGTCGGCGCAGCCGCCGCCCTCGTTGGTGAGCGTGGCCGTCGAACCCGGCAGCCGGTACGGATCGGGCGAGCGCGTCGGCGCCAGCAGATCGGTGACCTTGCCGCTCTGGAGCGCGGCGGCGGCCGTGACGACCTTGAACGTCGAACCCGGCGGATACGTCTGCCGGATCGCCCGGTCCAGCATCGGCTGACTTGTGTCCGTGTTCATCCGCGTCCACGCGTCGTTCACCGCCGCGCCGGTGCCCGACAGCGCCGCCGGGTCGTACGACGGCGACGACACCAGCGCCAGAATCCGCCCGGTCGCCGGATCCACCGCGGCCACCGCGCCCCTGCGGCCCGCGAGGCCGGTGTACGCCGCCCGTTGCGCCGCCGCGTCGATCGTGGTGTGCACATCGCCGCCGCGCTGCCGCGCCCGGGTGATCTCGTTCCACAGCGGCACCGACGCCAACCGCGAGGCCGTGCCCGACAGCACCCCGTCCTCGGTGCCCTCCAGCAGCGTCGTGCCGTACGTCTGCGAGGCGAAGCCGGTCACCGGCGCGTACAGCGGCCCGTCGGCGTACGTCCGCTGGTACCTCAACTGGCCGCCCGCGTCGCGTGATCCGGTCACCGGGGAGCCGCCGACGAGGATGTCGCCGCGCGGCTGGTGGTAACGGGTGATCGCGATCCGCCGGTTGGCCGGGTTGCCGTCGTACGCGGACGCCTTGACGACCTGCACCCGCGCCGCGTTGAGCAGCAGCGCGACCAGCAGCAGGAAGCAGAAGGCGGCGGCGTGCCGCACACAGCGGATCACCGGGTCCGCTCCAGCGGCGCGAGCTGGTCCGGCGGCCCCTCGGGCAGATCGGGCGCCGGACGGCGGGCGCTGTCGCTGAGCCGGATCAGCAGCGCCACGATGATCCAGTTGGTCACGACCGACGAGCCGCCCTGCGCGAGGAACGGCATCGCCATGCCCGTCATCGGGATCAGGTCCATCACCCCGCCGGTGATCACGAAGACCTGGAGCGCCAGGATCGAGGCCAGGCCGACCGCGAGCAGCCGCCCGAAGGGGTCGCGCAGCGCGAGCCCGGCCCGGAAGCCGCGCGCCACCAGCAGCGCGTACAGCAGGAGCAGCGCGGTCAGTCCGAACAGGCCCAGCTCCTCGCCCGCGGTGGCCAGGATGAAGTCCGACTTCGCGGCGAAGCCGATCAGCGCGGAGTGGCCCTGGCCGAGCCCGGTGCCGAGCACCCCGCCGTTGGCGAAGGCGAACAGCGACTGCGAGATCTGGTTGGGGCCGATGCCCGCGTCGATGGTCGCGAACGGGTGCAGCCAGTCCTGCACCCTGCTGTGCACGTGCGGCTCCAGCGCGCCGACCGCGCACGCGCCCACCCCGGCGAGCAGCAGCCCCACGGCGATCCAGCCGGTCCGCCCGGTCGCCACGTACAGCATGATCACGAACAGGCCGAAGAAGAGCAGCGAGGTGCCCAGGTCGCGCTCGACCACCAGGACGCCGACGCTGAGCAGCCAGATCGCCACCACCGGGCCCAGCACGCGGCCGGTGGGCAGTTGCAGCCGCCACACCCGGCGGCCCGCGTACGCCAGCGCCGCGCGGTTGGCCGACAGGTAGGCGGCGAAGAAGACCGCGAGCAGCACCTTGGCGAACTCGCCCGGCTGGAAGGAGAATCCGGCGACCCTGATCCAGATCTTCGCGCCGTTGATCGCGGGGAAGAAGATCGGCAGCACCATGAGCAGCAGCGCGGCGGTCACGCTGATGTACGCGTAGCGGGCCGGTGTCCTGTGGTCGCGCAGCGCCAGCACCACCGCGATGAACAGCGCCACCCCGAGCGTGGACCAGATCAGCTGGGTGGGCGCCGCCCGGCCGCCGAGCACCGGCTCCAGGTCGAGGCGGTAGATCAGCACCAGGCCGAAGCCGTTGAGCAGCACGGCGATCGGCAGCAGCAGCGGATCTGCGTAGGGGGCGCGGGCCCGGACCGCGAGGTGGGCCAGGAGCGCGAGCACGCCCAGGCCCGCGCCGTAGGCCGCGGCGTCGGGCGGCACCGCGCCGTTCCTGGCCAGGCCGACCTCGGCGTAGCCGTACACCGAGATCAGTACCGCGGCGACGATCAGCGACAGCTCCACACCGCGGCGGCGGGGCATCCGCAGGGCGGCCGGGGGAGCGTCCGCCGCCGCGGCGCTGGTTGCGCTCATGGGCTGCAACCTAGCAAGGGGTGGGGTGTATGTCCCTTAAGTCGGCTTCCCGGTGGGCCGCCGATGCCTCACGGGGCGCTGTCGGAGGTGCCGCGTACGCTGGCCGAGTGACACCCCCGGACGAACTCGCCGACCTTCCGTACGCCGATCTGCTGCGTCCTCACACCGGCCCGCTGGCCGTCGAAGGGGACTACGACACCGTCCACTTCGACCGCCTCGTCTTCGAGGACGAGGCGGCCAACGGCTCCCGCTTCCTGGAGTGCGCGGTCACCGACTGCACCTTCACGGACACCACCCTGCGCCGGTCCCGGATCAACGACCTGTGGGCCACCGGCAGCCGCTTCACGGGCGTCTCGCTCGCCGAGAGCGACTGGCTGGACTCCTCGCTCACCGCCTGCTCGCTGGCCGGCGTGGAGGCGTTCGGAGCCGTGCTGCGCCGGGTCACCTTCCGGCGCTGCAAACTGGACTCCGTGAATCTGCGCGCCACCGCCCTGCACGACGTGGCCTTCGAGGACTGCGTCCTGCGCGACGTCGACTTCGGCGAGGCCAAGCTGAACGGGGTGACCTTCCCCGGCAGCAGCATCGAGCGCGCCCGGCTCGGCCGCGCGACGCTGAAGAAGGCCGACCTGCGCGGCGCGGTCACCATCGACCTCGCCGACGGATACGAGTCGCTGCGCGGCGCCGTCATCAGCTCCTCGCAGCTTCTCGACCTCGCCCCCGCGCTCGCCCAGACCCTGGGCATCACGGTCACGGACCGATAGGAGAATTCACTCATGAGCAACCCCGTAAGCCTCTACGACATCCCCCTGAACACCATCGACGGCGACCCCACCACCCTCGGCGCCCACGCGGGCAAGGCCGTCCTGGTGGTCAACGTCGCCTCCAAGTGCGGCCTGACCCCGCAGTACGAGGGCCTGGAGAGGTTGCAGAAGCGCTACGCCGACCGCGGCTTCACCGTCCTCGGCGTGCCGTGCAACCAGTTCGGCGGACAGGAGCCCGGCACCGCCGAGGAGATCCAGACCTTCTGCTCCACGACCTACGGCGTCAGCTTCCCGCTGCTGGAGAAGGCGGATGTCAATGGCGCGAACCGGCATCCGCTCTACGCCAGGCTGACCGATGTGCCCGACGCGGCCGGAGAAGCCGGTGACATCACCTGGAACTTCGAGAAGTTCCTGGTCAGCGCCTCGGGAGAAATCGTCGGGCGTTTTCGGCCGCGGACCGAGCCCGAGGCTGCGGAGGTCGTTGGGGCGATTGAGGCACAGCTTCCGTCGTGACCTTGCCACGTGCTTAGATGCGCGATTGCGCCATGGCAGAATCCGGCCGGTCCGTGGACATTGTCCGGATCACCCTGTTCCTGGTTCGCTCTTCTTACCGCCCCAAGCGAGGAAGGGACAGCGGCAGTGCAGGAGATTGATTTCCGTAGCGGACACCTTTGTGTCGAGACGGACCCTGCCCTGTGCGTTCCTTGCCAGGAGCGGTTGGATCGGCAACTCGCCTTGCTTCCCCGGGTATACGGCGAGTTGGAGGTGGCACTCGTACCGGCGCCGAACTCCGGCGACCGACTGACCGGCACTGCCCGGCCCGGCATCCCCCTGAACGGGCCGGCTGTCGAGGCGCGCGCCGCCATACGAGGCACACTCGCCTCCTGGGCCGATCTGATTGTCGAGGGCCGCACCGTCCGTCTCCCCCTACGGACGGTGCCGGCCCTCGCGGCCTTCCTGCGCCGCCACCTCGGCTGGCTCGCCGTACATCCGGCAGCCGAGGACGCGGCCACGGACATCGATGAACTGGTGCGGCGGTCCCTGCGGATCGCCCGCCCCTGTCAGGAAGTGACATCGGCTCCCTGAGCCCCCAGGATTCCCCCCACAATGCAGGAAACGCTGTACGGCCCGTGAATATCGCTCACGGGCCGTACAGCGCTGTGCGGGTCTTGGCGGGTCTTGCGGCGCCGGGGTCCGGCGGGGAAACCAGGACCTGGTGGCGCGGAGAGCTCGGGGAAATTAAACCGACAGTGATGACACGGTCACATCGGTCGGGGCGATATTCGGGAACCAGTTCCCGGCGGGGACGGCGTTCGGGAACCAGTTGTCGGGGGAGACGGCCACGGCGCTGGGGAACCAGTTCACGGGTACGGCACCCGGGAACCAGTTGTCGGGGGATACGGCGCTCGCGGTGGGGAACCAGTTCGCCGGTACGGCGTTCGGGAACCAGTTGTCCGGGCCGGTGTCCGCGCTGGCACCGGGGAACCAGTTCGCGGGCTGAGCACCGGGGAACCAGTTGTCCGGGGCCACCGACGTGTCCGCGGGTGCACTGGGCGCCGGAGTGGAATCCGAACCGGCGTCGGCGAAGGCGACGGTTGTTCCGATAGCCGACGACAGAGCGAGCACCAGGGCGGCGACGGCGGAAATCTTGGTCGTGTGCCGGATGCGCGACATCGTGATCCTTCGTTGGGAGGGCAGGCGCTCAAGGGGGTGATAGGTACGCGTAGCCCTGCCGATGATGTCAAAATCGGACAGGGCCAGGCCAGATTCCGGTTGTGCGTAAGTGCGCAATGGCGCGAATGCGCAGGTCAAATTAGCCCATGGGCCGCAGCGAGGACTCCCGCCTGGAACCGGCTGTCCGCCTGGAGATATCGCATGATCTCTGATACCAGGCGACTCACAGTGCGCAGGGACACCCCTAGTTTGCGCGCGATCCGCTCATCTGTCAGCCCGTTGGCCAGAAGTCGCATCGTCGTGCGGTGCTGTTCGGTCAGCTCGCCCCCCGAGTCGAAGCTCCCCGCCGACTTCGCCGAGTACGGCACCGCGCGCAGCCAGCAGTCCTCGTAGAGCGCCACGTACGACCGGACCAGGGCCGCGCCGCGGACGATGACCGCGGGGCCCGAAGGGTTGTCGGGATTGGCCGAGACAAGCGCGCTGTGCGAATCCGCTATCAGGAGGTCGAAGGGGACCTGGGTCGCCAGCCTGACCTCGACTCCGACCGCCGAGAGTTCCGTCAGGTATTTACGTTGACGTGGCGCGGAATTAATGCTCTGCCCGTATACGGCGCGGACTTTCACGCCCCGCTCGATAAGCGCGCTGTCCGCGGCGATGGAATGCACGAGAACTTCGGCGGGCGGCAGCGGTCCCGGATGCATCGAACCGGTGGATTCCGTGATGCGCGCATTGAAATCGCCGATGGACTGCCGCTTACGGTTTTCCCCGATGAGGAGTTCCACCTCGATCTCCGCCGCGTCGCGCAACACCGCGGGGCGGTAGCGCTCCATCAGCGACTCGGCCGCCCGCACGATCGAGGACAACTCGTCGCGCTGGGCCTGGAGCGCCTCGCGCTGCCGGGCCAGCAGACCGATCAGGGCGGTGTCGGGCTCCACCGAATCGACCTCCTCCGGCACCCGACCGGCCCGTATGAGCCCCAGCTCCCGCAGCTCCGACCAACCGGCCCTGGCCTCGGCGTCGGTCAGCCCGATGCCCGCGGCCGCCTTCTCCGGGGCTATGGATCCGTTGGTGCGCAGCGTCTGGTACAGAGCGAGACCGATGTCCTCGGCATCCGCCCCGCCACTGCGAACAACTCCCGCCACGGCTAGCCCCCTCTCGTCACCGCGGACCGGTCCCGTGGGTCGGCCCGCGGCGTGCCGACAGCACCCGAAGCGACTCTAGCAACGGTTCTGTCCTAAGCCGGCGGACGAGTGTTCGCCGCCGGTTCCATGAGTGCTTCCAGGAGTGAGGGGTATTACCGGCGCGGCCCGGCGACCGGAAGCCCGCAAGTGCGACTTTTCCGGTTGCACATCGCCTATTCGTCGCCCGCGTCGAATGGGTGCGGAGGCGCAGGGCGCCAACGTGGGAAACATCCTCTTGGGCACACGTCGGCATGTCAATACCTGTTTTTGACACTGGCCACCGCATCGTCGCACCTCCACGCATACATGGTCGGGCACCATCGGTCGCCACGCCAGTGACCCTCACCCCGGCGGGCGCGCGCCGCCCGCCGTGTGATGCGCTGGGAGAGAGACGGAAAAGGGGTGCGGACCGATGGGACAACCGGTTCCCGTGGCGTTGATCGGCGCGGGCAAGGTGGCGCACGCGGCGCATCTGCGCGAGATGCGGGACCTCCCGGAGCTGCTGCGCCCGGTCGCCGTCATCGACCCCGATCCGGCGCACACCGCGGCCGTACGGGCCTGGTTTCCCGGTACGCGGGCGGGCGCCGGGTCCTGTGCGGCGGACGGGGCCGGTGGGGTGACACCGGCCGAAACCGGGAGCCCGGTCGGTGGCGCGCGCCCGGCGGACGGTGTCGCCGTCTGCCGGACGCTGGACGAGGCGGTACGGGCCGGGGCGCGGGCCGCGCTGGTCTGCACGCCGTGGTGGACGCACCGGGACGTGGTCCTGGCCTGTCTGGAACGGGGCCTGCCGGTGCTCTGCGAGAAACCGGTCAGCCTCGACCTCGCGGAGATCGACGAGCTGGCGGCGGCGGAGCGGCGCTCGGGGGTGCCGGTGGCGGCGGGTTACATGAAGCGGCACGACCCGGTCGTGGCCCGCTTCCTCGACCACTGCCGGGAGCACCTGCCCGCCGTCCGCCGGATCACCGCCGACATCCACGACCCCAACGCGCCGCACCAGGTCGAGCACCTGCTGCCGTATCCGCCGCCGCCCTTCGGCCCGCAGCCGCCGCCGGCCGAGGCGGCGCTGGCCCGCGCGCTCGGCCCCGGAGCGACGGAGGCGACGGCGGTGGCGGAAGCGACGGAGGCGACGGAGGCGACGGCGGGCGCGGTGGTGGCGGCGCGGCGGCGTGAGGCGTACGCCCGCGGCCTCGGCGGCTCGCTGATCCACCAGGTCAATCTGGTGCACGCGATCCTGGCGGGCGGGGACCTGCGGCTGCACGGGCGGCTGCTCGACGCCACTGGCTGGGCGGGTATGAGCGCGGTGAGCGCGCGCTGGCGCCCGGCCGACGGCCTGCTGGTCGACCTCACCCATGTACGGCTGCCCGGGCACCGCCGCTACCGGGAGACGCTGGAGTGCGTGGCGGAGGACTCGGTGGCCACGCTCACCCTGCCCTCGCCGTACGCCCGCGACGAGGCGGCCACTTTGCACGTCGACACCTGGGACGCCGGGCCGGGCCTCGGGACGCGGCGCACGTACACGGCGGAGCCGGGGCGTACGGGTTTCCGTCGGCAGCTGGTGGCGTGGGCGGGGAGCCTGCGCGGGGACGGGAGCGGCGGGGCCGGAGTCGGGGCCGGGGCCGGTGCCGGGGTCGGCGGGGGTGTCGAGGGCGGCGTCGGGGGTGGTGCCGCGCTGCCCGGTCTGCGCGAGGTCAGGCAGGACACGCTGGCCGTCCGCGAGGCGGCACTGCGCCTCACCTGACCCACGAGGGCCATCCGTCGGCTGCTGTCACACATTGGCCTAGACCTATTGCTGCGGCCTGTAGCCAACGGCTAACGTTCGATCACGGCGCGCGGCCCGAACAGCTCTGATCTGGACGTCTGATCCGCACACGCAAGCCCCCTTCCCTCCCCCCGCAGGCGCTTCCGCCTGCCCGGAAAGGAGTTGTGCACATGACCAAGCGACTGATGGCCCGCACCGGAACACTGGTGGCCACCGCCCTGCTCGGCCTCGGCGTCTTCGCCGGCGCGGCCCAGGCTTCCCCGCCGCCCGGCAGCGGCTTCATGTTCATGGGCTACTTCCCGACCTACGCGTCGTGTGTCGCCCAGGCACAGGCCAACGCGCCCATCCACGGCCCGGTCTACATCTGTGAGTTGGGCACCAACAACTTCTACCTGCTCTGGATGCACTGACCTCGCGTCAGGCACAGGGCGAGGCGGGCCGGTCGTTCACGGGGGCGGCCGACTCGCTCGTACGAAGGGGTGTTCCGCCGACCGGGCGGGGCGCCCCTCGGCGTTCTCCCCCAAGTCCGCGGGTCCGCGGGTCCGTAGGGCCGTACGTCGGTACGTCGGTACCTCCGTACGTGCCGCGAGGCCGTGTCCGCGCCACGTACGCACGCTCGCCGTCAGACCTCGTGGTGGTCGGCGGCCGGGTGGTCGAGGGCGACCCTGGCCAGATCGACGCGGGAGCGGACGCTGAGCTTGCGGTAGGCGCGGGTGAGGGCGGCCTCGACGGTCTTGACGCTGATCACCAGGGTCGCGGCGATCTCCCGGTTGCTCGCGCCGCGCGCCGCCAGCGCGGCGACCCGGCGCTCGGCGTCGCTGAGCGCGGTGAGCGGCGCGGCCCGGTCGTGAGCACGGCCCGGCGGGTCGACGCGGTCGTACCCGCCGAACCGGTCGTACCCGCCGAGCCGGTCGAGCCGGTCATCGCGGTCGACGCGGTCGGCCTCGGCGTCGGTCAGCGCCAGCCACGGGTGCGCGCGGGCCGCGCGGAAGACCCGCGCCGCGGCGTCGAGCGCGGCCCGCGCCGCCCGCGGATCGCCGCGCCTGGCGTGCAGCCGTCCCAGCGCCAGCCGCGCCCTGCCCTCCTCCAGCGGATACGGCAGCGCGGTCAACGTGGTTACGGCCGCGCCGAGTTGGGCCACCGCCGCGTCCGAGTCGCCGCGCGCCTCGGTGACCAGCGCGGCGGCCCTGTCGAGCACGGCGAGCAGCCCGCGGCGGCCGAGCCGGGCGGCCTGCGCGCGGGTCGCGGCGACCAGGTCGGCGGCCTCGTCGGTGGCGCCCGACCTGACCAGTGCTTCGGCGAGGTCCGCCTGCCAGCGGCGCATCGCCGGATCGCCCTGCCCCTGTCCCGTCTCCAGCAGCCTGGCCCGCTGGAGCGCGTGCACGGCCGCGGCCGTCTCGCCGCGCAGCAGCCGCACATGGCCCTCCGCGTGCAGCGCCCTGGGCAGGAAGAGCTGGTCGTCGTCGTCCTCGCTGTGCCGTCTGGCCCGGTCGGCGGCGGCCAGCGCCCGTTCCGTACCGCCGCCCGCCGCCTCCGCGAGCGCGACCGCGTACCAGGCGGGGCCCTGGCTCAGGCCGCCCTGCTCCGCGATCCGCAGGCTCTGGTGGGCCAGGTCGAGGGCGCGTTCGCAGCGGCCCCGCAGGATCTCCACCTGGGCGAGGCCCGACAGGCACTGGCACAGGCTCTCGGCCGAGCCGCGCCGCCGTACCGTGTAGACCAGCGCCCGCAGTTCGGTCCGCGCGTCGTCCAGCCGGTCGTGCAGCAGATGGCGGCGGTGCTTGAGGAAGACCGGGCCGTTGTGGTCGAAGAGCACGCGCGGGTCCTGCGGCCCCGCCAGCGCGGCGGCCAGGGTGTCCTCGGCCTCCGGGCGGCCGAGGTAGAACTCGACGGCCGCCTGCTGGCTGAGCGCCGACAGTTCGGTGCGGCGGTCGCCCGCGCTCCTGGCCAGTACGGCTGAACGCGCCGCGTGCGTATGGGCCTTGACCGCCGTGCCCTCCACCATCCAGGCCCGCCAGCTCATCCGGTGGTGCAACTGGGCCAGCAGCCGCGGGTCGTCCCGCGCGTCCTCGAGCGCCTGCGGGAAGACGTCCGCCACTTCGGCCATCGCCTGGCCGCACGAGTCCACGATGACCATCCACGCCCTGACCCGGTCCGCGGGCCTGCCCGGTTCGGCCGGCGGTTCGTGCAGCACCTCGTGCGCGATACGGCGGGCCAGCGGGTAGTCGCCCGCCGCGACCGCGTCCTCCGCCGCCGTCAGCAGCCGGTCGGTCTCGGCCGCCGCGTCCCCCGGCGGAGTGCGGTCGGCCGCGAGCCGCCCGAGTCTCGCCGCGGTCGCGGGGGAGCCCCGGCGGCGCGCCGCGGTCGCCGCCGCCGACAGCGCGGCGGCCACCTCCGCGTCCCAGCCGGGCGTCAACGACGCCAGGTGGTGGGCCCGTTCGACCGGATCACCGGCCGCCGCCGCGAGCGCTGTGTGCACCCGCCGCCGCTCGTCGGGCTCCGCGTCCTCGTACACCACCCGCGCCAGCAGCGGCGGTACGAAGCGCACCGCCCCGCCGTCCGGCACCGGCTCCACGACCCCCTGCCGTACCGCCTCGGCCAGTTCGGCCACCGCGTTCTCCCGCCCCGCCCGGCGCAACAGCCGTACGGTCGGCCGCTCGGCGGCGCTCGCGGCGAGCACCGTGGTCCGCGCCCCGGCCGTGAGACCTGACACCCGGCCGAGCAGCGACTCGCGCAGCGAACGGGGTACGGGGAGCGGCCCCGCCGTCTCGCCCTCGCCGAGCGCGCGGGTCAACTCCAGCGCCACGTAAGGGTTTCCGCCGCTCTCGGCGTGCACGCGGGCCGCCACCGCGCGCCCGCCGAGCAGTTCGGCCACCTCCCGCTCGGTCATCGGCGGCACGTCCAGCACCGCGGCCCCTTCGGCTCCCGTCCACGCGGCGCCGTCCGCGCGGAGGGCGACGGCGGTGGTCAGCGGCAGGCGGGCGGCGCGGCGGGTGGCGAAGGCGAGGAGGGCGGCGGTCGGTGCGTCGAGCCACTGGACGTCGTCCACGGCCAGCAGGACGGGGGAGCGGGCGCAGAGCGCGGTGAGCAGGCGGAGCAGGGCCAGGCGCAGGGTGAGCGGGTCGGGGGGAGCGGCCCCGGCCGCTGCGGGCGGGCGGCGCAGGGCGGCGCGCAGCGCGTCGCGTTCCGGCGGCGGGAGGTCGGCGAAGGCGGTGTCCCCGACGTCGGACAGCAGGTCGATGAGGCCGACGTACGGCAGGTGCCGCTCGGCGGGGGAGGGCGCGCAGCGCAGGACGCGGTGGCCGGCCGCGGCGTGTTCGTCGGCCAGCGCCGTCAGCAGGGTGCTGCGGCCGATTCCGGCGGGGCCGGTGAGCAGGACACCGGCGCCGCCGCCGAGCGCGGCCCGCGCGGCGGTCATCAGCGCGGCGCGGCTGCGGACCGCAGCCCGCCTCGTGGGGGTGGGGCGGGCGGCGGTCCTGCCTGCGGAACGCGTCGCTTCTGTCATGCCCGGGGCCCTCCCGACACGGCGTGGGCCCCGATCATCAGCTTCGATCGTGCACCTGTCAAGAAGGCGTGACGGTCGTCGGAGGCGTCGCGTGTGGGGCACCCCGTCCGGGAACCGCCGCGGCTCCCGGACGGGGGCGAGAAGTGAGGGGCCGGGTCCCGGCCGGGCCTGGACCCGGACCCGGCCCCTCGGCCTTGAGGGCCGGCGGCCCGGGGCCGGTGGCGCGGCCCCGGGCGTTGATCCGCCGGACAGGCCCTAGCCGTCGATCCTGTGCTGCGTCCAGAAGGACGTCAGGTCGACCGTGGTCGCCGCCTGGGCCGCGGCCTTGAACTCCGCGGTGGTGGAGACGCCGTACCAGTGCGACTGCGCGTAACTGCGCAGGAGTTGGGTCATCGCGGTGTCACCGATGAGGCGCCGCAGGTCGTGCAGGGCGCACTTGCCGTAGTTGTAGACGACCGTGCCGTAGCGCGAGGAGTGCGCGTCCCAGTACGCCATCGAGTTGGTGATCTTCTCGGCGGAGGACGCCCAGGAGACGCTGTTCCAGCAGCTCGCGCCGGTCTTGCCGAGCGCCAGGTCGGTGGAGTAGTCCGCGAACGACTCGTCCAGCCACGGGCTGTTGTACTCGTCGTCGCCGACGATCCCGTACCACCACTGGTGCCCGATCTCGTGGGTCAGCGCGGTGGTGTCGACCAGGTCGAGCACGAAGCCCGGGTACTCCATCCCGCCGAACCAGAAGTTGTTGTCCAGCACCGCGTCGATCTCGCTGTACGGGTAGGCGCCGAAGCGGCCCGCGTGCGCGTCCACCGCGTTCTCCGAAACGGTCAGCATGGAGTTGGAGTTGGCGGTGCTGATGCCGCTCACCGCGTACACGTTCACCTTCACGCCGCCCGGCGACGTACCGGAGACCTTGCTGAACGGGCCCGCGGCCCAGGCGAAGTCGCGGACCTTGCTCGCCGTCGCCTTGGTGACGGTGCGGCCGGAGGCGCCGGGGGTGTCCACCGAGGTGCCGGTCGCCGGGACGGAGATGCCCGTCGGGTGGTCGAGCGTCACCGAGAAGTCGGCGGCCAGCGAGTAGAACGCCTCGCCGTTGTTGGTGTACGGGTCGAGGTGCCAGCCCGCCGCGTCCCGGATCGCCAGCACCGGCAGCGCGTTGCCGATGAAGCTGAAGGAGCCGTCCTTGCCGAACCGGTCGGCCCCGCTGGGCACCACGATCTTCAGGTCGAACCCGACCGTGCCGCTCTGCCCCTGGGCCAGCGCCGCGGGCAGCGTCACCTTCAGTGCGGTGCAGTTGACCGTCAGGGCGGACGCGGTGCCGCCGGTCACGTTGGTGACGGTGATCGGCGTCGTCGGGCAACTGCCGTGGTAGTTGTCCCACAGCCGCAGGTACACCTCGGTGAGCGGCGTGGCCGAGGCGTTGGTGAAGTTCACGCTCTCGTGGCCGTTCCAGGTGCCGCCGGTCGTGTCGCTGGTCAGGCTGACGGTGTACGCGGGCGCCGCGGGCGTACGGGTCGCGTCGGCCGCCGGGGGCGGTGTGGTGTCGCCCGAGGTGTTCAGCGCGATGTCGTCCAGGACGAAGCTGGTCTGGAGGCCGGAGTCCTCGGTGCCGGTGAAGGCGAGGGTGACGCTCTGCCCGACGAACGCGGACACGTCGACAGTCCGCTGCACATAGCCGGTGGCCGCGTCGAGGTTGGAGTACGTCGCCAGCGTGGTGCTGCCGATCTTCGCGGTCAGCTTGTCGTAGGCGGTGGTGGTCGTGGTCTCCGCGGTGTCGATGTGCAGCCAGAAGGTCAGGCTGGCGGCCGAGCACCCGGCGGGGATCGTGACGGCCTGCGACAGGCTCTCGGTGTGCGTGGAGCCGTACCCGTTCAGCCAGGCGAACTGGGTGCCCGCGTGCGCGCTCTGCCCGCCGCCGGTGGTGATCACTCCGGTGGAGCTCGTCCAGGGTGAACTGCCGGACTCGAAACCGCCGTTGGCGATCACCTGGGTGGGGGTGCAGGCGGCCGGTGCGGCGTGGGGGGCGGTCCGTGGGGGTGGTGCGGCCTGCGCGGGCGCCGCGGCGACCGCGCCGCCCGCGACGAGGACGCCCGCGGCGGCGACCAGGGACAGAAGTCTGTTTCTCATCGGATCCTCTTGTGGGGTAGGCGGATGAGCCGACGGCGGAGGGTCGGAAGGCGGGTGGCGTGGGTGGCACCCCGGGTGGGAGTCTGCACAGTGCGCTCACAGGAAGTAAGGCCCGCCGGAAATCCGTAGGGATATCCCTATGCGCGCGACATCGAAGCGGCCTCGAAGCGGCTTCGGTGCCACGCGCAATCGTATGAGCGCGCGCGGCGCCGATTCGCGGGTGCCGAATGCCCGCGTGTCGAATGACCGGACATGCGCCGCCGGCACGCGCGTCCGCCGGGCTGACGGAGCGTCAATGAGAAGCGGGAGCGCTCCCGCGCGAATTGCGACCGACTTTCAACCATGTCACACAACTGCCCCTCTGGCCTGGGGAGTTGACGCATCGCCGCTGCTAAACCTGGATCGGGGTGTCACGTATGTGGCGTAGGTCACGTGATTGCCTCGCCTGAACCGGGCGGCGGGCAGCCCCCGTTGTTTACTGTCGGGGAGTGGGCGGAGCGTCAATATCCGGCCGATCACCGCGAGCTCATGAAGCCCGGCGAAGGGAGTGACGATATGAACGGTCAAATTCGGTCGGGCGATTGGCGTGTTCAGCCCATTCGGCACCTTCTGCGTTGAAGGTCTTCATTGGGAGTTGGGGAGTAGCGTGTACGGGGACAAGCTTCTTACTGACCGTCAAGGATTGAGTCGGTTCGACAGGGGACGGGGTGGCGGCGCGGGTCTCGCGCCGCTGGAGCGCTCGGCGCTCAGCACCCTCACCCCCCGCGAGCGCGAGGTACTGAGCGTCATGGGCTTCGGCGAGGGCAACAGGGCACTCGCCTCCCGGCTCGGTATCGCCGAGCGCACCGTGAAGGCGCATCTGACGAGCATCACCCGGAAGCTGGGGCTGCGCTCCAGGGTCGAGACGGTGCTCGTGTCACTGGAGTGGGCCGAGGATCTACGCCGCGTGGAGTGACATCCGCACGGACCCTGTGAAGCGCCCCGCGGCAAGGCCCGCCGCCCGGCACGGCACAGGGGCCGTCGTGCGGTACGCGGCGTGACCGCGTTCCCCCGCGCTCACCCGCGCGAGGTGATCACGCCGCCGACGCGACGGCGGCGAAGCGCAACGCCACCTGACGCCATACGTCGGCCGCGGCCGCGTCGTCCCGCACGGCGGCGCGGTGCAGCTCGTCGCGGTCCACGCCGTGCCGCCGCAGGCGTTCGACGTTCCACCCGCGGATGCGGTCCGCCGTGGTCTCCGGGTGGAACTGGACGCCCCAGGCGTTCTCTCCGACCCGGAACGCCTGGTACGGGCAGCGCTCGCTCTCGGCCAGCCACCGCGCGCCGTCGGGGAGTTCGACGATGGCGTCTACATGGTTCTCGATCGCGGTGGGATGCTCGGGCAGCCCGGCGAACAGCGGGTCGTCCGCCGCCTCCTGACGCAGCGTCAAGGTCGTGCTGCCGAATTCGGGCCGCCCGTGCTCGCCGCGCACCGCGCCGCCCGCGACCTGCGCCAGCATCTGGCCGCCGAGGCAGATCCCGAACACCGGTGTGCCGGCCTCCAGCGCCTGCCGCACCAGCTCGCGCGTGGCCGCCAGCCACGGGGCCCGCTCGTCGTCGTCGGGCAGATAGCCGCCGCCGAGCACGATCAGGGGGCGCCGCCCCAGCCGCTCGGGCACCTTCTCGCCGTCGTACGCGGCGACCACGTCTACGCCGACGCCGCCCTCGCCGAGCCAGCCCTCCCATCGGCCGGGCCCTCCGGATGCCCCGTGCTGCACCACCAACGCCGCCGTCACGCCCGTACCTCCGCTCGCCCGCCCGTCGTCCGCACCCATGATCCCCCGCGCCCCGCTCCGGAGCCACCCTGCCCCCTGTGACCCCCGCCACCGCGGAAGGCCCCGCCACCGCGGAAGACCCTGACACCAAGGAAGGCCCCGCCCCCAGGGAAGGCCCCGCCACCGCCCCCGTCCCGGCCGCCGGAACCGGGACGGAGGCCGGGACCCGAAGGGTCGGCGCGTTCAGAACAGCGTGTCGTGTTCATGTTCTTGACGCTCTTCCTGGGTGAGCGCAGACTTCGAGGCGTTTGCGTTCACCTCCTGAATTCGCCGGCAATGACGCCCCTTTGGAGAACGTATGCGCTTGGCTCGTCTCGCGGTCGCAGCAGCCGCTGTCACCGCCCTCGCCGTACCGCTGGCGCTGGCAGGACCCGCGTCCGGCAGCACCGGGCCCGCCGGAGCCGGGCAGCGACCCTGGCTCAACTCCCGGCTCCCGCTGGAGAAACGGATCGACCTGCTGCTCGGGCAGATGACCAACAGCGAGAAGGCCACGCTCATGACGGCGGTGGGCGTGCCGAGCGGGTCGCACGCCACCGGCTACATACCGGGCATCGACCGCCTCGGCATCCCCGGCACGCAGTTCACCGACGGCCCCGGCGGCGTACGCGACGGGCAGCCCGCCACCGCGCTGCCGTCCCCGGTCTCGCTGGCGGCGTCCTTCGACACCGAACTCGCCAGGCGGTACGGCACGGTGATGGGCTCGGAGGCCAAGTCCCGCGGCTACCAGGTCATCTACGGCCCCATGGTGAACATCGTGCGCACCCCGCTCGGCGGGCGCGACTTCGAGACCTTCGGCGAGGACCCGGCGCTGGCCGGTGACATCGGCGCGTCCGAGATCGACGGCATCCAGAAGCAGGGCGTCGCCGCGCAGGTCAAGCACTACGCGGGCAACAACCAGGAGAACGGCCGCACGACGACCAGCTCGAACATCGACGAGCGCACGCTGCACGAGATCTACCTGCCCGCCTTCGAGAAGGCCGTCAAGGACGCCCACGTCTGGTCCCTGATGTGCGCCTACAACAAGGTCAACGGCACCTACGCCTGCGAGAACGCGCAGATCCTGCGCGACATCCTGATCGACACCTGGAAGTACGACGGCGTCGTCGACACCGACTACCCGGCCAACCACAGCACCGTGGCCTCCGCGCTGGCCGGTCTCGACCAGGAGTTCAGCGGCACCACCTACTTCCAGCAGCTCCCGGCGGCCGTCGCGGCCGGCCAGGTGCCGCAGTCCGTCCTGGACGACGCGGCCCGCCGCATCCTGCGACTGGAGTTCCGCACCGGGCAGTTCGAGGCCAAGACCCCCACCACCGTCGACTACGAGGCCGACAGCGCCTTCGCGCGCAAGGCGGCCGAGGACGGCAGCGTCCTGCTGAAGAACAGCGGCAGCACCCTGCCGCTGGACACCAGGAAGCTGAAGTCCCTGGCCGTCATCGGCCCGAACGCCGAGACCGCGGTCACCGGCGGCGGAGGCAGCTCCGCGGTCACCCCGTACAAGAAGGTCGACCCGGTCTCGGGGCTGAAGGCCAGGCTGGGCAGCGGAGTCGACGTCACCTCGGTGAAGGCGGGCGGCGCCGACGGCTTCCCGGCGATCCCGGCCTCCGCGCTCACCGGCCTCAAGGGCGAGTACTTCGCGAACAAGACGCTCTCCGGGACGCCCGCGATCACCCGCGACGACCCGGACATCGACTTCGACTGGGTCCTCGGCTCCCCGGCCGACGGCATCCCCGTCGACAACTTCTCCGCCCGCTGGACCGGCACGGTCACCGCGCCCGCCACGGCCGCGTACACCTTCTCCGCGACCAGCGACGACGGCAGCCGGATCTACCTCGACGGACAGCTCATCGTCGACAACTGGTCCGACCACGCGGCCAGTACGGTCAAGAGCGCGCCCGTCCAGCTCACCGCGGGCGAGCCGCACAGCCTGCGCGTGGAGTACTACGACAGCGCCCAGAACGCCTCGGTGACCATCGGCTGGTCCGGGGCAGGACTGCCCGACCCGACCATCCAGGCCGCGGCCGACGCCGCCGCCAAGGCCGACGCGGCCGTCGTCGTGGTCGGCGACTCCTCCAGCGAGGGCTCCGACCGTACGACGCTGGCGCTCCCCGGCAACGAGGACGACCTGATCCGCGCGGTCGCCGCCGCCAACCCCCGTACCGTCGTGGTCGTCAGGGCCGGGGCGCCGGTGCTCATGCCGTGGCTCGCCGACGTCCCCGCCGTGCTCGACATGTGGTACCCGGGCCAGGAGGACGGCAACGCGCTGGCCGCGCTGCTCACCGGCGACGCCGAGCCCGGCGGCCGGCTGCCCGTCAGCTTCCCGAAGTCCGACACGCAGACCGCCGTCGCCGCCGCGCCAGGCCGCTACCCCGCGGTCAACGGCGTGTACGACTACAGCGAACGCCTGGACGTCGGCTACCGCTGGTACGACCAGCAGGGCCAGACCCCGCTCTTCCCGTTCGGATACGGCCTGTCGTACACCACCTTCAAGCAGTCCCGCCTCACGGTCGACCACGACCGGGTCGAGGCCACCGCCCGCGGCACCCAGCCGGTCCGGGTCTCGGTGGACGTCACCAACACCGGCCGCCGCACCGGCACCGACGTGGTGCAGCTCTACATCGGCTACCCGGCCGGGTCCGGCGAGCCGCCGAAAGCCCTGAAGACCTTCGCCAAGGTCCAGCTCAAGCCGGGCCGGACGAAGACCGTACGGCTGACCCTGTCCGCCGACGCGTTCCGGACGTGGGACGCCGACGCGCACGACTGGACGGTCCTCAAGGGCCGTTACCCGCTGTACGTCGGCCAGTCGTCCGCCGACACCCCGCTGACGTCCGCGGTGACGGTGAGCAGGACGGTCGGCGCGCAGTACACCGCGCTCTCCGTGCCCGCCGCCGCCGACGCCGGTGCCTCGTACCCGGTGAAGCAGACCTTCACCAACACCGGCGACTCGACCGTGCGCGACCTCGCGCTGAGCCTGAAGGTCCCGGCCGGCTGGACGGCGACGCCCGCACCCGGCAAGGCCGTCGGCCGTACGGTCGCGCCGCACTCCTCGGTGAGCGCCACCTGGGTCGTCACGGCGCCCGCGAACGCGGTGCCGGGCGCGGCCACACTGACGGGGAAGGCGACGTACGACCTCAGCGGCAGGCAGAGCAGGACCGCGGACGCCGCGACCACCGTCCCCTACGCGACGACGGCCGCCGCGTACAACAACAAGGGGATCAGCGCCGACAGCGATCCGAGTACCGGCACCCTCGACCCCGCCGGTTACAGCTTCTCCGCCACCCAACTGGCGGCGGTCGGCTACACGCCGGGCGCCACGGTGACCGCGGGCGGACTGCCGTACACCTGGCCGGACACGCAGCCGGGCCAGCCCGACAACGTGGCGGCGGCCGGACAGGTGATCCGGTTGCGGGGCCAGGGCACCCGCCTGGGCCTGCTCGGCACGGGCATCAGCTCCACGCACGCCGGGACGGTCAAGGTGACCTACACCGACGGCACGAGCGCGGACCTCGCGGTCGTCCTGCCCGACTGGTACAGCAACGCGGCCAGCGGCAACAGCCAGTTGGCGGTCACCACGGCCAACTGGAACCGCCCGCCCGGTGACACGCTCGGCGACCACGCCGTCAGCCTGTACACCACGGGCGGTGCGCTCGACCCGGCCAAGACGGTCGCCACGGTGACGCTGCCGAACGACAGCGGCTTCCACGTGTTCGCCCTGTCGGTCGGCTGAGGCCGATACCGAGGCCGAGGCCGAATCCGAGGCCGAGCCCCGCGCACAGAGAGCCGCCGCCCGTCCCGGACTCCGGGGCGGGCGGCGGCGTGTGACGCTCACGGCGGAGACGTCAGCTCGCCTCGGACGCGTTCAGCGCGTCCAGCGCGCTCTGCTGGCAGCCGTAACCGGTCCCGGCCAGCGGCCCGTTCCAGTGCGGCCCGTACACGTCCAGCGCGTTGCGGTCGTTGGCGTGCGCCGCGTTCGCCTGCGTGCGCAGATACCCGCTGTACGGGCGGTCGGAGAGCTGCTTGTTGAGGTCGCGCAGCCCCCGGACGTACGCGCCCTTGAACGACGCCCCGTCGTTGTCGCACGAGTCGCCCTCGCCCGGCTCGCGCAGCACCCCGCCGGAGTTGACCGCGGTGGACGTGGTCGAGGCGTTGCCGAGGGTGCGCGCGGTGGTCAGCAGGCCGCTGTCGCCGGTCGCCTTGTACAGCTCGCTCAGACCGCCGAGGATCACGCCCTGGTTGTACGTCCACGTCGGCTGGCCGTTGTTGACGCAGGAGTCGTTGAGCCCGTCGTTGACCAGGTGCGAGGAGTTGATCATCCCGCTGCTCTGGAACCAGCTCCACTCGCTCCGCGCCCGCCCGAGATAGACGCTGTCACCGGAGATCCGGTTGTGGAGCGCGGCGTTGAGCTGGAGGTACAGCTCGTTGGTGATGGCGTTCTTGTACGCGTTCGTCTCGTTCCACTGCACTCCGCCGCCGCACTTGCTCGTCCAGTAGCCGAACATGTGGTCGGCGTCGGCGCGGGCGGTGTTCAGGTAGCGGCTGTCGCCGGTCAGGTCGTACGCGTCGACCCAGGCCAGGCCCCACCAGCCGGTGTCGTCCAGGTAGTCGTTCCTGAACTGGCCCTCGCGCGCGTTGACGTTGAGGTCGTAGGTGCGCGAGACCGCGTAGCCGTAGCTGGGCATGCCGCTGGTGCGGATGTTGTCGATCACCGAGGTGAGCGCGTTGGCCGCGGTCCACCAGCCGTTGCCGCCGAACAGCCCGGTGCCGCGGTCCCACTTCATCATCAGCGCGGTGGCGGCGGCCGTGCTCCGGCTCCAGGCGTTCCAGTTGGACCTGGCCCACTGGGTGCAGGCGATCTCGGGCCGGTCGCCCGCCTTGCCGCAGGCGCGCAGCGCGCCGACCCCGCTGGTGTTCCAGTCGTCCACGTTGTACATCAGCGTGCGCCAGCCGCTGTTGGCCGCGGGCGTGACGGTGTCGCCGAGCTTGCTGCCGTTCGTCCAGGTGGCGCCGCCGTCGAAGGACCGGTCGAGCCAGACCTCGTCGCCCGGACTGCCGTTGCCGATGGACGCCCAGCCCATGGCATCGTTGTCATCCACATGAAGTTGAATGCCGCGGGAGTAGATCGAGGCGCTGACGGGCACGCGCTCCGAGGGCGCGGCGGCCGGATCGCGCGCGTCGCAGTACGTGTTGCAGATCGCTGTCGCGGCCTGTGCCCTGAAGGTCGTGGGGACCAGACTCAGCAGCAGGCAGGACAGCACGAGGACGAGGACGCGCGAGGAACGCACGCGCGACGGACGGTGGGGGACCGCGTGGTGAGCGGACAGGTGCGCGGGCATGTGTGCGGGCATGGCTCCGCTTCCCGGCGGCTCGGACGCCGCCTGTGCGACGGATGGTGGGGGGTGACCGGGACCGGGGACCGGGCCGGGCCGCGGGGTCCGGCCAAGTGCCGTCCTCCGGGCCGTGGTCGAGACCAGAACACCCCTATGTCCTGCCCATGTCAAGATGGCCGCCCTGCGTCCCATGGGACGGATGTTCCCCGGAAGGGACACATGTGCGGGATAGGCTTTCCGCGCGACGGCCGGAAACAGTCCCCCCAAGCCCAGCCCCGAAGGGGATCAGGAACTTGATACAGATAGATTCGGTGACCAAGCGATACCCCGACGGCACTGTGGCGGTCGACGAACTCTCCCTTGACATACCCGACGGCTCGATCACCGTACTGGTCGGACCCTCCGGCTGCGGCAAGACCACCACCTTGCGGATGATCAACCGGATGGTCGAGCCCAGCGGTGGCCGGATCCTGCTGGACGGCGCCGACATCCACGCGCAGCCGGTCAACGCGCTGCGCCGGTCGATGGGTTACGTGATCCAGAACGCCGGACTCTTCCAGCACCGCACCATCGTGGACAACATCGCGACCGTGCCGCGCATGCTGGGCTGGGACCGCAACCGGGCCAGGAAGCGCGCCAGGGACCTGATGGAACGCGTCGGCCTGGACGCCTCGATGGCCAAGCGCTACCCGTACCAGCTCTCCGGCGGCCAGCAGCAGCGCGTCGGCGTGGCCAGGGCGCTCGCCGCCGACCCGCCCGTCCTGCTGATGGACGAGCCCTTCTCCGCGGTCGACCCGATCGTCCGCAAGGGGCTCCAGGCCGAACTGCTGCGTATCCAGGCCGAGTTGGGCAAGACCATTGTCTTCGTCACGCACGACATCGACGAGGCCATCAAGCTCGGCGACATGGTCGCGGTGCTGCGGACCGGCGGGAAACTCGCCCAGTACGCGCCGCCGGACGAGCTGCTGACCGCCCCCGCCGACGCGTTCGTCGAGGACTTCCTCGGCACCGACCGCGGCATCCGCCGGCTGTCCTTCTTCACCTCGGCGGGACTCGAACTCACCACCGCGCCGATCATCGCCGTCGACTCGAGCTCCGCCCAGGTCGCCGAGCGCACCGCGGCGTCCGACGCCCCCTATCTCCTGGTCACCGACACCGACGGCAGGCCGATCGGCTGGACCGAGCCCGCCGCCGCGGCCAAGGGCGCCGACCGGCTGGACCGCGCCGATCTGCTGCCGCACGGGCGCCCGTTCGTCTTCGGCGAGGAGTCGCTGCGCGACGCGCTGGACTGCGCGGTGCTCTCGCCCACCGGCTGGGCGGTCGCCGTGGACGACACCGGGCGGGTGGTCGGCGTCACCTCGCAGACGACGATCGCCGAGGCCATCCGCGGCGCCCACGCGGAACGCGGCGCGGGCAGGGGCGCCGCGAAGACCGCCGCGTCCGGCGGGCACGGCGGGTCCGGCGCGAAGGCCGCGGACCCGGCCGACGCCGACCCGGAGACCGCTGCCAAGGCCGCCCGATGAGCGAGTACTTCACCATCCCCAGCGACCTCCAGCACTCCTATCTCGGCCTGATCGGCCTGCACTTGCGCGAGGCGCTGCTCCCGGTGCTCTTCGGCACGCTCATCGCGCTGCCGGTCGCCCAGCTCTGCGTCCGCTTCAAGTGGATCTACTCGCCCGTGCTGTGGGTCACGACCGTGCTGTACGCGATCCCGTCGCTCGCCTTCTTCGTCGTCCTCATCGACTACACCGGCGCGACCGAGACCACCGTGATGATCCCGCTGACCGTCTACAGCCTCGTGCTGCTGGTCCCGGCGATCGTGGACGGCGTCCGGTCGGTGCCCGAGGAGACGATGGCCGCCGCGACCGCCATGGGCCTCGGCCCCGGACGCCGTTATCTCCAGGTACAGTTGCCCATCGCGGTGCCCGCGATCTTCGCCGGGCTGCGGGTCGCGGCCGTGTCCAGCATCAGCCTGGTCAGCGTCGGCGCCCTGATCGGCAACCAGGGAGCGCTCGGCAATCTGCTCACCGACGGCATGTTCTACCACCGCACACCGCTGGTGGTGACCTCCGTGGTCTCCATCGCCGTACTGGGCATGGCGGTCGACGGCGTACTCGTCCTGATCCGCATGCTGCTCACGCCGTGGATGCCGCGCGGCGGACAGGCCAGGCGCAAGGGCGTACCGCTGTCGGAACCGGCGGAGCCCGCCTCACGACCCGCGCCCACCGCGCCCACCCTGAAGGACGCCGCCCGATGAACGTCCTGCACTTCGTCAACGCCTTCTTCAGCGACGGCTCGCACTGGCACGGCGCCGACGGCATCCCGCACCGGCTGTTCGAGCACGTCCAGTACAGCCTCATGGCCCTCGCCATCGCCGCCGCCATCGGACTGCCGATCGGCATGTTCACCGGCCACACCGGACGCGGCGGGAACGCGCTGGCGGCCATCGCGACCGCCGCGCGGGCGCTGCCCAGCTTCGGCCTGCTGGTGCTGATCACCGTCTGGGTCGGCATCGGCCTGACGCCGGTGATGATCCCGCTGGTCGCGCTCGCGGTGCCGCCGATCCTGGTCACCACCTACGAGGCCGTGCGCACCGTCGACCCCTCGCCGGTCGACGCGGCCCGCGGCATGGGCATGAGCACCACGAGCGTGCTCTTCCAGGTCGAACTGCCGGTCGCGCTCCCGCTGATCCTCAGCGGCCTGCGCTCCGCGGCGATCCAGGTGGTCTCCACCGCGTCGATCGCCGCGTACGTCAGCTTCGGCGGTGTCGGCCGCTACATCATCGACGGCCTCTACCAGCGCAACTACGAGAAGGTCGTCGGCGGGGCGACCCTCGTGGCGGGCCTCGCCCTCACCACGATCGGCCTGTTCTGGCTGGTCAACCGGCTCGTGGTGTCCCCGGGAGTGCGCCGCGGCGGCTGACCGCCGGGCAGCGCGAAGGAGCAGGGGGAAGCCACGCGGGAGCGGTGGGGGAACGGTCGGGGGCCGTACGACAACGGCCCCCGCTCAGCCCTCCGCGCGCGCCAGCGCCAGCTCCAGGACGACCAGCAGCGCGTCCCGTACCGAACCGCGCTCGCGCGCGTCGAAGGTGAACACCGGCACCTGCTCGGCGATGTCCAGCGCCCAGCGCACCTCGTCCATGGCGTGCTCGACGTGCCCGTCGAAAGCGTTGACGGCGACGGCGAACGGGATCGCCTTGTGCTCGAAGTAGTCGACGGCGGCGTAGCAGTCGTCGAGCCGCCGGGTGTCGACGATGACGAGCCCGCCGAGCGCGCCCTCCACCAGGTCGTCCCACATGAAGCCGAAACGGTCCTGCCCCGGCGTGCCGAACAGGTACAGCTTCAGCGACGCGTCGATCGTGATGCAGCCGAAGTCCATGGCGACCGTGGTGGTCGTCTTGTGCGGTGTGTGGCTGAGGTCGTCCACGCCCGCGGCGACCTCGGTGATGGCCGCCTCCGTGGTCAGCGGCCTGATCTCGGAGATCGACCCGACGGTGGTGGTCTTGCCGACACCGAAGCCGCCCGCGATCACCATCTTCACCGGCAGCGGCGGCCGGACGGCGGTCGGCAGCCCTGAGTCGGTCCTGCGGGCGGCCCGGCCCGCCGGCTCACTCGGTGTCACGTAATGCCCCCCTGGAGTCGGGGATGGTGCGGAGCCCATCGATAACCCTTCGCAGTACGGAGATGTCCTGGGCGATGTCGGAGCTGGGAACGTAGACCGACAGATGGCCGCCGGACTGGAGGTCCTCGGCCAGCACGCGGACCACGTTCAGATGCAGGCGGAGCTTGGCCGCGATCTCCGCCAGCGACTGCGGCACGCGGCAGAGCGCGACGATGTCGTGCTCCTCGAAGGAGAGCCCGTCGAGCGCCCCGACACCGGCCGCGGTCGTCACCACCTGGGTCTCGACTGGGATCGGCGGTCCCGACCTGGTGCCGGCCACCCGGCCCGCGGTGACCAGGAACGGCCGTACCGCGGGTGCCCGGCCGACCGGGTCGTCGGCGGAGCCCGTACGGGACCCCTCGCCGACTGGCGTGTCACCGGCCGCCATGTGCCTGCCTCCTCCTTCTGCTCTCCTCGCTTCTTGCTAGTCCCAGGACCGGCCGCGCGGGGACGGAACGGCGACGCTGTTCTTGAGTTCGAGGACGAGCTGCGGGCTGAGGGCGGCGCCCGCGCGGTTGGCGAAGACCGTCATCTCGTAGGCGATGTTGCCGAGCTTGGCTTCCTTGGAGGTGACGACGCCGAGCACCGCGCCGCTGCCGATCGCGGAGACCAGCACATGGCCGTCCTCCAGATCGATGATCACCTTGTTGAGGCCGCCGAGACCGTAGTTGCCCGCCGCGCCCGCCGCCAGGCTCGTGATGCCGGAGACGATGGCCGCCAGCCGCTCGGAGTCGGCCGCGTCGCGCAGTTGCGAGACGGCGATGAGCAGGCCGTCGGAGGATACGGCGATGGCGTCGACCACGCCCGCGGTCTCGGTGGCGAAACGGTTCAGCAGCCAGGTGAAGTCGGCTGCGGCGGCGCGCAGATCGGCGGGCGGGTCCTGTCCGGCCGGGGTCCCACCTGTCGGCGATGTCACTGGTCCGCTCCTTCCGGAAGCCCTGCTTGGCTGTTCGTCGTACCGGGTGCCGTGCCGCTCGCGACGTCACGGTTGGCCCGCTCCACTGCGGCCTCGAACTCGTCGAGTTCCGAGCGGACTTCTTCTGCGTCTGTCTGACGGGGGGCCCGGCGCGCGGCCGCGCGTCCCGCGTCGGTCAGTGTGGTGGCGAGCGTGGCACCGCGCACCCGGCGGCGCAGCGGACGGGCGCCGCCGTCCTCGCCGTCGCTCGGGGGCCGGTCCTGCTCGGAGTGGGGGGCGGTGGGTCCGCCCGCCGCGGGCGCCGGGGCGGCCGGGGTCTCCTCGGCCGCCTGGCGCTGCGGGACGCGGCGGGGGAGCGGGGTCAGGCCGTCGCGGCCGTCGCCCGGTCCGCCGAAGCCGCCGGGTTCGCCCGGTCCGGCTGATCCTGATCCGTCGCGTCCGTCGTCGCGTCCTGCCGCCGGTTCCGGCGCGCGCGGCGCGGGCACCGGGGCGGGGCCCGCGGGTGTCGTGGGTGTCGTGGGTGTCGTGGGGGAGCCTGCCGCGGACGTACCGGCCCACGACGGCGCGGTACGGCGTTCGGGCAGCGCGACCGTCTCCTCGGCCTCGACGTGGCGGGGAGCCGCGGCGGCCTCCCGCGCGCCGCCGACGGCCTTGGCGGCCGGAGCCGCCCCCTCGGCGACGGGCTCCGCGAACGGGCTCATGAGCAGCAGCAGCGTCGCCGGGATCGTCACCCGGCTGGTGACACCGCCGCCGGGCGTCCGCGTCAGCGTGACCCGTACGCCCCAGCGCCGGGCCAGGCTGCCGACCACGAACAGGCCGAGCACCTTCGTCGGCACCAGGTCGAGGCGCTCGCGGCGGATCAGCCGGGCGTTCTCCTCCGCCAGCCGCTCCGCGCTCATGCCCAGGCCGTGGTCGGTGATCTCGATCAGCGCGCCCTCGGCGCCGTCGCGCACCGACACCTCGACGGGGCTGCGGGCCGGGGAGAACGCCACGGCGTTCTCCAGGAGTTCGGCCAGCATCAGCGTCAGGTCGGCGATGATGTCGGGCGCGACCGTGACGTCGGTGTCCGCGAGCAGCGAGACCCGCTGGTAGCCCTCGATCTGGCCGAGCGCGGCGCGTACGACGTTGGTCAGCGCGGTGGGGCTGGCGTCCAGGCCCGCCTCGCGGATACCGGCGAGCAGCATCAGGCTGTCGGCGTTGCGCTGGAGGCGTACGGCCAGGTGGTCGATCCGGTACAGCCGGTCGAGCAGCGCGGGGTCGGTCTCGCCGCGCTCCAGGGCGTCGATCAGGGTGAGTTGACGGGCCGTCAGGTTGCTGACGCGGCGGCCGACGTTGCCGAACATCTCGGCCACGTTGCGGCGGCTGAGCACCTGGCGTTCCAGCAGCGCCGCCGCGGTGGACTGCACGCGGTTGAACGCCTCGGCCAGGTCGCCGATCTCGTCGTGCGCGGTGACCGGCACCTCCTGGAGGCGCGGCGCCCCCGCGAAGTCCGCGTCGTCGTCGGCGACCCGGGCCAGTTCCTGCCCGGCCACCTCGGCGACCTCCGTCGCGGCCCCGGTCAGCACCTGCACCGGCCGGATCACCGAGCGGCGTACGGCCACGGAGAAGGCCAGCCACAGCACGAACGCCAGCAGCGCGCCGCCGAGCAGCCACGCGGCCCGCCACCAGGCGTCGTCGGACGCCCGGTCGGCGCGGTGCGCGATCTGGTCGATCAGCGAGCCGGTGATCTTCAGCCGGGTCTGCGCCTGCTTCTGGTAGTCCGGGTAGGACTTGAGGGCCTTGGTGAAGGCCGCCCGCACCTGCGCGGGGCCGCTGGCCTCCAGCGCGCTCGGGTCGATCTGGAGGCCCGCGTACTGGAGCGCGATGCCGTTCCAGACCGGGTTCATCTCGATCCCGGCCAGCTCCGTGCGCTGCGCGTCGCTGGCGAACCGCCCGAAGCGGCTGGCCTGGGAGACGTAGAGCTGCTGGTAGCCGACCGCGTTGTTGAACTCGATCAGCGCGTTGGTGTCACCGGTCTGCGCGGAGAAGACGCTGGTCTCGAAGGAGGCGTGCGCGGCCTCCGCACGCAGCAGCGAGTCCAGCATGCTGCCGGTGCGGGTCGAGCTGAGGTTCTTGTTCAGATCGAGGCCGAGGCCGTCGATCAGGCCGTCCACGGTCGCGGTGTACGCCGGGTCGATGTTGTCCGCGGGCAGATAGCTCTGCTCGATGGTGCTCCGCAGGCTGCCGAGGCCGTTGATCTCCTTGAGGACCTGGGCCTCCGCGGCGGGCAGCCGCGATCCGAAGGTGGCGCGTACGTTCTCCACCTGCGCGTCCACGGCGGTGCGCGCCTGCCGGTAGGCGACCAGCGACGGGCGCTTGCCCGAGGTGGCCGATTCGTAGCGCACGGACAGCAGCAGAGCCTGCTGGTGCTCGGTCTCGACCAGGTCGACGAGTTCGGCGACCTGGCGGCTGTCGCGGACGAGCTGCGCGGCCGAGGCCGCGTCCTGCGCCTGGCCGACGAGGCCGGTGATCACGTAGGCGAGCAGCATCGCGACCACGACAAGCGGAACGCCGACGAGGACGTTGAGCTTGCGCCGGAACGGCCAGCGGTCGGCGAAGTTCCGTACCCCGCCCCTGACGTGTGGCTCCGGGTCAGGACGTGCCGACCCGTCCACCTCGTGCACGGACACCAAGCCTCCTCCGGAACCGCTTACCGGCTCGCCGACAACCGGACACGACGACAGTGGCGCAAAATGAACGCTTCTGTACGTAACCGGAATGAAGTGACCGGATACTCCCCGCGGTTGTCCGAGCACCTGACCAACGTCGGGGAGACTACCTCCTCTTGACCACGACTACCTGACCACACCATCAATAATTTGTTACGGACACGACCGTACGGAACGGGAATCACCGACCAATCCACCGGTGTTCAGACATCGATGCCGATCGGTGATCAGGCTGCTCTTGACTGACGCGGAAGCGGCTGGATTGGATCGCTGGGTAGCACTCGCAACCGCACGTGTGTGCGTACTCGACGTACGTCCGCGTGTGTGGGTGCGCCTACGCCACGAGTACGCCCGATCAGAGACCGAAACTCCCCGAGCCCGGAAGCGGAAATCGTGACCTCTCACGTGAAGAGCACCTGGTCCAGCCCGAGCCACATACGCCGCCTCGCGGCGGTCGCCGTCGTCGCCGCCGTCGCGGCGCCCCTGCTCGCGGGTTGTGGTGACTCCGGCTCCGACAAGGCCAAGGACCCGCTGGCCGGGTCGAAGGCGAGCGGCGACACCGTGGTCGTCGGCTCCAACAACTTCCCCGAGAGCATCCTCATCGCCGACATCTACGGCGAGGCCCTGAAGGCCAAGGGGATCAAGGTCAGCTACAAGCCGAACATCGGCAGCCGGGAGACCACCTACGGCCTGCTGAAGAACGGTTCGCTGACCGTACTGCCGGAGTTCAACGGCGCACTTCTGGCATACCTGGACGCCAAGGCCACGCCCAAGACGGCCCAGGCCACCAACGAGGCGGCACTCGCCAAGCTCGACCCGAAGCTGACGCTGCTCGACATGGCACCGGCCGAGGACAAGGACTCCCTGACGGTCAACGCGGCCACCGCGGCGAAGTACAAGCTGACCGAGAAGTCCACCATCGCGGACCTGGCGAAGTACGGCTCCGAGATCACCATCGGCGCCTCGCCCGAGTTCCAGACCCGGCAGCAGGGCCTGGTCGGCCTGAAGTCGGTCTACAACCTCACGCCGAAGTCGTTCAAGGCGCTCGACGCGGGCGGTCCGCTGACCGCGGCGGCGCTCAAGAACAACAACGTGCAGGCCGCCGACGTCTTCACCACGGACCCGACCATCGAGAAGGAGAAGTTCGTCGTCCTCCAGGACCCGGAGAACCTCTTCGGCTTCGAGAACGTGATCCCGCTGGTCTACAAGAGCGGTCTGTCCAAGGAGGGCGTCGCCGCGCTCAACGCGGTGTCGGCGAAGCTCGACACGGCGGCCCTGCTCCGCCTGGACACCCAGGTGCAGAGCGACAACAAGGACCCGCTGGAGGTCGCCAAGACCTGGCTGACCTCCGTCGGCCTCGGCTGACCGCGGCAGCGGGACCGATACAGCGCAGTGGGTACAGCCTCTGATTCCGAGACGCCGACGCACCGCACGACGGCGCCCTCCGCCGAGGAGGGGGCCTTCGTGGTGCTCGACGGCGCCGGCCTGGACGCCGACGCCGTGACGCGGATCGCGGACCGGACGGCCGTACCCACCGTGGCGCCCGAGGCGCTGGCCCGCGCGGACCGCTCCTGGCGGGCCGCGCGGCAGGCCGCCGCCGCGGGCCGGATGTACGGGCGGCACACCGGCGTCGGCGCGAACCGGCTCGTGCCGGTCAGCGACGAGGACCAGGCGGGACAGGACCTGCGGCTGCTGCGCAGCCACGCGGGCGGGGTCGGGGCGCTGCTCCCGGCCCGCCAGGTGCGTGCCGCGCTCGCCGTCCGCGCCAACCAGGCGCTGGCGGGCGGCTCCGCGCTCCAACCGGCCGTCGTGCAGGCCCTGGTGGAGGCGCTGCGGCTCGGTGTGCACCCGGCGGTCAGCGAGTACGGGGCAGTCGGCACCGGGGATCTGACCGCGCTCGCCGAGAC
Organism: Streptomyces sp. NPDC003300; assembly: GCF_040610915.1. Taxonomy (NCBI): domain Bacteria; kingdom Bacillati; phylum Actinomycetota; class Actinomycetes; order Kitasatosporales; family Streptomycetaceae; genus Streptomyces; species Streptomyces sp. NPDC003300. The sequence continues at coordinate 105,246 of NZ_JBEXNE010000019.1, read as the reverse complement.
CGGTCTCGCGCTGATCGGCGAACGGCCGTGGCTGCACGAGGACTTGGGGCGGCAGCCGGATCCCGCGGACGCCTTCCGCGAGGGGCCGTGGCCGTCGCCGTCGCCGCAGTCCTCGCCGTCGCCGTTCTCGCCGCAGTCCACGCCGTCGCCCTCGCGGGCACCTTCGCCGTCGCCTTCGCCGTCGTCCGGTCCGTCGCCCGACGGTGAAGTGCCGCCGTCCGCCGGTGGGTTGGACCCGGCCGCCGCGCTCGACCCGGCCGCGGTGCCCGCGCCCTTCCCCGGCCGCGTCACCCTCCAGCAGGGCGACGCGCTCGCGCTGATGAGCAGCAGCGCCTTCACCCTCGGGCAGGCCGCGCTGGTCTGCCACGACCTGGACGTCCTGCTGCGCGCCTCGCACGCCGTGACGGCCCTCTCGCTCGCCGCCGTCTCCGGCTCGCTCGAGGCGTACGCGGCGCCCGCCCTCGCCATCCGCCCCTATCCAGGCGCGCTGCACGCCGGGGCCGAGGTCCGCAGACTGCTCGGCGTCCCCGACCGGCCGCGCGCCACCGGCCGCCGCATCCAGGACCCGTACGGCTTCCGGGCCTTCCCGCAGGTGCACGGCCCGGCGCTGGAGGCGGCCTGGGCACTGCGCCGGATTCTGGACGTCGAGGTCAACTGCCCCTCGGAGAACCCGCTGATCGGCGAGGAGGGACCGGACGGCGGGCCGGTCGCGTACCACCACGGCGGTTTCATGGCCACGCCCGTCGGGCTCGCGCTCGACCACCTCTGCCTCGCCGTACTTCAGACCGCGCAGCTGTCCGCCGCGCGGCTGACCGCCTTCGGCGACCCCGAGATCACCGGCCTGCGCTCCTACCTCGCCGGGGGCTCGGCGGCCAGCTCGGGCATGATGATCCTGGAGTACAGCGCCAATTCCGCCCTCGCGGAGATACGCGCCAGCGCCGTACCGGCCTCGGCCGGGCACGCGGTGCTCTCGCGCGGGGTCGAGGAGGCCGCGAGCTTCGCCTCCCAGGCCACCCGGCAGGCGCTGCGCGCCGTGGACGCCTACCGGCTCGTGCTCGCCTGCGAACTCGTCGCCGCCGTACGGGCGTTGCGGCTGCACCCGGCGCTTCCCGCGCTGTCGGCGGGCGCCGGTACGCACGCGCCGGTCTTCGCCGTCCTGGACTCCGCGCTGCCGACGGCCACCGAGGACCGGGCGCTGACCCCCGACGTGTCGCTCGCGGTGGACCTGCTGCCGGAGCTGGCGGCGCTCTGACATCCGCCGCCGGGACCCGCGGAAGGCGACTGACCTGCGGCAGGGCGCCGCGCGGCGGACGGGCGGCGCCTGTAGAGTCCGGGTGCATGGCTCAGATCATCGAAGGGGTCTCGCGCACCTTCAACGAGTTCCTGCTGCTGCCCAACCGGACGCGGACGGACTGTTCGCCGGAGGCGGTGGACCTGCGGACGCCCCTGGTCCGGCACGCGCGGGACGAGCCGTCGCCGATCGAGCTGCGGACCCCGTTCACGTCCGCGATCATGCAGTCGGTGAGCTCTCCTGAGCTGGCCATCGCGCTCGCGCGCGACGGCGGGCTGAGCTTCCTGCACCACAACCGGCCGGTGGCCGACCAGGTCGCGGACGTCCGCGCGGTGAAGAACTTCAAGGCCGGATTCGTGGTCAGCGACACCAACGTACGGCCGCAGGACCCGCTGGGCCGGCTGCGGGAGCTGATGCGGACCACCGGTCACAGCACGGCCGCCGTCACCCACGACGGCACCGGCACCGGGCGGCTGCTGGGCCTGGTGACCTCCCGCGACTTCCACCCGCAGCGCCACCGGTCCGACGAGCCGGTCTCCAGCCGGATGGTCCCGGTCGACGTCCTCGCGTGCGCGACCGACGACATCACCTTGTCGCAGGCCAACTCCCGGCTGTGGGACGAGCGTCTGGACTGCCTGCCGGTGGTCGACGCCGAGGGCTTCCTGCGCTACCTGGTCTTCCGCTCCGACTACTCGGACAACAAGCGCTTCCCCCACCAACTGGTCGACCAGGACAAGAGGTTGCGGGTCGGCGCGGGCGTCAACACGCACGACTACCGCGAGCGCGTCCCGCGACTGGCCGAGGCCGGGGCCGACGTGCTCTGCTTCGACTCCTCCGACGGCTTCAGCGACTGGCAGGCCCAGGCGATCGCGTGGTCGAAGGAGCACTTCCCGCGGATCCCGGTCGGCGGCGGCAACGTCGTGGACGGCGAGGGCTTCCGCTTCCTCGCCGAGGCGGGCGCCGACTTCGTCAAGGTCGGCGTCGGCGGCGGTTCCATCTGCATCACCCGCGACCAGAAGGGCATCGGCCGCGGCCAGGCCAGCGCCGTCCTCGACGTCGCCGCGGCCCGCGACGCCTTCGCCGAGCGGACCGGCCAGTACGTGCCGATCTGCTCCGACGGCGGCCTGGTGCACGACTACCACATGTCCCTGGCCCTCGCGATGGGCGCCGACTTCGTCATGATGGGCCGCTACTTCGCCCGCTTCGACCAGGCGCCCGGCGCCAAGCTCCCCACCCGCGACGGCTTCGTCAAGGAGTACTGGGGCGAGGGCTCCAGCCGCGCCCGCAACTGGCAGCGCTACGAACAGGGCGGCCAGGGCCTGGTCTTCGAAGAGGGCGTGGACGGTTACGTCCCCTACGCGGGCGACCTCAGCGAAGGTCTCGCCGTCACCGTCGCCAAAATGAAGGCCACCATGGTCTCCTGCGGTGCCCTGACCGTCCGCGACTTCCAGGCCACCGCCCGCCTCACCGTCGTCTCCGAACAGAGCTTCCAGGAAAGCCACGCCACGGTCGCCCTCCGCGACCCCACCGACTCCTTCGACCGCGCCTGACGGTCAGTCGCCCGCTGCGGGCGACACCGGCTCGGCCGGTTCCTCGGCTTCCGCCGCCTCGACGGGCGTCAGGACCGCCGCCGGGTCGGGGAGGTGGGGGAGGACTTCGGTGGTGTAGCTCTCGACCGTGGCGTCGAGGCCCACGTCGCGCTGGGCGCGCTCGGAGAGGTACCAGCGGTGTTCGAGGAGTTCGTGGTAGACCTGCGCCGGGTCGACGCGGGCGCGCAGGTCCTGGGGGACGGAGCGGACGGCGGGGCGGAAGACGTCGCGCAGCCAGCGGTGGGCGAGGACTTCGGGGCGGGCGGCGGGCAGGCCGTCGGCGGGGGCGTGGTCGTCCTGGGTGGCCATCCAGGACTCCAGGTCGTTGAGGAGGCTGCGGGCCTGGTTCTCCTCGGTGTCGAGGCCGGTCAGGCGCAGGAGTTGGCGCTGGTGGTGGCCCGCGTCGACGACCTTGGGCAGGAAGGTCACGGTGTCGCCCCCGGGTGAGCGCTCGATCTGCATCTCGGCGACGTCGAAGCCGAGGTCGTTCAGGCGGCGGATTCTGCGGTCGATGTAGTGCCGCTTGCTGGCCGGGTAGACGGACTCGCGGGTCAGCTCGTGCCACAGGTCGGCGTAGCGGCGGACGATCGCCTCACCGAACGGGACCGGGTCGACCGAGGGGTGCAGGGAGCCGCCCGCTTCGAGGTCCATCAGCTCGCCCGCGATGTTCACCCGGGCCAGCTCGATGTCGTACTCCCGCTGCCCGCGCGTGAGTTCGGGCTGGATCTGCCCCGTCTCGGCGTCCACCAGGTAGGCGGCGTACGCGCCCGCGTCACGGCGGAAGAGCGTGTTGGACAGCGAGCAGTCGCCCCAGGCGAAACCGACCAGGTGGAGCCGTACGAGGAGGACGGCGAGCGCGTCCAGCAGGCGGTTGACGGTGTCGGGGCGCATCGTCGTCTCGAACATCGAGCGGTACGGCAGCGAGCCGTTCAGATGCCGGGTGATGAGCGCGGGCTCCAGCGGGGTGCCGTCGGCGGCGGCCCGGCCGGTCACCACCGCGATCGGGTCCACGGCCGGTATCGCGAGCCGGTCGAGGTCGCGCAGCAGCCCGTACTCACGCACGGCCGCCCACTCGCTGACCTCCTTGATCGCCACGACCTCGTCCCCGGCCCGCGCGAAGCGCACGACGTGCCGGGAGATGCCGCGCGGCAGCGCGACCAGTGAGGTGTCCGGCCACTCCTCCAGCGGCAGGTTCCACTCCAGGTCGAGCAGCGCCGACGGGTGCTCCGCGTCGGTGGCGGTGATCTGCAACGGCATGGTGTGCGCCTCTCGCTTCCTTGTCCGGTCCGGCCGTCCCCGATGCTGCCATGCCCCGCCGGGGAGGCGGTGGCGCCCACCCGGCCATACTCGGTATACATACTCAGTATGCATACCGAGTATGGTCTTTCCCGGCCGACCCGCTGTCCCCGCCGCTTCCGGGGAAGGCGTCCGCTATGAGTGATGTGTCGGTCGTTCAGCCCGCGGTGCTGCCGCGGCCCACGCAGCGGACAGGACAGGTACGGCCGGCCCCACGACGCAGGCGCTGGCCGGTCCCGGCGGTGGCGGTCGCCTGCGCGGCGCCGCTGTACGCGCTCTGGGCGTGGCTGCTGGCCACGGGCGGCGGCGACCTCGCGGCCCAGGTCGCGTGGGCCGGTTTCGCGGGGCGGCATCCGGGCACGCCGTACAACCTCGCCTGGTACGGCGGCATGCACACGATGGACTACAGCGTGCTCACCCCGCCGCTGATGGCGTACGCCGGGGTCCGGGCCGTCTCGGTCGCGGCCGGTCTGGCGGCGACGTGGGCGATGGCCGTGCTCTTCGTCCGCTCCGGCGTGCGGCGGCCGATGGTCCCGGCGCTGCTGGGCGCCGTGTGCCAGTGGTGCGACGTGGCCTCTGGGCGTACGACCTTCGCGGTCGGCGCGGCCTTCGGGCTGCTGGCGCTGTGCCGGGTGCGACGGGCGCCGGACCGCTGGGCGGGCACCGCGGTCCTCGCGGCGCTCACGGCGATGTCCAGCCCGGTCGCCGCCCTCTTCCTGTGGGTCGCGGGCGCGGGCCTGCTGGCGGCGGGCCGCCGCGCCGCCGCGCTCGCCCTGGCGGCGCCGCCGGTGCTGGTGCTGGGCGCGGTGTACATGCTCTTCCCCTTCCAGGGCGAGCAGTTGATGAGCGCCGACGCGGCGGTCTGCCCGCTGGTGACCTCCCTGGCGCTGGCCCTGGCCGCGCCGCGGTCCTGGCGCACGGTCCGGGCGGGCGCGGTCGCGTACGCGCTCGGCACGGCGCTCACCGCCTGCGTGGCCTCGCCCGTCGGCACCAACGTCGAGCGGCTGGCCGGGATCGCCGGACTGCCGCTGCTGGCCGCCGCGCTGATGGAACGCGTGGCCCGACGCCCGCGCGGCGGCTCGTACGTGCGCCTGGACCGGGGCCCGACCCGTACGGCCGCCCGCGCCCCCGTGCTCGGCGCGGTCCTCGTCGTCGTGCTGACCGGCGCGCTCGGTCACAACGGCTACGCGCTGGCCGCCAAGACCGGCAGGGAACTGCGCATGTCCACCGCCGTCCCCGACTGGGCCTCGCACACCGAGGGGGTGACCCGCGCGCTGCGCGGACTGCGCGCCGAGCGGCACCGTATCGAGGTCGTTCCGGCCCGCGATCACCGCGAGTCGACGCTCTTCGCCGACGTCGCCCAGATCGCCCGCGGCTGGAACCGCCAACTCGACGTGAAGAGGGACCCGTTGTTCTACGGCGGGACGCTGCCGGACGGGACGCTTCCGGCCGCCGCCTACCGCCGCTGGCTCGACGACTGGGCGGTGGCGTATGTCGTGCTGCCCCACGGCGACGTGGGCGGTCCCGGCGCGGCGGAGGCCGCGCTGCTCGCGCCCGCCGCCCGCCCCGACTGGCTGTGGCCGGTCTGGCGGGACCCGTACTGGACGGTCTTCGCGGTGGAGCGCCCGGTGCCGCTGGCCTCGGCGCCCGCGCGCGTGCTGCGGGCGGGTGAGGCCGACGTGACGGTCCGGCTGCCGAAGGCCGGAAGCACCGTCGTCCGCGTCGCCTGGTCGCCCTGGTTCCGGGTGACCGGCGGATGCGTGAGCCGCGCGGGCCGCTGGACGCGGATCACCGCGCCGTCCGCCGGCGACTACCGCCTATACAGCATATACAGTCGCGCTAAAAGGAGTTGCGGATAAAAAAGACGCTGTCTTTGCGAACCCGCGCGCATATGCCGACAGCCGACGGACATCTTCGTGCGGGTGCGCGCGGGCATGTGTAGGGTATACGTTGTACACATGCTCAACCATGCCCCATGGGGCAATTGACGGCACCGGCACCGACCGCGATCATCGGCCAGCACCCTGGATCGGCCTGTCCGCCGACGCGGGGCGCCTCGGCAGCGGTGCTTCCACCACGGCATGGTCACCATCCATAGTCAGCAGCCAGATTCGCCGGATACGGCGACTTTCCACACTCTGGAGTCGGCATGACCGAAACGCCCCACCCCCCCGCTGCTTTAAGGTGGTGGACCCTGGCAGTGGTATCCGTCGGCACATTCATGCTGATGCTGGACCTGAGTGTGGTCTCGGTCGCCCTGCCCGGCATTCATGATTCACTGCACGCCAGCTTCAGCGGTATGCAGTGGGTGTTCGACGCGTATGCGCTGACGCTCGCGGCTTTCCTCGTGACCGCCGGATCGGTGGCGGACAGGACCGGCCGCAAGCGGCTCTTCCTGATCGGCCTGATCATCTTCACCGCGGCTTCCCTCGCCTGCGGACTGGCCGGGGATATCGGGGTATTGAATGTCAGCCGCGGAGTCCAGGGTGTCGGCGCGGCCATCATGTTCGCCGTGGGCCCCGCTCTGCTCGGTCATGAGTTCCGCGGCAAGGAACGCGCCACCGCGTTCAGCGCGTTCGGCGCCGCGGTGGGTCTCGCCGTCGCCACGGGACCGCTGATCGGCGGCGCGCTGACCAATGGCCCCGGCTGGCGCTGGATCTTCTATCTGAATGTGCCGGTCGGCCTGATCACCGTCCTGATCGCGATGCGCCAGGTCCGTGAATCGCGGCTGCCCAGCGCCGCCGCCCCCGACTTCGTCGGCATGGTCTCCTTCACGCTCTCGCTGGCCGCCCTGGTGCTGGCCATCATCCGCGGCAACACCGACGGCTGGTTCTCCGGCAGCAACATCGCGCTGTACGCGGTGGCCGCGGTGTGCCTGGCGGTCTTCCTCGCGGTCGCGCGCTCCCGCGGCGAGCAGGCGATGTTCGACACCCAGCTCTTCCGCAACCGCACCTTCCTCGGCCTGTCCGCGACGACCTTCCTGGCCAACGCCGCGGGTCTGCCGCCGATCTTCCTGGTCACGACGTATTTGCAGAGCGTCGAGGGCGCTTCCGCCTGGTCCGCCGGCCTGCGCTTCCTGCCGCTGACGCTGGCGATGTTCTTCTTCGGCGCGCTGGCCGGCGGGCTCACCGGCAAGGTGCCCTTCCGGGTCATCATGGCCACCTCCCAATTCGCCCTGGGCATCGGCCTGTTGCTCATCCACCTCAGCGGCGCGGGCGACAGTTGGACCTCGCTCATCCCCGCCCTGGTGGTCATCGGCCTGGCCTTCGGCCTGTTCAACCCGACTCGCGCGGCGCTCGCCATCGGTGTCGCGGAACCGGCCAAGGCCGGTGTCGCCTCCGGTATCAGCGAGACGTTCCAGCAGGTGGGAACGGCTCTGGGCATCGCGGTCGCGGGCGCGTTCTTCGAGAACCACGTCACCAGCGCCTTCAAGGCGTCCGACGCCGCGGCCACGCTCACCAGCGCCCAGAGCGACAAGATCGCCAACGGGATCAGCGCGGGCAGCATCGACGAGGCCGCGCACTCGGCGGGCCCCGGCCTGGCCGACAAGGTGCTGGCCGCCGGGCGCGACGCGTTCACCACCGGCTTCCACGACGCCATGACCCTGTGCGCCGTGTTCGCCTTCGTCGCCGCGGTGATCGCCGCGCTGACGCTGCGCCACAAGGACCTGCACGAGAGCGCGTTGACCGGCATCCTGCCCGAGCTGCCCGAAGAGGGCGAGGAGTCCGTCCGCGAGACGGCGCCGGCCGGACAGCGCTGACGGAACCCGCCGGGCGGCACTGACCCGGCTCAGGAGGACCGCGCCGGGCGGCACTGACCCGGCTCAGGAGGACCGCCCGCGGCGCCGTACGACAGGCGCCCGCACGGCGAGCGTGACAGTGGCGGCGGGCCCGCGGAAGCGGCCCGCCGCCACTGTCGTTGTCGCCGGGCTTCACAGGAATTCACTTTGACCGATCTGGTCAGTAATGCGACGGCGTCCCGGTGACCAGCCCATTGTGACTCCCGCAGGGGAAATGCGCTGGTCACCGGGATGAGTTCCGGTCATCGGGACGCGTTCCAGTATGGTATTGCCATCGGAACTGCCGGACGCTAGGCTGTCAAACAATTCCAGTACTGATACGGGGGTATGCGAGTGCTGGCACGAGAATATTCGAGGTCCGACACCTGGTCGGCCTCTCATGCACGGTTGATCGACCCCGCACCACCAGGCCGTACGGCCGGTGACGTCCGGACATCCCGTCCCTCCGTGCCTTCGGGCACGAATCCACGGGAACAGCAATCCGTGATCTCGCACAACTCGTGACTTCGGCTGGAGCCTGACGCGCCGCCGAGGCACTGAGTAATCGTTGTGCCGAGGCACGACTCCACCGCGCTTCACCGTTCCTCTCGCCGAGATTTTTCGCACCCAAAAGCCCAATGCCTGACTTTGTCATGCCGGAAATCAATTCCCCACGAGGGTGCCGGCCCGGTCAGGCATGCGCAGGTCCGTACGAGTGTCACTGCATTTCGTCAGCAACCACGCTCTTAAGGGGACGCAAGGTATGAAGCCGCTCGGCTTAATCGACCGTGTCGATCTTCCGGTCGATAAGATTCCCACCCGTTGGTACAACGTCATCCCGGATCTGCCCCGCTTGCCCGAGGAGTACATCGACAACTCCACCGGCAAGAAGGTCACGCGGGAGTGGCTGGAGCGGCTGTTCGTCAAGTCGATGGCCGCGCAGGAGACCTCGCTGGAGCGCTGGATCACGATCCCCGAGCCGGTACGCGAGGCGTACAAGCTCTGGCGGCCGACCCCGCTGATCCGCGCCGTCGCGCTGGAGCGGGAGCTGGGCACTCCGGCCCAGATCTGGTTCAAGTACGAGGCCACCTCGCCCAGCGGCAGCCACAAGCTCAACTCCGCCCTCGCGCAGGCGTACTACGCCAAGCGCGACGGCCACACCCGGCTGGTCACCGACACCGGCGCCGGCCAGTGGGGCAGCGCCCTGGCCATCGCCTGCCAGATCTTCGGCCTCGACCTCACGGTCTTCATGGTGCGGGCGAGCTACCACACCAAGCCGTACCGCCGGAATCTGATGGAGACCTACGGCGCCGAGGTGCGGCCGAGCCCCGGCGACACCACGGACTACGGCCGCAAGCTCCTCGCGGAGTACCCCGACCACCCCGGCAGCGAGGCCACCGCGGTCAGCGAGGCGCTGGAGTGCGTCGACGCCGACGAGGGCACCCGCTTCGCGGTCGGCGCCTTCTCCAACCACTGCCTGCTGCACCACTCGGTGATCGGCCTGGAGCTGAAGGAACAGCTCAGGATGATCGGCCGCACCCCCGACTACCTGATCGCCTCGGTCGGTTGCGGGTCCAACCTCAGCGGCTTCGCCTCGCCCTTCGTCGAGGACAAGCTCAACGGCGCCGACATCACCATCCTGGCCGCCGAGCCGGAGGCGTGCGCGCCGCTGACCTACGGCGAGTACCGGCTGGACTTCGCCGACTCCAACGGCCGCGGCCCCGGTGTGCACACCTACACCCTCGGCCACGAGTTCGTGCCGCCGCCCATCCACGCGGGCGGCCTGCGTTACCACGGTTGCGCCCCGATCGTGGGTCTCATGCGGCACGAGGGGCTGCTCGACGCCGAGGCGTACGGGCAGGTGTCCGTCTTCGACGCGGGCACCACGTTCGCGAAGCTCCAGGGCTACCTCCCGGCCCCCGAGACCTCGCACGCCATCCGGGCCGTCATCGACAAGGCCCTGGAGTGCAAGCGGACCGGGCGCGAGGCCACCATCGTGTTCAACTACAGCGGCCACGGCCTGCTGGACCTGGGCGCGTACGGCCGGTACAACGAGGGCCTGCTGCGCGACGTCGAGAAGGAAGACTTCGTCGCCCCCAGCATGGAGGGCCTCCAGGCATGAGGTCCTACCCTCAGTACATCGACGGCAAGGACGTCGAGGGTGCTCGATGGACGTACGTCCTGCGCGCCTCGGCGTACCTGAAGGAGAACCGCCCGACGTTCAACCTCAAGCGGGCGCTGGAACTCGGGCGGCCCGTGGAGTCGACCGAGGCCGTGGTGGCCCGGTGCGCGGTGGGCGCCCCCGAGGACAACGACCGGGCGCTGGAAGCGGCCCGCAGGGCGAGCCGGACCTTCCGGCTCCTCCCGCAGGAGACCCGCAGTCAGATCGTCCTGGAGTTCAACGAGACGCTGGCCGAACGGTCAGAGGAACTCATCGACATCCTGATCGCCGAGGGGCACCCGCGCCGGCTCGCCCAGTGGGAAGTCAGCGGCATGCTGCGCTGCTGCGACGAGCCGACGGTCCGCTGGTACGAGAGCCAGCTCCACCAGGAGTTCGCGCCGCAGGGCCGCACGCTGGAACTGGTGCGCAAGCCCGACGGCGTGGTGTGCGTCAACCCCCCGCAGAACGCGGCGGGTTCGAACTCCACGCTGGGCGTGCTCGCCCTCCTGGCGGGCAACACGCTGGTGGTGAAGGCGCCGCGCACCACGCCGCTGAGCGTGATGTTCGTCTACCGCGACATCCTCGCGCCGATCCTGGAGAAGCACGGCGCCCCTCCGGGGACGCTCAATGTGATCTGCGGTCACACCGAGGCCGTGCTGCGGACCTGGCTCGCCAGCCCGCTGGTGGACGACATCCTGTTCTTCGGCGACAGCGCCGCGGGCCTCAAGCTCGGCGAGGACTGTCTGCGCAACGGCAAGAAGGCGATCCTGGAACTCGCGGGCAACGACGGCTTCGTGGTCTGGAAGGACGCGGATCTCGAAGCCGCCGCGCGGGCCCTGGAGGAGTCGTTCTACGGCTCCAGCCAGATCTGCATGGTGCCGAAGTACGCGATCGTGCACCCCGAGGTCGCCGACCGCTTCCTCGAGGTGTTCGTGGAGCGCGCCAAGGCCATCGTGCCCGGCTACCCGGAGAACCCGGAGATCCTGCTCAGCCCGGTACTGAAGGTCGACGGCTTCTTCGACTTCCTGTCCGAGGCCGAGACCAAGGGCGCGTCCGTGCTCTGCGGCGGCACGCGCGTGGACGTCGACGGCGAGACATCGAGCACCGGGATGTTCTGCCTGCCGACGGTGGTCAGGGTCGACGGACTCACCGAGTCGCGGGACCTGTCCTGCGTACGCGAGGAGACCTTCTTCCCGCTGCTGCCGGTCGTGGTGCCCGAGGCGACCACGGACGACGACGCGCTGCTGGAAGACATCATCGACTTCCTCAACGCCAACAAGTACGGGCTGCGCAACTCGGTGTGGACCGGCGACGAGCAGACCGCCCACCGGTTCGCCGACGGCGTGACCAACGGCGGCCTGCTGAAGGTCAACGACTCGCACATCGGGTTCAACTCCATCCTCTCCACCCACGGTGGCAACGGCCTCACCGGCGGACCGTACGGAGAGCTGAACTACGCGGGACTGCGCACCACGCACCTCCAGGGCATTTCGTGGGGTGACGGTGATCCGCGTCCGCTGGACTCGCAGATCGTCCCGGCCGGCGAAAGGGCGCGGAGCTAAGACCATGACGACCAAGGGCCTGGCCGGGAGCGAAATCCGGCGAAACCGTACGGACGCCGAGCACTTCGACGTCATCATCGTGGGCGCCCGCTGTGCCGGGTCGCCGCTCGCCACGCTGCTCTCGCGCGCGGGCCTGAAGGTCGTCGTGGTCGAGCAGGCGACGTTCCCCCGTGAGGTGCTCTCCTCGCACCTCATGGAGGCCGACGGACTCCTGTTCCTCAAACGCCTCGGTGTGCTCGACTCCGTCGAGAAGACCGGTGTGCGTTTCATGCGCCGCGCCGACACCAAGCTCAACGACTTCCACGTCGTCTCGCAGTTCCCGCTGCGTTTCGACGACGTGGGCGGCGCGACCTTCCTGCGTCGGCACCTGCTCGACTCGATCCTCCACGAGGCCGCGGTCGAGGCCGGTGCCGACGTCAGGATGGGCACCAAGGTCGTCGAAATGATCTGGGAGCGCGGCCGGGTGGCCGGTGTGCGCGCCCAGCACGACGGCAAGGAGACGGTGCTGCGCGCGCCGCTCGTCGTGGGCGCGGACGGCCGCAACTCGACGGTCGCGTACATGGTCGGCTCGCGCAAATACAACGTTGTACCCAACGAACGCTCCTACTACTTCACCTTCTTCGAGGGCGCCCACCCGTCCTCCGACGACACCTTCGTCTTCCACCGCTGGGGCGACCGGATGGTGTGGGCGGGCCCCGCGGACAACGGCCTGTACCTGGTCGGCGTGTCTCCCGAGGGACACGAACGCGAGTACTTCCGCCGCAACACCGAAGCGGGCCTGCTGGCCCACATGCGGTCCTGCGAACCGACCGCGGAGGCGCTGGCCGACGCGAAGATCGCCACCAAGATCTCCGGGATCGTCAAATTCGAGGGCTACTTCCGGCAGTCCTCCGGACCCGGCTGGGTGCTGGTCGGCGATGCGGGCCACTTCAAGGACCCCTCCGCCGGCCGCGGCATCGGCGACGCCTTCCGCCAGGTGGAGCGCCTCGCGCCCGCCATCGTCGCCGCCCTCGGCCGCTCGGGCCCCGGTGTGTCGGCGCTCGGCCAGGACGAGACGCTGCGGCAGTGGACGCAGTGGCGCGACCGCCGCTTCGAGGGCCACTACTGGCTCGCGAACATCCTCGGCGAGGCGGGTGCGCTGCCCGCCGCCGTCCCCGAGGCGCTCAAGGGCATGGCCGAGCGCGGCGAGATCGGCCGCTTCCTCGACCTCTACCACCACCGCTCGAAGTACTACGAGGTCTTCCCGCTGACCGACATGGCCGTGATCACCGGACGGATGATGCTGTCCGGCAAGCACAAGCGGCTGCCGCTGGTGCGGGAGACCGTCAAGCTGCTGGCCCGCGAGCCGCGCCGCCGGTGGATCAACCGCCACCCGCAGTTGGTGTCCTCCGACGTCACCGCGGCCCCGCCGGTACGCGTACGGCCCGTCCCGTCCGCCGCCGCCGACCCGCTCCCGGCCCCGGGCCCGCAGAACGGCTCCAACGGCTCCGCCGGCGCGAACGGGACCACCGGCTCCGTAGTGAAAGACGCCGATCAGAAGAACGCGGAGGTCTGAACGTGCTGCATGTGACAGACGAGCCCAGCGCGGAAGCCGATGTCATCGTCGTCGGCGCGGGACTGGCGGGACTGACGGCGACCCGCGAGCTGAAAGAGGCCGGGTGGACCGTCAAGACGCTCGAAGCGCGCGAGCGCGTCGGCGGACGGCTCAAGGGCCTCGACGTGGGCGGCGGCAAGGCGGTCGACCTGGGCGGCGAGTACTTCGGCGACAAGAGCACGATGATCGCCGAGACCGCTAAGTCCGTCGGCGTGACCGGCTTTCGCAGCTACGACGAGGGCGAACGCCTCACCTTCGTCAACGGCCGCCGCCACGCGTACTCCGGCCTGTTCCCCTGGCGGATGGGCCCGGCCGCCATCGCCGACCTCGGCCAGGCGATCCTGAAGATCGAGCGCATGGCGCGCACGGTCCCGCCCGACGGCCCGTGGAACGCGCCGAACGCCGAGAAGCTGGACAGCCAGACCCTCTGGTCGTGGATGCAGCGCAACGTCACCACCTCCACCGCGCGGGCCTTCATCACCATGATGATCGAGGCCGCCTTCTGCGCCCGCCCGGCCGACCTGTCGCTGATGCACGTGCTCTACTACGCCAACGCCTCCGGCGGCTTCCGCTACCTGCTGGAGGTCAGCGGCGGCATCCAGCGCTACCGGTTCGACGGCGGCGCGCACAGCATCCCGAAGAAGATGGCCGCGCGGATGCCCGACGAGGTACGCGTCGGCGCCGCCGTCCGCACCATCGAGCAGCGCTCCGACTCCGTCGTGGTCTCGGGCCCCGGCTTCGAGTACCGCGGCCGGTGGGTCGTCGTCGCCATCCCGGTCACGCTCGCCGGACGCATCACCTACGCGCCCTCGCTGCCCGGCTACCGCGACCAGTTCGCGCAGCGGATGCCCGCGGGCGCCGCCATGAAGTGCCTGGCGGTCTACGACGAGCCGTTCTGGCGCGCCGCCGGGCTCAGCGGCCAGATCACCAGCAGCGACGGCCCGTTCCGGGTCGCCTTCGACACCTCGCCCGCCGACGGCAGCCCCGGCGTGATGTCGGCCTTCGTCACCGGCTCCGCCGCCCGCGCGCTGACCCGCCTGTCGCCGTCCGAGCGGCGTACCGCCGTACTCGACGGACTGGTCGCCGGGCTCGGCGCGAAGGCGGGCAAGCCGCGTGAATTCGTCGAACAGAACTGGCTGGACGAGGAGTTCACCCGCGGCTGCTACCACGGCTTCGGCCCGCCCGGACTGTACACGGCGTACGGCAAGGCGCTGCGCGAGCCGATCGGCCGGATCCACTGGGCGGGCACCGAGAGCGGTGTCCACCAGATGGGTTCGATGGGCGGCGCCGTCGACTCCGGCCGCCGGGTGGCCCGCGAGCTGTTCGCGCGGGCGGCGGAGGAGCGCGGCGAGGAGCGCAAGCCGGACACCACGATCAGTGGCGCGGTGAGCCATGGCCAGTAGACCCAGACGCGCCGCCGCCCGGCCGCCGCTGCTCATCGTGGGCGGTTACGGAGTGGTGGGCGAGCACGCGGCGCGGCTGATCCGGCAGCGCCACCCCGACCTGCCGATCGTGCTGGCGGGCCGCAACCCCGAACGGGCGACGGCGCTGGCCGCGCGGATCGGCGCGAGCACCGCCGTCATCGACGTACGCGCCGAACGCCCGCTGGGGGCGCTGCCCGAGCGGCCCGCGGCCGTCCTCGCCGTGGTCAGCGACCCCGGCGACCACCTCATCGTGGACGCCATGCGCCGGGGCATCCCGATCGCGGACATCAACCGCGCGGGCCACGCCGGGATTCTCGACGTCACCGTCGCGGTCTCGCGTGAACGGCCCACGTCCCCCGTGCTGTTGTCGGGCGCCTGGTACGCCGGGCTCAACGCGCTGATGGCCGCCGCTGCCGTCCGCGAACTCGGCCAGGCCGAGCGGGTGGAGATCGCGGTGCTGTCCTCGTCCGACGACAAGGTCGGCCCCGACTCCTGGGGCTTCGCCGAACGGCTGGCCTGGCCGTACTACGCGATGCGCGACGGCAGGCGGCAGCCCACGCACCCGCTGACCGGCCGCCGCCTGGTGCGCTGCGCCGACGGCAACGAGCGGCCCGCCGCGTATGTGAGCACGCTGGAGCAGACCACCGTGCCGCTCACCCTCGGTGTGCCGACGGTCGAGACCCGCATCGCGCTCCAGAGCGTGCCGTCGCTGTACGCGATGATCGGGCTGAAGCGGTCGGGCGCGCTGCGGGCGCTGACCAAGCCGCCGCTGCACGGGGTGCGCGCGGCGCTCTTCCAGAGCGCGGGCACCGGCGACTTCTGCGGGCTCACCGTCACCGCGCACAGCGCGAACCGCTCGGTCTCCATCGATCTGCTCGACACCCGCGGCCAGGGCCACCTCAGCGCGATGGGCGCGGTCCGCGCGGCCGAGCGCGTGCTGAGCCGGGACCTGCCGGCCGGGATCTCGTTCCCCGAGCAGTCCGCGGAACCCGAGACGGACATCGAGATGTTGCGGCAGGCCGGAGTCGTCGTCCGGCTCACCGGCTTCGCCAAGGAATTCCCACCGACACCGGCTCCCAGTGCCACGACGTGATGTCGATGGCCGAGGCGCGAGAGGAACTCGCATCACTATGAACAAGAGCGATACGCCGGCTGTTCTGCTCAGCACCCTGCGTACGGTCGGCGCGGCGGCGTTCCTGGCGCCCGCCATCGGGGCGAAGAAGCTGCACATCAACGAGGACGCCGACGGCGAGTACCTGGTCCGGCTGTTCGCCGCCCGCAACATCGCCCTGATCGTGGGCGTCCTGGCCAGCAGGGGCGAGACCCGCAGGCTGCTGCTCAAGGCCGGCATCCTCTGCGACGGCCTCGACGTCGCGGCCGGAATCCTCGGCCACCGCAAGGGCCGGCTGAAGAAGTCCACCGTGGTCGACACCGGCGCCGCAGCCACCGCGACCCTGCTCGGCCTGCTGGCGCTGGCGAGCACCGAGCGCGCGGGGGAGTCCTGATGACCACCACGCACGAGCCGGTGGCCGATGCCGCGTCCGCGCCCGAGGACCGCAGGGACAAGGTCTGCGTCATCGGCGCGGGCTCCGCGGGCATCGCGATGTGCCGCTCGCTGAAGATCCGCGACATCGCCTTCGACGCCTACGAGCGGCGCTCGGAACTCGGCGGCCTGTGGCGGTATCCCGCGCAGGGCGGCAAGAGCTGCGCGTACCCGGCGCTGTTCGCCAACACCTCCAAGACCGTCATGCAGTTCCCGAGCTTCCCGATGCCGGACGACTACCCGGACTACCCCCACCACACCCAGGTGGCGCGGTACTTCGACTCCTACGTCGACCACTACGGGCTGCGCGAGCACATCCAACTGGACACCGAGGTCAGCCGGGTCGAGCAGGCGGCGGGCGGCGGCTGGGCGGTGACCTTCGGCGACGGCACGACGCATCTGTACCGCGCGGTGACGGTCGCCTCCGGCGGGCGGCACGGGCTGCCGCTCTTCGGCTCGTACGAGGGCAAGTTCACCGGCACCGAGATGCACTCCTACGACTACGAGGGTCCGGCGGACCTCGCGGGCAAGAAGGTCGTGATCATCGGTCTCGGCGCCACCTCCGCCGACATCGCCACCGAGGTGTCGCGCGTCGCGGAGGCCACGTACCTGTCGGTGCGCACCGGCCACTACGTCGTCCCGAAGATCCTCGAAGGCGGCCCGATCGACAAGCTGTCGCCGATGATGAAGAAGCTCTCGGTCGAACAGCGGCGCCCGCTGGTGACGTTGATGATCAAGCTGGTGCACGGCCACATGTCGGCGTACGGGCTGCCCGACCCGCCGTACAAGGTCGGGCAGGGGCCGCTGGTCGCCAGCAGCGAGCTGCTGCCCGCCATCGCGCACGGCAGGATCACCGCCAAGCCGGTGATCGACACGGTCGACGGCCGTACCGTCCGCTTCTCGGACGGCACCGAGACCGAGGCCGATGTGATCATCCACTGCACCGGCTACAAGATCGACTACCCCTTCCTCGACGACACCCTCGTCGGCGACGGCGACGACGCGCCCGCGCTCTACCACCAGGTGGTGCCGCCGGAGACCGAGGGCCTGTACTTCATCGGCCTGCTGCACTCGATGATGTCGCTGATGCCGCTGGCCGAGTTCCAGTCGGAGTGGGTCGGCGACCTGCTGACCGAGACCGTCAGCCTCCCCTCGCGCGCGCAGATGTGGTCGGAGCTGAGGAACGCCCGCCGCCGCCAGGACAAGCGGTTCCACGACTCGTCCGGCCATCTGCTGGTCGACCCCAACGAATACGAACGGCTCATGGCGGACGAGCGCCGCAAGTACGCAACCACCGATCGCACGGGTGTCGGCACGGCAACCCGCAGGAAGGGATGAGTCGTATGGTTTCGATCGCTGGCGACCGGACACGGTCCAAGATCCCGCTCTCCGCCCGGCGTCTGGACGCGGCCAAGATGCTCAAGGCCCAGTTCAAGCCCGACCGGGTCGCCCTGGTCAAGCCGCTCAACGTCGGCCTGGTCGCCGAGCGCGCGGCCGAGAAGCACGGCCGGGTGCCGATCTACCTCGACCAGCCGTTCACCTGGGACCCCGAGCAGCGCGTCGAACTCGACTTCGTCGAATTCGCCACCCTGGTCGACCAGATGGCCGCCGTCCTGAAGTCCGCGGGCGTCAAGCGCTGGGACCGGGTCGCGATCGTCAAGTCGCCCAACTACGACATCCAGGCGCTGGCCTGGGCGACCGCCAGGATCGGCGCGATCCCCGCGCTGCTGTCGGCCCGCCTGGACCCGGACATCATCAACATCCTGCTGGAGCGCCTCCAGGCGAAATTCCTGGTCACCGACCCCGAGGTCGCCAAGTACGCCCGGCTGGACGGCGAGCGGCTGCGGCACCTGGGCATGACCGCCATCGCCGACATCGACGGCGGCATACCGGTGGCGGACCTGTGGGGCGGCCGGATTCCGGCGCCGAGTCCGCTCAAGGACGACGAGCCGATGCTGATCACCCACACGTCGAGCACCACCGGGGTGTCCAAGCTCGCCGAGGCGTCCGCCAAGGGCGTGTCCTACAACGCCCTGATGGAGTCGATCTTCCCCGGCTTCCACACCCCCGACGAGCTGTTCGCCAGCGCCATCTCGCACGTCCATGTGCGGGCCGCCATCACGCAGATGGCGTCCTTCTCGCGCGGCACCCCGCTGCTGGGCATCGCCAGGCCCGACGAGGAGACGATGCTGCGGCTGCTGCCCCAGTACCGGCCCACGATCCTGGAGTCGCACCCCAACAACTTCATGGGCTGGGAGCGGATCATCGACGATCCGTCGGAGCCGTTCTCCAGCATCCGGCTGTACTTCAACTCCTTCGACGCGATGCACCCGCGCACCATCCAGGCGCTGCTGGACGCGTCCAAGCGCAAGTACCCGGTCTGGCTCCAGTGCTACGGCATGACCGAGACGCAGGTGGTCTCGGTCCGCCCGTACACCCGTGGCTCGTTCGGCCGGCTCAAGGGCCGCGACACCCGCAGCGTCGGCTGGGAGGTGCCCGGCATCCGGGCCAGGATCGCCGACCCGGAGACCGGCAAGCGCCGCTCCGACCAGTCGGAACCGGGCATGATCCAGGTCAAGACCCCGGCCCGCGCGCTGTCGTTCGTGGGCACGCCGGAGAAGTTCGCCGAGCGGCGGCACGGCAAGTGGTTCGACACCGGCGACTGGGGGCGGCGCGGCCGGCTCGGGCAGATCGAGATCCTGGACCGCATCGCGGACCGGATCGAGGGCGTCGAGAGCTGCCTGTGGATCGAGGACGTGCTGCTGGAGCGGATTCCCAACGCCGAGGAGATCGTGGTCGTCCCCGACGAGCAGGGCAAGCCGGTCCCGGTGGTCTGCATGCGCGACGGGAAGTCCCTCGACCCCGAGGTCTGGAAGTCCGCCTCCGCCGGGATCACCGGCCTGGGCGTCCCGTTGGAGGTCACGCCCGACGACCTCCAGCGCACCGCGACCGTCAAGGCCCGGCGCTACCTCCTCACCGAGATGATCAAGAACCGCGACAACGGCGGTCTGGAGGCGGTCAGCCAGGACGTGGTGCTGCGCGACGGCGCGTAACCACGGTCCACGTCACGGCCGGTGCACGGCGGAACCCAGCGCGGATCGACACCCGAACTGTAGGAGAGGGCATTGCACGACATCAGCGAGTACCCATCGATAGAAGCCGATGTGATCGTCGTCGGTGCGGGTTTTGCCGGGATCACGGCCGCGCGCGAACTGAAGATGGCCGGGAAGAGCGTGGCGCTGCTCGAAGCCCGCTCCCGCCTCGGCGGCCGGTCGCTGAGCAAGCCCCTCGGGGACGGCAAGGTCGCCGAACTGGGCTGTGAGTTCTACGGCCAGGCCGGGACGATCAGCCACCGGGCCGCCCAGTCCGTCGGCATCAAGACCGCGAAGGTCTACGACACCGGCTACCGGCTGATCGACGACGGCGGCAAGATGCAGCCCTGGAAGGGCATGGCGCCCAAGGTCAGCGCGGCCACGCTGCTGGACTTCGGGCAGGCGGCGCTGCGCATCGAGCGGATGCGCCGCGAAGTACCGCAGGACGCCCCCTGGGAGGCCCCGCACGCCACCCAGTGGGACAGCGAGACCATGTGGTCCTGGACGCAGCGCAATGTCCGCACCAAGGGCGGCCGGGCCCTGATGCGGCTGATGATCGAGGCGGGCATGGCCGCCGCGCCGGCCGACGTCTCCCTGCTGCACGTCCTCAACTACTCCAACGGCACCGGCGGGTTCAGGGCCATGACCCAGATCACCGGCGGCACCCTGGAGAACCGCTTCGTCGGCGGCTCGCACAACCTCGCGACGACCCTGGCGAAGACCGTCGACGACGAGACGTACCTCAACGCCGAGGTCCGCAGCATCCAGCACTCCGGTGAGCACGTCCGGGTGCGCGGCGCCGGATTCGAGGCGGTCGGCCGCTGGGTCGTGATGGCCGTGCCCGTGCCGCTGGCCGGGCGGATCGAGTACGACCCGCCGCTGCCCGAGCACCGCGACCACGTCAGCCAGCGCATGACGATGGGCGCCGCCATCAAGTACCTGGCCCTGTACGACGAGCCGTTCTGGCGCGCCGAGGGCTTCACCGGGCATGTGATCAGCCACTCCAGCCCGGTACGCGCCACGGTCGACAGTTGCCCGCCCGACGGCACGCCCGGCGTCCTCACCGGCTTCGTCACCGGGCCGCCCGCCCGGCAGGTCGCCAAGCTGCCCGCGGGGGAGCGACGCGCCCTGGTCCTGCGGGAGTTGGAGCGCTTCTTCGGGCCGCGCGCGGGCAAGCCGTACGACCTGCTGGAGCAGAACTGGATGGCGGAGCCGTACACCCGCGGCTGCTACCACGCCTACGCCCCGCCCGGTCTGTACACCGAGTACGGTCCCGCGCTCAAGCAGCCGGTCGGCCGGATCCACTGGGCCGGAGCGGAGTCCGTGCCCCACGAGTTCGGGTCGATGTCCGGGGCGATCTACTCCGGCCGCCGCGTCGCCACCGAGATCATCGGGCGCGAGACCGGTGAGGACCCCGGGCGGCTGCTGGTGGCCCAGAAGACCGCCGTGCCCGTCGAAGAGCCCACGCGATGAGATCCGGAAGCGCCCACGCGACGAAAGGCGACTGCCAGCGTGCCTGAGAACCTGGAAACACCCCGTATCGGCTCGGGCATGATCATGTCCCTGCACCTCGCCGAGGTCGGCCCCGCCAAGGCCATGAGCGCCCTGCGCAACGGGCCCAAGCCCGAGGCGCACGAGGGCCTGCACTGGGCGAGCCCCTTCCTGATGAGCCCGCTGCGCTCGCAGAGCGCGATGTTCGACGTCAAACCCACCGGCGCCGCGATGATCGCCGCGTGGGACAACGACGAGGCGCTGGACCGCTTCCTGTCGCACCCGGTCGCCAAGCCGTACGAGAACGGGTGGCGCGCCCGGTTCGAGCCGGTCCGCACCCTCGGCGCCTGGCCCGGCCTGCTGGAGCTGCCGCGCCGCGAGATACCCGTGGACGATCACCCCATCGGGGTGCTCACCCTGGCCCGCGTACGCCTCAACCGGGTGGTGCCGTTCGTCGCCGCCGCCTCGCACGCCGAGCGCGACGCCGCCCACCACCCCGCCTTCCTCGAGGGCACCTCGCTGATCAGGCCGCCCAATCAGGTGGCGACCTTCTCGCTCTGGCGCAGCGTCAAGGAAATGCGCCAGTACACGGTCGGTTCCTACCCCGGCGGCCACGTCAGGGCGATGAAGAAGCACGAGGAACGCGATTTCCACCACGAAACGCTGTTCGTGCGGCTCAGGCCGTACGCGGTCGACGGACATTGGAGCGGGCGCAATCCGCTCGATATGCTCAAGCCGCTGACCACCAACTGAGGCCAATGCGGGGAGTGCTGACGGAGCATCCGTCGAATAAACCCCGCCACGGCGAGCCGACAGACGGGTTTGACGTATGACCATGGAACAGATCGAACTCTCGGCCGGGACGATCGACTACCAGGACACCGGCGGCGACGGGCCGGTGCTCGTCCTGCTGCACGGCCTCCTGATGGACGAGACCCTCTGGGCGGACGTGGTCGCCGATCTGCGCGCCGACCACCGGTGCGTGGTGCCGGTGCTGCCGATGGGCGCCCACACCAAGCCGGTCAAGGAGGACGCCGACCTTTCGCCGCGCGGACTCGCCCGGCTGGTCGGGGAATTCCTCGAACGGCTGGATCTGGACAATGTCACCCTGGTCGGCAATGACACCGGCGGCGCCGTCGTGCAATTGCTCGTGGACGAAGGCGCGCCGCGCGTCGGCTCAATTGTGCTGGCGTCCTGCGACGCATTCGACAACTTTCCGCCGGGGCTGACCGGCAAGACCGTCGTGATGACCGGCAAGTTGTCGCCCACCTTCTTCGGCCTTTTCATGCAGCAGATGCGGCTGAAGCTGGTACGGCGCCAGCCGATCGCCTTCGGCTGGCTCACCAAGCGGGGCGACGCCGTCAGCAAGAACTGGATCAAGCCGATCCTCGCCCAGGCCGACGTGCGGCGCGACACGGTGCGGGTGCTCCGCGGTATCGCCGCCGACAAGAAGCTGCTGGTCGGCGTGAGCGAGGGGCTCTCCTCCTTCGACCGGCCCGCGCTGGTGGTGTGGGCCGAGAAGGACCGCGTCATGCCGCCCGCGCACGGCCGCCGGCTCGCCGAGATCCTGCCGCAGGGAAGCCTCGTCGAGATCGCCGACAGCTACTCGCTCCTCCCGCTCGACCAGCCCACCCAATTCGCCACCGCGGTACGGGAGTTCACCCGCAAGAGCTGATCCTCCCCATGCCGTGACGACCCGGTGCCGGCGGTTCGGGGCACCGCCCCGAGCCGCCCGTACGCCTTGCCCTGCCCGAAAACACCCGCCCACAAGGTTCCCTCTCGCCTCCGCCTCCCCTCATGGCAACCGCCCGCGCCGGTCACCACCGGCGTATCGCGCCCGCACCCGTGCCCGGTCGGGGGACCAGGCCACCGGATGGAGAAGACCCATGAGCATTGCGGCGGACCTCGCCGTCTGCCTCGTCGGCGCCGGCCCGCGGGGCCTGTCCGTACTGGAGCGGCTCTGCGCCCACGAGCGCAAGTCGCCCTCCTGCTCCTCGCTGACGGTCCACGTGGTGGACCCCGCCGAGCCGGGGGCAGGAAGCGTCTGGCGCACCGACCAGTCGCGGCATCTGCTGATGAACACCGTCGCCTCCCAGATCACCGTCTTCACCGACGACCGGGTGACCATCGACGGCCCCATCGAGCCGGGCCCGAGCCTGTACGAGTGGGCGAAGGGCCTGCTGGGGCCGGGGGACGGCGACCCGGGGGCCGGGGCGCCGGGCGGTGCCGTGCCGGGGAGCCGCGTGCCCGGCGCGCACGACCCGGAGGACCTGGCCGAGGCCCGGCGGCTCGACCCCGACTCGTACCCCACCCGCGCCTTCTACGGCCGCTACCTGCGCTCCTGCTTCCTGCGGATCACCGGCAACGCGCCCGCGCACGTCACCGTCGAGGAACACCGCTCGCGCGCGGTGGCCGTCGCCGACGCCATGGGCGACCCGGACGGGCCGCAGAGCATCCGGCTGGACAACGGCGCATGGCTGCACGGGCTGGACGCGGTGGTCCTCGCCCAGGGCCATGTCGCCGCGCGCCCGACCCCGCGCGAGGAGCGCACCGCGACGCTGGCCGCGATCCACCGGCTGACGTACATCACCCCCGCCAACCCGGCGGACGTCGACCTGTCTCGGATCGCTCCCGGCGAGACGGTGCTGCTCAGGGGACTCGGCCTGAACTTCTTCGACCACATGACGCTGCTCACCGCGGGCCGCGGCGGCACCTTCCGCAGGGAGGGCGACCGGCTGGTCTATCTGCCCTCCGGGCGCGAGCCGTCGCTGTACGCGACCTCCCGGCGCGGGGTCCCGTACCACGCGCGCGGCGAGAACCAGAAGGGCGCGTACGGCCGTTACCACCCGCGGCTGCTCACCCCCGCCTACATCGCGGCCTCCCGCGACCGGGCGACCGGCGGTCCCGGACTGCACTTTCGGACCCATCTGTGGCCGCTGATCTCCAAAGAGGTCCAGAGCGTCTACTACCAGGCGCTGCTGCACGCCCAGGACCGCGCGGCGGAGGGCGCGGAGCTGGGCGTGCGCTTCCTGGAGACGGCCGGGTCGCGCGAGGAGACCGAACTCCTCGACAAGTACGGCGTCGAGCCGGAGGAGCGCTGGAGCTGGGAGCGGCTGCTGACGCCTTACCTGGGACGGCGGTTCGCCGACCGGGAGGAGTTCAGGGTCTGGCTGCTCGGGTACTTGGCGCGCGATGTGCGCGAGGCCAGGGCGGGCAATGTCAGCGGCCCGCTGAAGGCCGCGCTCGACGTGCTGCGCGATCTGCGCAACGAGGTGCGGCTGGCCGTGGACCACGGCGGACTCGACGGCACGTCGCACCGGGACGAGCTGGAGGGGTGGTACACCCCGATGAACGCCTTCCTGTCCATCGGGCCCCCCGCCTCCCGCATCGAGGAGATGATCGCGCTGATCGAGGCGCGGGTGCTGGTCGTCACGGGACCCGGCACCGAAGTGCGCCTCGACCCGGCCAGGCCCGCCTTCGTCGCCTCGTCGCATGTCGTGCCGGGGCCGCCGGTCGTGGCCTCCGCGCTGATCGAGGCGCGGCTGCCGGAGCCGGACCTGCGCCGGACCGCCGAGCCGCTGCTGAACTACCTGATGGCGACCGAGCAGTGCGCGCCGTACCGCATCCCGACCGGATCGGGCGGCGGATACGAGTCCGGCGGCCTCGCCGTCACCGAGCGCCCCTACCGGCTGCTCGACCCGCGCGGGCAGGCGCATCCGCGCCGCTTCGCCTACGGTGTGCCGACCGAGTCCGTGCACTGGGTCACGGCGGCGGGCATCAGGCCCGGCGTCGACTCGGTGACGCTCGGCGACTCGGAGTCCATCGCGTGCGCGCTGCTCGCGCTGGCGGCGGCCGGCCGGGGCGCCGGTGACCCGGAGGCGCGGGGCGCGGTTCCCGCGGCCAGGCTGGCCGGGGCCGGGTCCGGGGTTTCGGGCAGCGGGGCTTCCGGGAGTGGGGTTTCCGGCAACGGTGTTTCCGGCGGCGGGGCCGCGGGCAACGGGTCTTCCGGCGAGGGGGCCACGGGTGCCGGTTCCGGCGTCGGCGCTTCCGCCGCTGTCGCCGGGGCTTCGGGCGCGGACCCCGCCGTCCTGGCCGAGACCCACACCTTCGGAGTGATCGTATGAGCAGCCGGCCCAGTGAGCAGGACACCCTCATCGACGCCGGGCTGCTCTCGCCGGTCCGGGCGGGCACCCCGGTCGAGGCGGCGGTGTCCGACATCGCCTGGCTCCAGGCGATGCTGGACGCCGAATCCGCGCTGGCCCGCGCGCAGGCCAGGCTCGGCACGCTGCCGAAGTCGGCGGCCACGGCCATCGCGGCGGCGGCGCACACCGACCTGATGGACCTGCGCGCGCTGGCGCTCGCCTCCCGCGAGACCGCCAACCCGGTGGTCGGCCTGGTCCAGGCGCTGACCCGGGCGGTCGCCGAACACGACCCGGCGGCGGCCGAGTACGTCCACCGCGGCTCGACCAGCCAGGACGTCCTCGACACCGGGATGATGCTGGTCGCCGCGCGGGCGCTGCGGCTGATCCGCGGCGACCTCGCGCGGGTCGAGCGCGCGCTGGCCGCGCTCGCCGCCGAGCACCGCGACACCCCGATGGCGGGCCGCACCCTCGCGCTGCACGCCGTGCCGACCACCTTCGGCCTCAAGGCGGCGGGCTGGCGGCAGGGCGTACTCGACGCGGACGCCCGGCTGGCCGCGCTGCTCGACCACGGGCTGCCGGTCTCGCTCGGCGGGGCCGCGGGCACGCTGGCCGGATACCTCGCGTACGCGCGGGTCGACGGGTACGGCGCCGGTGCCGGGGACACCGCCGCCGGTACGGGAGTCGACGACGGCGGGCGGGCCGGTGACCCGGGGGAGTATCTGGACGAGCTGGTCGCGGCCTTCGCCGACGAGACCGGCCTCGCCAGGCCCGTACTGCCCTGGCACGCGCTGCGTACGCCCGTCGCGGACCTGGCGGCGGCGCTCGCGCTCACCGCGGGCGTCCTCGGCAAGATCGCGGTCGACGTGCAGTCGCTGGCCAGGACCGAGGTCGCGGAGGTGGCGGAACCGGGAGTCGCGGGGCGCGGCGCGTCATCGGCGATGCCGCACAAGCGCAATCCGGTGCTGTCCACGCTGATCCGCAGCGCCGCGCTCCAAGTCCCGGTGCTGGCGGCCGGTCTGACGCAGTGTCTGGTCGCGGAGGACGAACGGTCGGCCGGGGTGTGGCACGCCGAGTGGCAGTTCCTGCGCGAGTGCCTGCGACTGGTCGGCGGGGCCTCGCACACCGCGGCGGAACTGGCCGAGGGGCTCGCCGTCCACCCCGCCCGTATGCGTGACAACCTGGACATGACGGGCAGTCAGGTCGTCTCCGAGCGGATCGTGGCCGTCCTCACCCCGCGTCTCGGCAAGGCCGCCGCCCGCGCGTTGCTCACCGCGGCCTCCGCGGAAGCCGCCGACTCCGGCCGCCCGCTCGCCGACGTCCTCGCCCAATCCCCCGACCTGGCGGGCCACTTCGGCCCGGACGAGCTGTCCGCCCTGTGCGACCCGGCCGCGTACCCGGGCGCGGCGGGCGCCCTGGTCGACCGCGCGCTGCGCGAGGACGGTCCGAGGCCGTAGCGGGGACCGCGCCGGCCGCGGGCGTGGCGGCGCGTCCGGAGCGCGCCCGCGGTGGCCCGATGTGACGGTCCGTCAGACATCGGCCCTCGTTGCCGAACGCCCCCGCCGGTCGCGGTGGTGACATGGCGTCAGGCATCCCCGCCGTGGCTCCCCAACTCACCGCCGCGCGGGGCGCGTCCGCTACTCCCCGGTGAGGCCGTCCACCGACTCGCGGATCAGGTCCGCGTGGCCGACGTGCCGCGCGTACTCCTCGACCATGTGGAAGAGGATCCAGCGCAGGCTGGGCGCCCGGCCCGCGGCGTCCGCGCGCCGCGAGAGCGTGTCGAGCCCGCCCTCGGCCAGCGCCGCGGCGGTCAGTTCACGCGAGCGCGCGACGCAGTCCTCCCAGAGCGTACGGATCTGCTCGGGGGTGTCGTCCGCGGCCGAGTGCCAGTCCCAGTCGGCGTCCGCCGACCAGTCGACCGTGTCCCACGGCGCCTCCGGCGACCGCCCGGCCAGCCACTGCGAGAACCACCACTGCTCCACGTACGCCAGGTGCTTGAGCATGCCGCCCAGCGTCATGGCGGAGGTGGGAAGGGCCGCCGCGAGCCCGGCCGCGTCGAGTCCCGCGCACTTCCACGCCAGCGTCGCCCGCTGGAAGTCGAGGAAGCCCAGCAGTGTCTCGGTCTCCCCGCCCGTCTCGGGGGGAAGCGGCCGGCCCTGCTCGTCGATGTCGGTCATGAGCAGGGAGTATAGGAGCCGTTCGCGGTTCCGGGCGGTCGCCGCGGCTCCGCCTACACCTTGTCGAGCCAGATCACGATCCCGGTCAGGTCGCTGAGCACGGCCGCGACCCCCGCCCTGATCGAGGCCGCGCAGCGCGCCGCGGTGAACGAACCGGCGTCGTACGTCGAGGACATGCCGAGCCCTTCGCCCCGGAAGGACGCGCCGGACCAGTCGACGGCGGTGACATTGTGCGTCGGCTCGGCCAACTCCGCGCCCACGACGAGGAATTGCTGCGACAGGTGGTTCGCGGTGACAGGCACGAGCGGGTCGATCAGGTCGTTGCCCGCGCTGACGATGAGGTCCGCGTGCATGTCGAGCGCCCTGGTGACGCTCGGCAGCAGGTCGGCCGCACCGTCCGCGACGACGGTCCTGAGCTTGACGTGCTCCTCGTCCGCCCACTTCTTGACCGCGTCGACCAGCGACCGCGTCGGCCGGTCGGTGCCCGCGCTGAGCAGCACCACGCGGTAGCCCTTCGGCGGGTGGACGCCCTCCCACGAGCCGGGCGCCGGGGTGACGGTCGACTCGGGCGCGGGCGGCGACACGCTGTCCACGAAGCGCGGGCCGAGCGTGCCGACGGGCGAGGGTTTGGCGCGCGGCTGCGACCAGTCGTCGTCGGAGCCGCATCCGGCGGTTCCGAGGGCCAGCGCGGTGACCGCCGCCAGCATGGCAACGGCCCGAAGCGGGGGGCGCACGTCGATCGTCCTCCGAGATGAGTGGTGAGCGGTGAGCGGTGAGCGGTGAGCGGTGACTGCTGAGCGATTGGTGCTGAGCGGTGAGAGGTGAGCGGTGAGCGCTGAGCGATAGGTGCTGAGCGCTGAGCGATAAGGGGTGAGCGAGGTGCCGAGGGCTTGCTGTGAACGGTGTGACGAGAGAACGCCCTGGTGAGAGCCATGGGCGGGTGCCGCGGGTCCATCCTGCGACGCCGATCGCCTCCGTGGGGAACCTCGAACGCCTTTGCGGACCTTGTTGGCCCAGGGTTCGCCGACCCGCCGGTTTCAGTTCACCCGTGACGTGCAGCGTGCTCCTCCTACCCAAGGAGTCCCATGTCAGAGCGGGTCCGTCGCGCCGTCATCTGCATCGCCGCGGCGCTGATCGGTTTCCTCGGCGCCGTCCAACCGGCGTTCGCCCACGGTTTCTCGTCCACCGCGTACGTCCATGTGACGGCGGCGGACGAAGGCCATGTCCGTACTTCCCTCAAGCTTGAATACGACCTTTTCGTCATATCCGCTGCCGATGCCGAACATGACGACGACCTCTTCCGCACCGGCAACGGCGCCTTCGACGCCGGTGACACCACAGCGCAGGCCGCGGCCCTCAACGCCCACAAGAAGTCGGCCGTCGCCTATGTCACCCAGCGCTTCTCGGTCACCGCCGCGGGCAAGGCGTGCGCGCCGGAGCAGGTCGGCGACTTCACGATGGACCGGCAGGAGGGCGTGCCGTACACCGTCCTGCTGCTGGACTGGGACTGCCAGGAGCTGGCCGGTGACCACCGGGTCCGCAGCGGTCTGTTCCCCGACAGCGAGACATACGTCCGCGGTACGAAGACGATCGTCACGTACGACCTGGACGGCCGCTCCGGCAGCGCGGCGCTCGACGCGGCGCACCCGTCCTTCTCGATCGACCAGCCCTGGTACGCCTGGTTCTGGGAGTTCTTCCGGCTGGGCGCCGAGCACCTGCTGACCGGCACCGACCACATCCTGTTCCTGCTGGCGCTGATCGCCGGGTCGCGGCGGCTGCGCGAGATCGTGCTCGCCGCCACCAGCTTCACGCTCGCGCACTCGGTGACCTTCATGCTCGCCGCGCTCGGGGCGGTCGACGTGCCGTCGCGGCTGGTCGAACCGGTCATCGCGCTGTCGATCGCGGTGGTCGCGGGCTGGCACCTGTGGCGGATACGGCAGCGCGGCAGCCACGCCTCCGACCTGGATCCGGGCGCTTCGGCCCGGGGCGCCTCCGGCTCGGGGCCCGGCTCCGGCGGGCGCGGCTTCCTGCGCGACCACGTCGCCCTCGACCGGGCGGGCTGGCTGCGGCTCGCGGTGGTCTTCTGCTTCGGCCTCGTCCACGGCCTCGGCTTCGCGGGCGCGCTCGGCATCGACCAGGCGTGGTCCTGGACGCTGCTCGGCTCCCTCCTGGTCTTCAACGTCGGCATCGAGGTCGTGCAGTTGTCGATCATCGCCGTCGTCTTTCCGTTGCTGGCCCTGCTGCGCCGCCGTTCGCCGACCGCGGGGCTCTGGGTGACCGGCACCGTTTCCGCAGGTGTAGCGCTTATGGGACTTGTGTGGTTCCTGCAACGGGTGGGCGGTGGCTGAGCCTTCAACTGAGGTGAAGTTCAGGTCAGGCGAAGATCGCATTTGCCGCCTGTTTACCAACCGATGGGAGCTTGATGACCTCAGCTCCATGCAGTTCCGTCCAAAAAGGAACAAACACAGATGAGATCGATCAGATCGGTACGGACCCACGGGTCCGTACGACGCCGCGTGGTCACCGGGGCCACCGCGGTCACCATGGGTCTGGCGCTCGCCGTCGGCGCGGGACTCACCTCCCCCGCCGTGGCCGCCGACCCCGCCGCCCTCACCAGCATCATCCTCGGTGTCGGCGCGAACGAGACGCAGCGCACGGTGACCTGGTACTCCTCGGCCGACACGGCCCAGGTCATCCAGGCCGCCCCGACCGCGACCCTGGTCAACGGTGAATTCCCGGCGGACGCCGCCACGTTCGACGCCATCGGCGGGGCGAACATCGCCACCAGCGGCGGCTTCAACCGGCACGCCACCATCACCGGCCTGAAGGAGAACACGGCGTACTCCTACCGTGTCGGCTCCGTGGGCAACTGGTCGCAGACCTACGCCTTCAAGACGCAGGACTTCGAGGGCGACTACGACTTCCTGTTCTACGGCGACCCGCAGATCGGCTCCTCCGGCAACCTCGCCAAGGACCAGGCGGGCTGGAAGGACACGCTCGACGTCTCGCTGGCCGCCAACCCGAACGCCGAACTGCTGGTGTCCGGCGGCGACCAGGTCGAGACCGCGAACACCGAGGCGCAGTGGGACTCCTTCCTGGCCCCCGACAAGCTCCGTCAGTACCCGTGGGCCGCGACCATCGGCAACCACGACGTCGGCGGCAAGGCGTACGAGCAGCACCTGTACACCCCGAACACCGACCGTTCGGCGCCGTACTACGCCAACGGCAACCCGGGCTCGAACACCTCGGGCGGTGACTACTGGTACATCTACAAGGACGTGCTGTTCATCGACCTGAACAGCAACAGCTACGCCGCCTCCTCGGGCGGCGGCGGTGACGAGGCGCACGTCAAGTACGTCACCGACATCATCAACAAGCACGGCTCCGAGGCCAAGTGGAAGGTGCTCACGTACCACCACGCGATCTACTCCCCGGCCAGCCACGCCAAGGACTCGGACAACAAGCAGCGCCGTACCGACTTCACCACCGCCTTCTCGCAGCTCGGCGTGGACGTCGTCCTCCAGGGCCACGACCACAGCTACTCCCGCAGCTACCTGATCAAGAACGGTCAGAAGGCGGACGCGGCCGAGCAGCCCGGCCAGGCGGACGTGTACCCCGGTCCCGGCGGTGTGCTCTACGTGACGGCCAACTCGGCGTCCGGCTCGAAGTACTACGACATCACCAAGCCGGACAGCAGCGGCACCGGTGTCACGGGCCAGGGTCCCGACCCGCTGAACCCGGACAGCTACTGGTACAACTCGGTGCAGAACCAGGAGCACGTGCGCTCCTACGTCAAGGTCCAGGTGCGCAACGACAAGCTCGTCGTCGAGAACCTGCGCAGCGGCACCTGCACCGCGCCCAACGCGGCGGTCGAGCTAGGCCAGGTCTCCTGCGTCAACACCCCCGAGGGCCAGCCGATCGGCTCGGTCGTCGACAAGGTGACGGTGCACCCGTACCACGGCACCGGCCAGGACCTCGCGGTCAAGGTGCCCACCGCGCCCCCCGGCGAGTTCGGCTGGACCATCGACGGCTACAACGGCCTGGTGGACCTCGGCACCGCCAAGGACCACGACGGCGACTACTTCGACGCGGCGGGCACGATCAACCCGATCGTCGTGTCGGACAGCCGCCGCTCGCTCGCTCCCTGGTCGATCTCGGCCAGCGTGGGCGACTTCACGGACGGTGCCAAGAAGTTCTCCGGCGCGTACCTCGGCTGGACGCCGAAGATCCTCGCCCCCGGCGCGGGTGCCAAGGCCGGCGGCACGGTCAACTCCGGTTACGACGGCGGCTCCGGCCTGTCCGTCTCGCGCGGCCTCGGCTGGGCGGACCAGGGTCACACCAAGGGCACGGCCAAGCTCGGCGCCGACCTGGATCTGAAGATCCCGGGCAGCGTCGCCAAGGGCGACTACCGCGCGACTCTCACGATCACCGCGCTCAGTAGCTGATCCCGCCCGCTTGACCGCTCCACCTGAGTGACCCCGCACCACCCGGTGGGGCAGGCGCCCGCGGGCGCCCGCCCCACCGGTTCCTCAGCTCCGACAGCTCCGACCAGAACGCCCGAGGACCCCGACATGCATGTGCCCGTGACCCGCCGGACGACCGTCGTCGCCACCTTCGTCCGTACCGCCGTCCTGGCGCTGCTCCTCGCCCTCGCGGTCACCGGTCTGTCCGCGCGACCGGCCGCCGCCGCCGAGGGCGACGTCGCCTGGACCGTACGCACCGCGTCGAACAGCTTCGGCGCCGACCGGTCGAGCTACAGCTACGCCGTCAACCCCGGCGGCAAGGTCGAGGACGCGATGGTCGTCGCCAACCGGGGCAAGGCGCCGGTCGACCTCGGCGTGTACGCCGCCGACGGCTTCACCACCGACAAGGGCCAACTCGACCTGCTGCCCGCCGACAAGAAGTCCCGCGCGATCGGCGTGTGGGCGCGCGCGGCGCGCGAGCGCGTCGTGGTCCAGCCGGGCAAGACCGTCGAGGTGCCCTTCACCCTCGCCATCCCGGCCAACGCGACGCCCGGCGACTACGTGGGCGGCATCCTCACCTCGCTGACCCAGCCCGACGACGCGCAGGGCATCAACGTCGAC
The DNA here is from genome assembly GCF_040610915.1 of Streptomyces sp. NPDC003300. Classification (NCBI taxonomy): domain Bacteria; kingdom Bacillati; phylum Actinomycetota; class Actinomycetes; order Kitasatosporales; family Streptomycetaceae; genus Streptomyces; species Streptomyces sp. NPDC003300. The sequence goes on along the minus strand of NZ_JBEXNE010000019.1, from coordinate 73,025 downwards.
CGGCGGCTCGGCATCAAGATCAAGCTGCGGGTCAGCGGCGCGATCAAGCCCACGCTGGCGGTGGAGGACCTGCACGTCTCCTACGGCGGTACGGCCGCCCCCTTCTCCAAGGGCGACGCCACCGTCACCTACCGCATCCGCAACACCGGCAACGCGATCATGTCGACCCGTCAGTCGGTCAAGCTCAAGGGCCTGTTCGGCTGGTTCGCGGTCACCGGTGGCAAGACGGCCACGCCGCCCGAACTGCTCCCCGGCGAGAGCTGGAAGGTGAGCGTGCCCGTCCACGACGTGGCCCCCGCCGTCCGCCTCACCGCGACCGTGACCCTCACCCCGCTGTTCACCGACGCCTCCGGCTCCACCACCCAGCTCAAGACCGTCCAGGCCACGGCCCACACCTGGGCCTTCCCCTGGACCCTCACCGCCCTCGTCCTCGTCCTCCTCGCCCTGGCCGTCGCCGCCTTCCTCCACACCCGCCGCACCCGCACCAAGCGCAAAGCCGCCGAGGACGCCCGCGTCCGCACCGCCGTGGAACAGGCCCTCCGCGAGGCGTGAGCCCCCTAGGACACACCCTGGGGCCTCCGGGGCAGGTGCCAGCGGCGCGGCTGTCAAAATTCTTTGACAGCCGCGCGCGTTGTCAGGGAACCTTGAGGAACATTTTTCCCGGTGCGGAGAGGGCTGAGCCATGGAGTGGGTGGACGAGACCCGGCGCCACACCGGTTATGTGACAGCGGTGTTGGCCGACGGCGCGGAACCGGCGACGCCGCCCGAGGGCCGTCAGCCCTGGTGGTCGTACAACGGAGCGGACGGCCCCCGCGCGATCGGCGTCAAGGGCGCCTGCGAGTGCGGCTGGCGCGGCGCAGAGACCCACCCCATCATCCGGGGCGACGACGACGCCACCGAGGGCAACGACTCCCGCACCGGCCCGATGGCCGACTGGGAGTATCACGTCACCGCGACCGAAGGCGCCGTCCCCCACGACGTGGAGCAGATGCTCGCCGCCCTGCGGCGGCGCGTCGAGGAACTCTCCCGCGACCAGCCCCTCACCGCGCTGCGCGTCGTCGCCCGCGTCGAAGAGACCGCCCCCGCGCTCAGCCGCGAAGCCGTCCGCGCCGCCCGCCGCTCCCTCGTCTCCTGGGAGGCCATCGGCCGCGCCTTCGGCACCAGCCGCCAGACCACCCACGCCCGCTTCGCCCGCCACCTCCCCGACTGACACCGGCCCGGCCCCCCCGCTCCCGACGCGTTCAGAACCTGCTCAGACTCTGCTCACTGCGGCTCGTGCGGCCCGGACCGGGCCCAAACGGTGTTTGACTGCCGGGGTATCGGGCGAGGAAGGGCGGATTCCATGGCTGACCAGCCTTCTGTGAGCGTCGGTGGCGTCACGTACCGGGTCACACCCGAGTACCTGGCCACCGCCTCCAGCAACACGATGTCCACGGCGAGCGAGATCGCCGGGCAGTTGGCGGAGCTGAAGACGTATGTGAGCAGTCTGGAAGCGAGTTGGCAGGGCATCGCCCACAACCAGTTCCAGACGCTGATGGCGGAGTACGACGTCTACGCGCGGATGCTGCACGACGCCCTGGAGGGAATCTCCAAGGGCCTCCAGGGCAACTACGTGAACTACAAGGACTCCGAGCAGCAGAACCTCAACAACCTCGCCGCGCTCGGCGAGGACCTGCCGAAGGCACCGTCCGGCACCAACTTCAACTGATCCGGGCCGCACAACGAGGAGCGATTCATGGCCGATATCGACGGCACGCCGATCTACGTCGGTGAGGGACTGGCGGCGGCGGGCGGCGTGATCAACGCCAGGGCCGGGGAGATCTCCGGCGAACTCCAGTCGCTGAAGTCGCAGTTGGCGCCGATGGTGGAGGCGTGGCGGGAGAGCCAGGCCGCCACCTACTACCAGGACATGCAGAACGAGTGGGACCTGGCGGCCGACGGCCTGTTCGGACCCGACGGTGTGCTCGGCCGCATCGCCCAGGCGATGCATGTGAACTGGAGCAATTACAGTGACGCCGAGTGGTCCAACATCTCCACCTGGCGCCACTGAGACCGGAACCACGAAGACCACGCGTCACAAAAACCCCACGCCACCGAAACCAGGCGCCGCCGAACGCCGTCTTTGACGTCGGTGTCTCCGAACCCGGCGGCACCGACCCACCGCGGCCCGCGGACGCGCGGCCGTGAGGTCCGACACCGAAGGAAACATCCGTGCCCGATGAACGCTGCCGGGTTACCGTGGTCGGCGAACGCAGGCGGATCGACCTCGCGCTTCCGGCGCAGGCCCCGATCGCCGAGTACGTTCCCCGACTCGCCTCCCTGTGCGGGCAGTCCGAGTCCGAGGCGCTGCCGCCGGTCTGGTCGCTCGCCGAGTCGGGCGGCGCTCCGATGGCCCCCGGCGACTCGCTGTCGGCGGCGGGCATCGTGGACGGCGCCACCTTGTACCTGCGCGACCAGCGGGCGGCGGAACTGGGCGAGTTGACCGTCACCGACCTGGACGAACAGGTCGCCAGCGCCCAGGACGACGGCGGCCTGTGGAGCTCCCGCCGCCGCGCCCAGTGCGTCGTGGGCGCGGGCCTGGTCTTCATGGTGGCCGCGGCGGCCTGGCTCGGCGCGCTGCGGCCGGCCGGCCCGTGGGCGGCGCTGTTCGCGCTCGCCGCGCTCTGCTCGGCGCTGCTCGCCTGGTACGCGGAGCGCAAGAACTGGCCGCTGCCGCGCGCCGTACGGCAGTTCTTCGCGCTCGCCACCGTCCCGCTGCTGGCCTGCGTCGGCCTGGACGGACCGGTGCACGGCCCGGTCGCCACCCCCGTACTCGTCTCCGTCTTCGCCGTGCTCGGCGCGGTGATCGGGCTGGTCGCGCTGCCGTCGCCCGCCACCGTGGTGCTCAACCTGCTCACACTGGTGGCCGCGCTGCTCACCGTGGCGCTGACCGCCTCGCACGCCGGGCTCACCGGCTCCGCCGCCGTCGTGTCCGTGGCGCTGTTCCTGACCGCGGGGCTGCTGCCCAGGGCCGCGGGCCAGATCGCGGTGCTCGTGCCCTCGGGACCCGACGTCAGCGCGCCCGCGCTGGACGACGGGACCGTGGCCACCGTCGTCCACCGCAGCAACGCGCTGCTCACCCTGCTCAGCGTGGTGAGCGGGGTGTTCCTCGCGGCGGCCCTGCTCACCCTGAGCGCGTCCCACGACGTCTACGCCCTCGTGCTGGCGGGCTGCGTCAGCGTCGGACTGCTGCTCCAGGCCGCCACCGTGCGCGTACTGAGCGCGGTGGTACCGCAGTTGGCCGCCGGGGTGCTGGGGCTCGTGGCGCTGACCGTACGGGTGCCGCTGTACGCGTTCGACTCGCGGCTGGCGGGCCCGCTGGCCGCCTTCGGCGTGGGCGCCGTCCTGGTCGCCTGCGGACTCTTCCTCGCCTTCGGCGCGGCTCTGCGGCCCATCGAGCCGGACCGCCCGACCTGGCCCGCGGCCGTCACCAGCGTTCTGTTCGTGGCCGCCGTACCACTGGCCGCCGGGGTGTTCGGCCTCTTCGGCTGGCTGGCCGACCTGGGGAGCGGCCTGTGACCGAGCGACCCGCGGCCGAGCGGCCGGTGAGGGAACGGCCGGTGGCCGGGCGGCCGTTGACGGAGCGGCCCTTGACTGGGCGGCCGGTGAGGGAACGGCCGGTGACGGAACTGCCCCTGGCAGAGAGGCCGTTGACCGGGCGGCCGGTTGTCGAGCGGGCGCCGTATGAGCGGCCCGCGTCCGGTCGGCCCGGGACCCGGCACGTCCGCCCCGGGACCCTCTCCTCGACCCGCCCCGTGACCCGGCGGGCGACCCCCGGGAGCGCCCGGTGAAGGCCGCCGCCCAGCGCGTGGCGCCGGGCAGTTGGGGCGGCCACCGCACCATCGCGGCGGCCGTGCGGAGCGCGGACACCGGCGCCGTCATCACCGTGCAGGCGGGCACATACAGCGAGAGCCTGCTGCTTGACAAGGATGTCACCCTGGTGGCGAAGGGCGCCGTACGGCTGGTGGCCGTCCGCGGCCCGGCCGTCACCGTGCACGCGGGCCGCGCCGAGATCCGCGGCTTCACCCTCGTGTCCGCCGTGCCCCGCGAGGCCGCGCTGCTGGTGCGCGCGGGCGAACCGGTGCTGCGGGACTGCGAGATCACCGGCGGCCGGATCGAGGTCGCGGGCACCGCCGCCCCGCTGCTGAGCGGCTGTTCGGTACGGAAGGCCGAGGGCGCGGCGGTCCGGCTGACCGGCACCAGCCGCACCACACTGGAGAATCTGACCGTCGGCGGCTGCGTCGGCGACGGCCTGGTGGTCGAGGACGAGGCGCGCGCCGAGTTGACCGACGCCCTGGTGGACGGCGCCAGCGGGCGCGGCGTCCTGCTCACGGGCGGCGCGCACGCGACGCTGACCCGCTGCGACGTCCGCGGCAGCGGCGGCACCGCCGTCGTGGTCGAGGGACACGCCACCGCGGCGCTGCGCGACTGCCGCCTGCACGAGACGGGCGCCGCGGGCGTCTGGGTCCGCGAGACGGCGGGCCGCCTGACCCGCGCGGCCTCCGGCACGGGTCACCGGCCCCTCGCCCACGGCGAGGACGCCGAACCGGCCGCGCCCGCCACCGGCTCCGCCGCCCGCCCGGGCCACGACACCCCGGGCGTACGGCTGCGCGACTGCGAGATCTTCCGTACCGAGGGCGCCGGCGTACTGGCCGACGGCAGCAGCTCCGTCCTGCTCGACGGCTGCCATGTGCACCACACCACCGGCGCCGCGATCCTGGTCACGGCCGAGGCCACCGCCGAGTTGACCGGCGTGCGGGCCGTCGACTGCCAGGACACCGCGCTGGCCGTCAGCGGGGCCGGCCGGGCCACCGCGCACGACTCCACCTTCGCCCGCAGCGGCGCCAACGGCCTGTACGCGGTGGCCGAGGCGGAGGTGACGCTGACCGGCTGCACCGTACGGGACACCGCGTACACCGGAGTGCACCTCGGCGGCGGGGCCCGCCTGCATGCCAGGGGCTGCACCGTCAGCGGTTCGCCCGAGTACGGCGTGCGGGTCACCGAACGGTCCGAACTCCTCGCGGACGACTGCGAGATGACGGACGCGGGCCTGGCCGGGGTGTACGTGCAGGGCGGCGACGCGGCCGTCCGCGGCTGCCGGGTGTCCGGCGGCCGGGAGGGCGTACACCTGCACACCACGCACCGCCCGCTGCTCGCGGAGTGCGAGATCACCGCCTCCGGCGAGACCGGCGTCCGGGTCGGCCGGGACACCGGCGCCCGGCTGGAGAACGTCACCGTCACCGGCAGCGGCACCGCGGGCCTGCTGCTGGAGGAGGGCAGCACGGCCGTCGTGGAGGGCGGCGCGGTCCGCGAGCCGCGCGGCAGCGGCGTCGTCGTACGCGCCGGGGCCCGGCCCCGCGTACGCGGCCTCACCGTCGAGGGCGCGGCGAAGAACGCGCTGTTCGTCGAGGAGGGCGGCGAGGGCCTGTACGAGGACTGCCACCTCACCAAGAGCCGCTTCCCCGCCGTCTACGCCGGTGCCCGCTCGCGTTTCCTGCTTCGCCGCTGCACCGTGGACGGCACCGACACCGACCTGCTGCGGGACGACGAGGCCGACGTGCGGGCCGAGGACTGCCTGGTCCAGGACGCGACCGATCCGCTCCTGCCGACCCTCGCGCCCCCGGCGGCGGGGGAGGAGGGGCGCGTCGCGGTGCCCGCCGTCGCCGGAGCGCCCCGCTCGGCCGCGGAGAAGGCCGAACAGGCCGCCGGTGACACCGAGTCGACCGCGGAGGCGGCCCGCGCGAAGCTCGCGGAACTCCATGTGGAGCTGGACCGCCTGGTCGGCCTGGACAGCGTCAAACGCGACGTGGTCACGCTGACCAAGCTCATGCAGATGGTCAAGGTCCGCCAGGAGGCCGGGCTCGCGGCGCCACCGCTGAGCAGGCACCTGGTCTTCGCGGGCAACCCCGGCACCGGCAAGACCACGGTGGCCCGCCTGTACGGCGGCTTCCTCGCCGCGCTCGGCCTGCTCGAACGCGGACACCTGGTCGAGGCCGACCGGGGCGACCTGGTCGGCGAGTACGTCGGCCACACCGCGCCCAAGACGACGGCGGTCTTCCGGCGCGCGCTGGGCGGGGTGCTCTTCATCGACGAGGCGTACTCCCTCGTGCCGCAGGGGCAGTTCACCGACTTCGGCTCCGAGGCCATCTCGACGCTGGTGAAGCTGATGGAGGACCACCGCGACGAGGTGGTGGTCATCGTCGCCGGATACCCGAGCGAGATGAACCGGCTGCTGGAGTCCAACGCGGGCCTGGCCTCGCGCTTCACCCGCACCCTGCTCTTCGACGACTACACCTCGGAGGAGCTGGTGCGGATCGTGGAGCACCAGGCCGTCGACCACGAGTACACCTTCGCGCCGCAGACGACGGCCGCGCTGCACGACTACTTCGCGGCCGTCCCGCGCGGCGAGCAGTTCGGCAACGGGCGCAGCGCGCGGCAGGTGTTCCAGCGGATGACCGAGCGGCACGCGTACCGCGTGGCCGAACTCGACCTGAGCGCCGTCGATCTCGCGGCGGCCGACAAGGAGTTGCTCACCACGCTGCTGCCCGCCGACCTCCCCCCGGGAGGCGCCGCTTGACCGCGCGGGCGGACGTACGCCCCGCTGCCCGGCGGGCGCACCGTACGGCGGCGGACCCGGCACAGGACTTCGGCGCAGGACCGGCACAGGACTTCGGCGCAGGACCGGCACAGGACTTCGGCACAGGACTTCGGAGCGGCTGAAAGGAAGGTGACCCGCGGATGTCGGACCAACCGACCCCGGAAGAGTGGCGCGCGGACCTCGCGGCGCTGAACGACGCGATCGGCGTGGTGAAACGCGAGTCCGGCACGATCACCACCACCATGAACTCGATCGACGCCAAGGTGAAGCAGATCGGCGCCGACTGGTCCAGCCCGTCGCACGAGTCGTTCGCGGCGATGATGACGTGGTTCCACAAGGTCCAGCACGAACTGGACGAGTTGCTCAAGGACATCGCCTCGCGGATGACGACGTCGTACAACAACTACCACGACTCCGAGCACGTCAATCTGAACAACCTCAGCGACGGCGGGACCCATGGCTGAGTGCCGCCGCCGCGCACCGCGTGGGCGGTACGCGGCGGCGCGTTCAGCCCGCGGGCGGCGGCGGGAAGCGCGACTCCCGGTCGGTGTGCGCGTACACCTGCCCCGAGTGGTTGAGCAGCGCGATGTACTCGCCGAGCTTCTCCAGCGTCGAGCCGATCTGGAGCAGGGCGCGGTCCTGGGCCGGGTTCATGTCCGCGCCGAATTTCACGCCGGTCTCGGCGAACGGGTTGTCGTGCGTCTTGCCGACCGACGGGTCGTACCCGGACGAGAGCGAGGTGTGGCCCTCGCCCTCCGCGTTCTTGTCCTGGGCGCCCTGCCCGAAGACATGGCCCTTGACGGCCATGACCCGCTTGCGCAGCTCCTCGTACCGGTCGACCGCGCCGCGGGCCTCCGTGAGCATCGACTTCTCCGCGACGCGTACCGCGCTCAGGTCGATCTTCAGGTCCGCCGCGGCCTCGTACGAGTTCGGGTCGGGGCCGGAACCCTGGTCGGACTGGCTGTCCTTCGGGTCGATGTTGAAGGACGGCGGGGTGGACCAGATGACCTTGTCGGTCGGCACGAGGCCGTCGAGGTTCTTGTCGTGGTCGGGGTTGGGCGTCTCCGACCCGTCCGCGGGCGGATCGGGCAGCGGAGTGGTGTCGTATTTCGAGGTGATCGGATCGGTCACGTCGTCTGCCTCGTCTCTCTCGCGCCGACCGCACGGCCGGTTCGCCAAGCATGGGCCCGGCAGGACACCGCCAGGTTTACCACTTATATGAGGAATTGTCAGCATGCAGGTGCCGCACCGGTATCCGCTCCCCGAGAAAGGCGCGTCATGGCCGACTCCGGCACCGCCGACTACGACACCTCCGTCCTCAACATCTCCCCGACGGGCCTGAAGTCCGACGCCAACGACCTGGTCACCCTCAGCAAGACCGTCCTGTCGAGCCTCACCACCATCCGGGGCCAGTTGGAGGGACTGCACGTCGCCTGGCAGGGCCAGGCCGCCTCGGACGCCGACGAGGTCAACAAGAAGTGGGTGTCGGTCATGACCGAGCTGTTCGGCACGGAGGACGACCCGCACAAGGGAGTTCTGTCCGCGCTGGCCGACGGGGTCGGCATGGCCGCGTACAACTACACCACCGCCGAGGACGGCATCGCCGACGCCTTCAAGTCGTTCCGCACGGCCTTGACCAGTGACGACGGGAAGTCCAGCGACAAGCCGCCCGCCGCGGTCACCGACCCCAACAAGACCGCGGTCACCATGGAGTTCTAGTGCCGGCGCACCGCCCCCGCCACCTCGCCCCCACCGCCCCGACAGCCCGCTAGGCAGCCATCGTGAGTCGAATCCCCTTCCACCGCCCCGTCCGCATCACGCCCCCGCCGATGCCGGAGGGCCGGACGAAACTGGCCGGCCTGCCCCAGCGGCCACAGCCGCAGGGCGCCGCGGGCTGGCTGATGCTCCTGCTGCCCCTGCTGTCCAGCATGAGCATGGCCGCGTACATGATCGCCTACGGCAAGGCGTGGATGATCCTGCTGGGCATCGCCTTCGTCGTGGTCTCCGTGGGCATCACCATCGGCGTCCGGATGCAACTGCGCAGCCACCGCCGCCGCAACCAGTACCGGCAGCGGGAGCGGTACCTGGAGTATCTGGCCGGGGTGCGCAAGCAGGTCATGCGCTCCCAGCTCGGCCAGCGCGCCGCCGACGCGTGGCGGCACCCGCACCCGGACCGGCTCTGGGCGATCGCCACCCGCCGCCGCCGGGTCTGGGAACGCCGCCCGGGCGACGACGACTTCCTGCACCTGCGGCTCGGCACCGGCACGGTGGCGGCGGCCGACGCGCTCCAGATGCCGGGGCAGAACGACCCGACCATCGACGTCGACACGCCCTGCCAGCACGCCGCGGCCGAACTGGTCCGCGCGCACGGCACCGTCGCCGACCAGGCCGCCTGGCTCGACCTGCGCGCCGCGGGCGTGGTGAGCCTGCTGGGCCCGCGCGACCGTACCCGCAAGCTCGCCCAGACCCTGCTGCTCCAGCTCTCCGTGCTGCACGCCCCCGACGACGTGCGGATCGCCGTCGTCACCGGCGGCAACTCCGACTGGGACTGGGCCAAGTGGCTGCCGCACGCCCAGCAGCCCGACCAGGCCCAGCGCCGTGAACAGGAAGTCGTGCCGCTGCTCGCCGACGACCTCGCAGGACTCCAGGACCACCTCCAGGCCACCCTCGACCGGGCGGTCGCCGCCCGCGCCGAGCGCAACGCCCGGCTGATCTCCCAGCGCGACACCAGGCCCCGCAGTCACGTGGTGGTCTTCCTCGACGGATACGAGCCCGACGCGCCGTGGGCCCGCTCGGCGCTGCTGTCCGACCTGCTCACCGAAGCGGGCCCCGACCTCGGCGTGCACGTGGTGTGCCTGGTGGAGGAAGAGGGCTCCGAGCCGGGCCGGGTGGACGTACGCGCCCGCACGGACGCCCGCGGCGGCCTCGCGCTGGAAGGCCGTACGGCCGCGCTGCACGCCCCGGTCGAGCAGGCCGTCGTGGACGAGGTCGCGCCCGGCGTCCTGGAGGCCACCGCCCGTTCGCTGGCCCCGCTACGGCTGACCGGCGAACGCGAACAGGTCCTGTCGGAACACGTCTCCCTCTCCGACATGCTCGGCGTCCCCGACATCGCCCACTTCGACCCGGCCGCCCTGCGCCGCGCCCCCGACGACAGAGAACTGCTCTCCGTCCCCATCGGCGTCACCGGCACCGGCGAACCGCTGACCCTGGACCTCAAGGAGTCCGCGCAGGGCGGCATCGGCCCGCACGGACTGATCGTCGGCGCCACCGGCTCCGGCAAGAGCGAACTGCTGCGCACCCTGGTCACCGGACTCGCCATGGCCCACGCGCCGGAGCACCTGGCCCTGGTCCTGGTCGACTTCAAGGGCGGCGCCACCTTCGCGGGCGTCACCGAACTGCCGCACGTCTCCGGCCTGATCACCAACCTCGCCGACGACCTCGCGCTCGTCGACCGGATGCGCGACGCGCTGCGCGGCGAACAGCAGCGCAGGCAGCGGATGCTGCGCGAGGCGGGGAACGTCGACTCCGTCCGCGAATACCAGTTGCGGCAGGCGGCGGGCGCCACCGACATCAACGGCAAACCGCTGGAGCCGCTGCCCTATCTGCTCATCATCGTCGACGAGTTCGGCGAACTCCTCTCCCAACGCCCCGACTTCATCGACCTGTTCGTGCAGATCGGCCGGGTCGGCCGCTCGCTCGGCATGCATCTGCTGCTGGCCACCCAGCGGTTGGAGGAAGGCAGGCTGCGCGGCCTGGAGTCCCACCTGTCGTACCGGATCTGCCTGCGCACCTTCAGCGCCGCCGAGTCCCGCGCCGTCATCGGCACCTCCGACGCGTACACGCTGCCCGCCATCCCCGGCTCCGCCTACCTCAAGGTGGACGAGTCGGTCTACGAACGCTTCCGCGTCGCGTACGTCTCCGCGCCCTACCAGGACCACGACGCCGACAGCGCGGGACCGGCCCTGGAACCCGTGCCCTTCGCCGTGCACGGCGACCTCGCGCCGCTCGCCGCGGACGAGGCCGAGACGCCCGGCTGGGACTGGGACCCGGAGGGCGGCTCGACCGAACTCCAGCTCGCCGTCGAGCGGTTGGCCGACAAGGACACCGCGGGCCACCAGGTGTGGCTGCCGCCGCTGCCCCCGCGCTTCACCCTCGACCCGCTGCTGGGCGAACCGGAGGCCGACCCGGAACTGGGCCTGCGCTGCGCCCTGTGGCCGTACTCCGGCGAGCTGAAGTTCCCGGTCGGCGTGCTGGACGTGCCCTCCCGGCAGGAACAGCAGCCCCTCGTACTGGACCTGGCGGGCCGTCAGGGCCACATCGCCCTGGTCGGCGCCCCGCAGAGCGGCAAGTCCACCTTCCTGCGCACCGCGATGCTCAGCGCCATGCTCACCCACACCCCCGACGAGCTCCAGTTCTACGGGATCGACATGGGCGGCGGCTCGCTGCACGGCCTCGGCGACGCACCGCACGTGGCGGGCATCGCGGGCCGCCGCGACGACGAGCGGGTCCGCAGGGTGCTGGCCGAGATCACCGGCCTGGTCACCGCGCGCGAGCAGATGTTCCGCGACCTGGGCATCCAGTCCGCCGCCGAACTGCGCGCCCGCCGCGCCGCGGGCGAAGTCCCCGACGGCGTACGGTCGGCCGACGTCGTGCTGGTGGTCGACAACCTCGCCGCCCTGCACACCACCGACGAGAACGCCGTCGTCACCCTCACCGAGATCGCCACCCGCGGCCTCGGCGTCGGCGTCCACCTCTGGCTGACCGCCAACCGCTGGGCCGAGGTACGGATCGGCCTGCGCGACAGCATCCCCGGCCGCCTCGAACTGCGGCTCAACGACCCCACCGAGTCCGAGATCAGCCGCCCCGCCGCCCGCGCGCTCGGCCAGAGCATCCCCGGCCGCGGCCTTGCCGCCGCGGGCCTGACCCACCACATCGCGCTGCCCCGGCTCGACGCCGTCGACAGCGTCGAAGGGCTCGCCGAGGCCGGGCAGGCGCTGGTGGCCCGGCTCGCCGAGAGCTGGCGGCGGCCCGCCGCCCCGGCGCTGCGCGTGCTGCCCGCGCGGATCACCGTCCGCGAGCTGACGGCCGCCGCCGCGCTGCCGCCCGCCGAGCGCTGGGAGGGCCACGGCCCCGCCCTCGGCGCCCGCGAAGTGCCCATCGCCCTACGCGAGTCCGACCAGCGCCCGGTCGGCCTCGACCTGACCGCCGACGCCCCGCACTTCGTCGTCTTCGGCGACTCCGGCTCCGGCAAGACCGCGTTCCTGCGCGCCTGGATGCGCGGCCTGGCCGCCCGGCACAGCGCCCGCGACCTGCGCTTCATGGTCGTCGACTACCGGCACAGCCTGCTGGGCACCGTGCCCGACGAGTACATCGGCGCCCGCGGCGGCAACGCCGACCTGGTCGCGGCCCAGGCGCAGGCCCTCGCCGAGACACTGCGCACCCGGATGCCCCCCGCCGACGTCACCGCCACCCAACTCGCCGCGCGCGACTGGTGGCACGGCCCCGAGCTGTACGTCGTCGCCGACGACTACGACCTGGCCGCGGGCACCATGGGCCACGGCCCGCTCGCCGCGCTCGCCGAATTCATCCCGCAGGCCGCCGAGTTGGGCTTCCACCTCGTGCTCGCCCGCCGCGTCGGCGGTGCCAGCCGCGCCCTGCTGTCCGACCCCCTGCTGAGCAAGCTCAAGGAGATCGGCACCGACGGGCTGCTGCTGTCCGGCGACCACCGCGAGGGCGTCCTGATCGGCGACCAGCGCGCCTACCGGCGTCAGCCGGGCCGCGGCACGCTGATCCGCCGCAGCTCCGCCGTCCCCGCCATCGTCCAGGTCGCCATCGACGAGCTGGGCGAGGAGGCCCCTGGCGAAACGGGCCCTGGCGTAACGGCCCCTGACGGACCGGGCCTTGGCGTAACGGGCCTTGGCGTAACGGGCCCTGGCGGAACGGCTCTTCGTGAAGGCGGCGAGCCGGTGAGCGTACCGGGCCCCGCCGCCGAGCCGGTGCCCGCGGGCGTCGTGGCGGGGCACGGCGACGATCCGGGGTCCCCCGAACCCGCCGCCAGGCAGCCCGACGTGGCCCGGTACGTCACGGGACCGGTGACCCGCCTGGGCGGCGGCCCCGAGAACAGCACCCGTCCGAGTAGCAGCGGTACGCCCGAGGAAAGCGGCCCCGACCATGGCTGACGCGGATTCCGTACTCAACACCATCAAGCTCGACGACATCTACGAACTGGGCAACGCCTGGATCCGGATGGGCGACGACCTCCACGAGCGCAAGGTCGCCGTCAACGGCTACGTCTCCGAGCTCGGCATGACCGGCAAAGCCGGTGACGAAGCGCGCCTGGCCTGGCAGGAGGGCGTCGCCCCGACCATCGACAGCGCCGCCGAGACCGCCTGGACCATCGGCCAGACGATCAACCGCTACGCCGACGAACTGCACAAGGCCGCGGCGGAGTACGCGAAGAAGCTCAACGCCGCGATGTGGGCCGACATCCTCGGCGCCCTGCTCGGCGCCGTGTTCTTCGCCCTCGGCCCGCTGCTCAGCGGACTGCTCGCCATGATCGGCCAGTTGCTGGCCCGGCTGATCCCGATCATGGCCCAGATGGCCGCCCGGATCGGCTCGGTGGCCACCGCGGTCATCGAGATCACCGGCAGCGCCGTCATCGGCGCCGCGTCCAACCTCGCCTTCGACATCGCCGTCGGCAAGATCGGCGCGGACATCGCCGGTACCGACTACGAGGTCGACTGGAGCATGGAGGCGTGGAGCCTGGGCATCGGCGGTGCCTTCGGCGGCATCAGCGGCGGGCTCGGGGCCTTCCACTACACCCCGCGTCCGGGAAAGCCGGGCTCCGGCCCCAAGACCGGGGCCCCGCCGCCCGTCTCACCTCCGCCTCCCACGCCGATCGGCGGCAAACCGCTGGGCGGTGGCGGCGGCGGGAAGTCCCCGATCGGTCCGCCCCCGTCGCGGATCGGCGGCGGCGACCACGCGACGCCGATCACCGACGGATCGGGCAAGGGCGGTCCCGCCCCCGACTCGGGACCGATCGTCACCAAGCACTCCTCCGGCGGCGAGTTCAGCGGCACCAACAGCGGACCCGGCGGCGGCCACCACAGCAGCGACGTCGGCGCGCCCGCCCCCAAGGGCGACGACTCCGCCGGGGGTTCGAAGGACCCCGGCAGGACGCTGGGCGCTCCGCCGGCCAATCCGTACGGGGTGAAGACCCGTCCGGTCGGCGACGGCGGTTCGAACGGGTCGTCGGGCTCGTCCGGTTCATCGGGTTCATCGGGTTCGTCGGGCAAGGGCAAGGGCGAGTCCGATCCGGGCAGGACGCTGGGCGCTCCGCCCGCCAACCCGCACGGGGTGACGTCCCGCCCGTACGGTGACGGCGGTTCTAACGGGTCGTCGGGCTCTTCGGGCAAGGGCGACGGTTCACCGGGGGGTGCGAAGGACCCGGGCAGGACGCTGGGCGCTCCGCCCGGCAACCCGCACGGCCTGAAAGACCGCCCGTACGGCGAGAGTTCCGGAAATTCGAGCGGTTCCAACGGGTCCAACGGATCCAAGGGGTCCGGTGGGTCGGCCAAGCCGCTGAGCCCGAATCCGATGGACAATCCGGGCAGGCGGCTGGGCGGTCCCGGCGAGAATCCGTTCCCCGGTCCCGGCACGAAGGCCGAGGGCGGCGGGCCGGTCAAGGCCCAGCCGACCGGGCCCGGTTACGACTACCCGGCGACCAGTTCCCACGGCCGTCCCGACGGGTCGGGCTCCGGCAACCCGATGGACGGGCCGGGGCACCGCCTCGGCGGTGGCAAGCCGGACCCCAACAGCCTCTGGAAGGAGCCGAATCCGGACGCGCCGGGCAGCAACGGTCCGTCGAAGGCGCAGCCGACCGGACCGGGTTACGACTATCCGGCGACGAGTTCCCACGGCCGCTCCGACGGATCGTCCGGATCGGGCACCGAAGGGAAGCCCGGCGGGCCGGGCGGGTCGAATCCGATGGACGGGCCGGGGCACCGCCTCGGCGGCGACAAGCCGGACCCCAACAGCCTCTGGAAGGAACCGGGTTCTGGCAACCGCGGCGGTGGTCCGCGCGACAACGGATCGACGGCGCCGCCCGCGCCGAAGGCCCCGGCGCGCACGGGGCCCGGCCATGACCAGCCCGCGACGCTCGGCGACAAGCCGGGCGGGCGGCAGAACGGCGGCGACGCGGCGGGCTCGGGCGACGGCGGCGGCAATCTACGGTCCAACCAGGGCAACAGCAGCCACACGCAGATCGAGACCGCGCCGCCACCGCACGAGCCCGGTTCCGGCACGAACTCCGGTTCCGGCAAGGGCAGTCACTCCGACAGCGGCCAGAGCGCGCCGCCGCCCCGGAAGGAGACGACGGAGACCGCACCGCCTCCGGGCGAGGCCCCGCCGACCCCGGTGGCCCCCGCGCCCAAACCGCCGGTGCCCTCCGGCAAGGAGGGCGGGAACCCGCAGGGAGGGACTTCCCAGGGCGGCAACACGCAGGGAGGCAACCACCAGAGCGGGAATCCGCAGGGCGGGAACTCCCAGGGCGGGAACCGTCAGGGCGGGACATCGAAACCCCCGGCTTCGAGCGGCACCGGCCCCGACCCGATGGCGAATCCCGGTCGGACGCTGGGCGACGGGAAGCCGGTACCGGCCAGGGAGCCGCGTTCGGGTGGTTCTTCTGAGTCGTCGCCGGTGCCGTTGAGTCCGAATCCGATGGACAATCCGGGGCGTCGGTTGGGTGGTCCGGGTGAGAATCCGTTCCCCGCGCCCGAGTCGAATCCGCAGGGTTCCGGCGGGCCGGAGTTGCACTCCGACCCGATGGCGAATCCCGGTCGGACGCTGGGCAATGGGAAGCCGGTGCCGGGCACGGAGCCGCGTTCGGGTGGTTCTTCTGAGTCGTCGCCGGTGCCGTTGAGTCCGAATCCGATGGACAATCCGGGGCGTCGGTTGGGTGGTCCGGGTGAGAATCCGTTCCCCGCGCCGGAGACGAAGCCGCAGGGTTCCGGCGGCCCGGAGTCGCACTCCGACCCGATGGCGAACCCCGGTCGGACGCTGGGCGGCGCGAAGCCCGCGCCGGATTCGGGCTGGAAGGAGCCGGGTCGGGGCGGATCGTCCGGGACGTCATCCGGAACGTCGTCCAAGCCCGTCAGCTCCGATCCGATGGAGAATCCGGGACACCGCCTGGGCGGCGGCATCCCGGACCCGAACGGCCTGTGGAAGCCGCCCGGTTCAGGCAGCCGGGGCGACGGCTCGCACGGGGGCGGACCGAAGCTGCCGCCCGCGCCGAAGCAGCCGACGCGCAAGGGCCCCGGTTACGACGGTCCTGCGACGCTCGACGACGTACCGGGCGGGCGGTCGAACTCCGGCAACGGGAGTTCGGGCGACGGCCCTGGCAATCTGCGTCCGAACCAGGGCAACAGCAGCCATACGCAGATCGAGACCGCGCCGCCGCCGC
The DNA here is from genome assembly GCF_040610915.1 of Streptomyces sp. NPDC003300. NCBI lineage: Bacteria > Bacillati > Actinomycetota > Actinomycetes > Kitasatosporales > Streptomycetaceae > Streptomyces > Streptomyces sp. NPDC003300. The sequence continues at coordinate 56,928 of NZ_JBEXNE010000019.1, read as the reverse complement.
ACGAGCCCGGTTCCGGTAAGGACTCCGGTTCCGGGAACGGCAGTCGGCCCGACGGCGGCCAGACCGTACCGCCGGTCGGCAAGGAACCCCCGGCCGCCGCACCGCACACGAAGGAGGCCCCGCCGACCACGGTGGCCCCCGAGCCCAAGTCGCCCGCTCCCTCCGGCAAGGAGGGCAAGCAGCCCCAGAACGGCAAGTCGACGTCGGAGACCACCACCGAGCCGGCCCCCGCCTCGTCGGACAAGGGCAAAGGCAAGGAGCCCGCGACCGATGAGGGCAAGGGCAAAGGCAAGGAGCCCGCGTCGGAGGAGGCACCCCCCTCGGAGCACGTGCCGCCGGGCGAACAGCCGCATGAGCAGGAGGGGTCGGGCCACGGTCCCGGCCTGAGCGAATTCGACAAGGTGATCCTGGCGCACGAGATCAACCGCGAATTGCACCGGCTCGATCCACGCCGACCTCCGGTCCGCCCAGGAGACGTGGACGAGCTGCACGCCCAACTGCCCCACTGGCGACAGCGCATGCCGTTGCGGCCACGCGGTGAGGCGATCGCGCAGACGATGGTGACGGGCAAGCCGCTGTCGCTCCCCGGCGGGTCCTCGCATTCGGGTTCGGGAGGATATTCCAGGACGTCCGTCTTCACCGACCCGAGGGAGCAGAGCAGGCCGCCGGTCTCGTCCTCCGGGCGCCGGTTGAGCCGGCGGTCCTATCCTTCCCCCGGGTCGGTCCAGCGGCCTGGCCTGCTGTCCTACCCCTCCTCCGGGCTCGGCCGCCGACCGATCGCGCCGCCCGCCCCCGCGCCGAGGAGGCAGCCCAGCAGCTCCGGGTCGCGCGGGCAGTCGTACGCCCCGCCGCCGTCGGGATCGAGCCGACAGCCGTACCCGCCGCCGTCGGGATCGAGCCGACAGCCGTACCCGCCGCCGAGTTCGAGCCGACCGCGCACCCCCGTCTCTGACATCGGGGACGTGGAGATGATGGACGCGCCGCCCCCGGAGCACGCCCCCTTCTACGCGCCGACCGCGACGGTCCGGCCCCACGGCATCTCCGACAGGCATTGGCACGACATCCTGGAGGCCCAGCGGATCTCCGAGCGATGGCACACCGATTACTACCGGCGAATGGGCCTTCAAGAGGAGGCGATCCGCCAGAACCTGCGGAATCAGGGAATACCGGTCTCTCCGCACGACACATTGCCGTTCGAGCCGCTGCCGCGCGAGATCGAGTTGTTGAACTTCGGTCATGAGGTCTTCGCCGACGTACGCCGCATTCTCCACGGGGGCCAGTCGAATCAGGCGTCCTCGGTCGCGGCGACGGGCGGGGCGCTCCAGATTCGCCTTTCCCTGGCCCGGCAGGTCGCTCCCCGGGAGCAGCCCAGAAATACCATGGAACAACTGGGGCAGAGCGCGGCCACGGCATCCATCACCGGCACGGGCAACTGCGGTGAGCACGCGGCCTTGACCTACACGCTCGTGAACCGGCACAGGCTGCCCGACGGCATGCGTATCTGGTACGTGCCTCTGAATCTGCACCGGGGTGAACCCGGCGACAACCCCGTCGCCCCGTACACCGACCATGTGTTCATCGCGGTCGGTTATCCCGAGCGGCCCCGTAACATCGTCATGCTCGACCCGTGGGAGGTGAACGCGACTCCGATCTTCGCCGGGGATCCCGCTTTCCGCTTCCCGTTCCTGGTCGGTCCGCGCAATGCGCCGTCGATCAACCCGCGGGCCGTTCTTCTGCCGAATGACGGAATCGACTACCTGGCCATCGGCCATCGTCAGATCGGGCACGAAGTCCACGACATCATGGATTTCACCGGTACGCCTCTCCCCGCCAGCCAGTACCAGGGGGTGTACAACATGTATCAGGACTTCGCCATGCCGGCGCCCGTCCGGAACATGTATCCGGCCGGCCCCGCGTGGGACGCCTATTTCGCGCACCGGCACCCCCAGCAGCCCGGCTTGATCCGGCCGGGCGGTTCGTCGGGTCAGCCGTCGGGTCTGATCCGGCCGAGCGGTTCGTCGAGTCGGCCGAGCAGCTCTTCGGGTCGACCGGCCGGGCCGTCGCGGCAGCCGAGCGGCATGTCGCGTCAGCCCAGCGGTTCTTCGCGTCGGCCCAGCGGCTCATCGCGCCAGCCTGGCGGCTCTTCGGGTCAGCCCAGCGGTTCTTCACGGCGGCCGAGCGGCTCGTCGCGTCGGCCGAGCATGCCGTGGGACCAGCCGGGCGGCCCGGCCCGTACGGTGGGCGGTTCGCCGGACACGGGGATCGATCCGATCCGGGAGCAGTGGGGCATCGGGCGGGTGGTCACGCTGGCGGAGCCGCGCTCCGGCACGGGTCTGGTGCGCGGTCCTGCCCCGGAGGCCGGTCCGCGTACGGCCGACAGGCCCGGTGAGTTCGCGGTGTTCGACCTGCCGCTGCCTCCGGCCGACACGCCGTCGTCGTCACGGCCGTTGGGGTACGAGGTCGATCCGGGCGGCTGGATCAGGCTCCCGGACGGCAGCGTGCTGTCGCCCGGCGGCTGGGTCAGCTTCGGGGACGACTTCATCCACACCCCCACGGGCGCGATCATGCACGGCGACAGCGGCTGGATCGGCGAGGTCGGCAACATCGAGCAGATCGCCGCGACCTGGCACCACTTCGACCCGTCGGCGGCCCCGCACCTGCCGGTGCCCTCCGGCGACGGCCTGCACATGGTGCCGGTACACCCCGGCGACCAGGCCGTGCACATCCCGCTGCGGCCCCGTACCGACTCGGAGACGCAGGCGGCGGCCCCGATCGCGCACCCCGGCTCCGAGACGCCGCGGCCCCGTGGCCCCGTGCCGACCGGCACATCGGGCACGGCGGGCACATCGGGCACATCCGGTGCACCGGGTCCGTCCGCCAAGGGCAAGGAGCCCGCGACGGAGGGGACTTCCGGCTGGGACGAGACGCCCGCGGCGGCCTGGGCGCCCGTCGTCCGGCCGATGGCGCCGACGCCGTCCGCCGTGCCGTCGCCTCCCGCGCAGGGGACGTCCGGCCACGGTTCCGACCTGAGTGAATTCGATCAGGTGGTCCTGGCCCAGGACATCAACACGGAACTGCACCGGCTGGACGCGACGCATCCGCCGGTGACGGTGGCCGATGTGCCGGAGCTGCACGCGCAGTTGCCCGACTGGCGGCAGCGTATGCCGCTGCGGCCGCGTGGCCAGGCCATCGCGCAGATGATCGTGACCGGTCGTCCGATGTCGCTCCCGGGCGGGTCATCGTCGTACTCGGGTTCGGGAGGGTATTCCAGGACTACGGTCTACACCGATCCGAGGGAGGAGAGCAGGCCGCCGGTGTCGTCTTCCGGTCGCCGGTCGAGCCGCCGGTCCTATCCCTCCTCCGGGTCGGTCCGGCGGACGGGCGTCTTGTCCTACCCCTCCTCCGGGTTCACCCGCCGGCCGAGCAGGGAGTCCTCCTTCGCCGAGCCGAGCAGGCAGCAGTACCCCTCGTCGGGATCGAGCAGGCAGCAGTATCCGCCGTCGGCGGGATCGAGCCGACAGCCGTACCCGCCCACCGCCGGATCGAGTCGGCAGCCGTACCCGCCGACCGCAGGGTCGAGCAGGCAGCCGTATCCGCCGACCGCGGGGCCCAGTCGGCCGCCTGCGCGCTCCTTCGAGCCGGAGGACGTGGAGATGGCGGACGCGCCGCCCTCACCCCGCCTGCCGAGCTGGCAGCCCGCCCCCTTCTACGTACCGACCGCGACGGCTCCGCCGCCCGGCATGGCGCCCGAGCAGTGGTTCGCCATCGAGCGGCTCAACCGTCAGTCCGTGCAGTGGCACACCAACTACTACGCGCAACGGGACGCGGCCGAGGCGGCGAGTCGCGGCGGACGGCGGGTGGGGATGGGCGATCCCCTTCCGCCCGACATGCTCCCGTCGGAGCCTTTGCAGAACGAGCTGTGGCTGATGGACCTCGGCCATGAGATCTTCGCCGGGGTACGCGAGATCCTGCACGGAGGCCAGTCGAATCAGGCGTCCTCGGTCGCGGCGACGGGCGGGGCGCTCCTGGTGCGCAACCACCTGGCCCGTCAGGTGCCCCGCGTTCAACCCCGCAATATCCAGGAGTCGTTGGGGCAGAGCGCGGCCCAGGCGTCGCTGGTCAACACCGGCAACTGCGGTGAGCACGCGGCCCTGACCTACGTCCTCCTGAACCGGAGGCAGCTGCCCCCGGGGATGCGGATCTGGCACGTGCCGCTCAACCTCCACCCGGGCGAACACCCGTTGCACGCCATCGCGCCGTACACCGACCACGTGTTCATCGCGGTCGGCTATCCCGAGCGGCCTCGCAACATCGTCCTGCTCGACCCGTGGGAGGTGAACGCGACTCCGATCTTCGCCGGAGACCCCGCGTTCCCCTTCCCGTTCCTGGTCGGTCCGCGCAACGCGCCGTCGATCACCCCGAGGGCCGTTCCGCTCCCGCACGACGGGGTGGACTACCTGAACGTCGGTCTCAGCCAGATCGACACGGGCGCGATCCTCAACATCATGGACTTCACCGGCACGCCCGTCGCGGCCAGTCAGTACGAGGGCTTGTACAACATGTACCAGGACCTCGCGATGCCGTCGCCCGTCCGGAACATGTATCCGCCCGGGCACGCTTGGGACGTCTACTTCGCGCACCGGCACCCTCGAATTCCGGGCTCGAACCGGCCGATTGGCGGTTCGTCAGGTCGGCCGGGAGGGTCGTCCGGCCGCCCGGGAAGTTCGTCGCGGCGGCCGAGCGTGTCCTTGAGTCAGCCGGGCGGGCTGTCGCGGCGGTCCAGCGTGTCTTCGGGGCGGCCGAGCGGGCTGTCGCGGCAGCCGAGCGGTATGTCGGGCCAGCCCAGCGGGTCTTCGAGTCGGCCCAGCGGGTCTTGGGACCGTCCGGGCGGGTCGTCGGGTCGACCGAGTGGGTCGTCGAGCCGACCGAGCGGGTCGTCGGGTCGGCCGGGAAGTTCGGCGGGGCGGCCGAGCGGCTCGTGGGATCTGCCGGGCAACCGGTGGGGAGCGCGGGGCGGTTCGCCGGACGTGGGGATCGATCCGATCCGGGAGCAGTGGGGCATCGGGCGGGTGGTCACGCTGATGGAGCCGCGCTCCGACACGGGTCTGGTGCGGGTTCCCGCTCCTGCGGCGGGTCCGCGTACGACCGGTCGACCTGGTGAGTTCGCGGTGTTCGACCTGCCGCTGCCTCCGGCCGACACGCCGTCGTCGTCACGGCCGTTGGGGTACGAGGTCGATCCGGGCGGCTGGATCAGGCTGCCGGACGGCACGGTCCTGTCTCCGGGTGGCTGGGTCAGTTTCGGTGACGACTTCATCCACACGCCGACCGGCATGATCATGTACGGGGACAGCGGCTGGATCGGCGAGGTCGGGAACATCGAGCAGGTCGCCGAGGTATGGGACGAGTTCGATCCGTCCGCGACCGCGTACGTGCCGGTGCTCTCCGGCGACGGCCTGCACATGGTGCCGGCCCTGCCGGGGGACGAGGCGGTCCACGTTCCCGTGACGCCTCGTACCGGCACCTCTTTCGCGGCGCCGCTCGTGCGGGCGGGCGCGGACGTTCCGCCGGGGAAGGGCAAGGAGCCTGCTACGGATCAGGCCCCGGCGGCGGGCGAGGTCCCTGTCGCGTACGAGGCTCCTGTCACGGAGCAGGCGCCCGTGTCCCGTCCGGTACCGGTCGAAGCCGTGGCACCGGCGGCACCGGCGACGCCCGTGGCACCAGCGGCACCGGCGATGCCCGTGGCCGTACGTCCGTCGCACGCCGCCCCCGAACTCCCGTCCCCCGCACGCTCGCAGGAGGACCGGCTGGCCGAGCGCGGGCTGGCGCCGCTGTACATCCTCGACCAAGGGGACGCGGTGACACACGCGTTGACCGCCGTCGCGCCGGTGGAGAGCGGACGGCTCGTGGGGCACGGACGGCCCGCCGGGTCGCAGGAGTTGCGGGACACCCTGGCCGACGCGCTCGTGACCGACGCGCAACGGCCGCCGGGGGAACGGCGGTTGTGGCCGCCGCTCACGGGCCTGACTGCCCCCGGACGGACGGAGCCGCTCGTCGGCTCCGAGGAAGCGGCCGTCGAAGCCGTACGTACGGGGACCGGTTCCGATGACGCGGACTGGCTCGTGCTCGCGGTGGCCGCACCCGTGCTCGGGCTCCGGGTCACCGTACTGACGCCGGACGGAACCCCCTGGACGGCAGGACCGGACGACGGCCGCCCCGTCCTGCTCTTCCAGCAGGCGGACCCCGCTCCGTACACCGCGCGGTGGGCGGCGACCGAGCCCGTCGGCGCCGTACCGGAGCAGCGGCCCGTACCGCCCGTATCGCCGCTGTCGGCACCGGAGTTGGCCTCGGACCAGGCCCCGGCCCCTGCCCCGGCTCCGGTGCCCTCGGCGCCCGACCGGCACGTGGCGGCCACCGTCCCGTCCTCGCCCCCGTCCGCGCCCCTGTCCGCGCCGCCGTCAGCGCCGCTGCGACTCGGCTTCGGTACGGCCAGTGGCCCGCGGCGCCGGGCCGCCTCCGGCGGGGAACCGGCGCCCGAGGTCTTCTTCGGCTCCGAACCGCGCCCGGCCACGAGGCGGTGAGGGCGAGAGCGCCGATCGCCCCGGACGCCTCGGCGGATCCGGTGCCCGCACCGGCACCGGATCCGCGAGAGGAACCGCCGTAGCGGGGTGCACGCGCCGTGTGATATTCGTGGTGCGCAAGGGGAGTGGGGGACTCCGGTCGCCAAGCGGTACGGGCACCGCCGCGCACGGCACGCGGCCGGTGGACGCCGCACCGGGCCGGGCGGCGCCGTCCCGCCGGTCCTTCTGCTCATGTCGTGCCCATTCCGTGCCCATCCGGTTTCGGGGGCGGCCGTTGGCCTCGGTCCTGGTGCTTGACTGGCCGGGTGTGACCTGAGGGCCTTCATGTGCGTCTGAGCGATGGGCATCTCTTTGTTGGACTCTTGGCGAGTGGGGAACGGGCGTTGAGCGACACCGATCAGGACGAGGCGAAGCGGCGGCGGCGGGCACGGTTCGTCGAGGTGCTCACGAGCAGTGCCCGTCAGCCGGGGGAGCGTTCCCGGCTGGGCTCCAGGGTCGCGGGCGCCACGGCCGTACTGGCGCTCGCCGCGGGCGCCACCATGGGGATCGGCGCCTGGCGCGGCCACCAGGCCGACCAGGACGCGAAGGAGCTCACGGCCGCGCAGACCAAGGCGGCCGACCGGCTCGCCCACCTCCCCACCGGCTCCGTCAGCCCCACCGCGCAGAAGCCGACGCCGAAGCCGTCGCACTCCGCCACGCCCAAGGCGCCGGTCCACACCACCCACTCGCCGACGCCTTCGCCGAAGCGGTCCGAGAAGGCGACCGCCACTCCCACGCCGACCATCGCCGTCTATCCCTCCACCGCGCTGCTCCTGAACGCCGCGACGGCGCTGTGCGCCGACATCCCCTACTTCGGCGCGGGCAAGGTCGGCGGGTCCGTCAACACCCACAAGTGCGACGGCACCAGCAACGACAACCAGATCTGGAACATGCGCGTCCAGCCCGTCGGCAAGGGCCCCGGCGGCACCGACCTCGTCCTCTTCGTCAACGCCAAGGACGATCTCTGCCTCGACATGCCCAACCGCGGCCCCCAGCCCGCCGGCACCACCCTCAACGAGGCCAACTGCGACGGCACCCTCGCCGACAACCAGCTCTGGTGGCTCGAACCCGTCGGCAACAGTGCCGTCCACATCCGCAGCTTCATCAGCGGCAACCTCTGCATCCGCCCCGGCAACGTCAGCCCCGGCGGCTCCGACCGCCGCCTCATGATCGCCACCTGCGGCACCAACGACGAGTCCCGCTGGTTCCTCTACCCCGTCTCCGCCTGACCCCGCCGCCCGCCCCTCCCTCGCCAACGCGTGAACGCACTCCGGTGAGGTGCACAACTGGTGCGGTCCCCGTCAGCTTTCGCCGAATCCAATCGCGGCGGTTGAGCGTGAACAGATAGCATCCGCGCTGCCGAGGGGGTGCGTATGACATTGGTGAAAAAGGGATCACGACGGATCGTGGTCGATGGCGTGACCTACCGGTGGCGGCTGCGGCGCAGGCCGACGTACGACCAGCTCCTCGGCTGGGCGCCTTGCACATACGCGGTCGAACGCGCTGATCGGTCCGGCGCAGTTCTCACCGTCAGAACAGATCAACCGCACATGCGGAACGCGGTCCATTCGGCGGGCAGCCCGGTGCTCCCATCAGACGTCGCCTCCGCTGTGCGCGCTGCCCTCACACGTGGCTGGGCCCCCGAGAACCCCGGTCCCCTGTTCCGTCTCGACCAGTCGAAAGCCTTTTCCCCTTGGCCTGGATAGACGTTCACCGACCCGTCGTGACCGGCGATCACTGGCAAACGGCCGCCGCGGTCCGCCGCATCCGGCCGCACATACGCAAAGCCCCCGACCTCACCGCTGACGCTGCTGGCAGGGTGAGCCGGTGTGCCTGACCAGGGTCAAACGGGTGGCGGAGCTGCGGAGTTCACAGCCGATACGACCTTGGCCGCGTTGCGTGAGGCGTGCGCGTCGGCCGGCCTGGACCTGGGAAGCCTCCACCGGGCGGCTGCTGAACACCGCCCTGGATATGCAGTCCGGCGCCACCCACGTGGATGCAACTGCCTACACCTATGACCCGGCAGGGCAGATCACGTCCATCAGCGACGTACAGGACGGCGGCGGCACCGCGAAAACCGACACGCAGTGCTTCACCTACGACTACCTCCAGCGTCTGACGCAGGCGTGGAAAGCACGGCTGCCGTTGATTACGGCGGCGTCCAAGCCGTCGATGGCGCCAAAACCCTCGGGGATGGCCTCAATCAAGCCTTCGACGAAGCCCACGAATCAGGTATGCAGCCGCCCAGTGAAATGGCCCGGAGCATGAGAATTGTATTCACGAGAAGGTAAATTTACGGACGAGGTGACCGGGGCGGAAACTTGGCATGAGGCCAAATCCGGTAAATTTTTGGGACATGGCACAGGCGGACATTCCGGATTATTTTCTGAAGGTATTATCTCGTGGCTCGAAAGAAGGGCATTCCGTGGCAGATGATCCCGAAGGAGAGTGGCTAATAAAGTATGAGTAGAGAATCATCGATCGATTTTACCTTTGAAGGCCCGTTGGATATTAAGGGAGTCATCCGTGGTTTGCGAGAGGCTGGGGTAGAATTTGATCGTGAGGGTATTTCGTATTTTGTAAATGCCGGGGATGATCTGTACGATTGGATCCGGGCTGACTCCGCCGATCTGGATGCAGTGCTGTGCCTAATCGAGAATTCATGGATCTCCGGATCGGTGAGCGGAGTTGCCGTAGGGATTCAAAATTCTGAAAGCGGTGGAGACCTGCTGTTCTCCCCGGGGTATTCTCGGGTGACTTTCTCGGCGAGTGTGAACAAGAGGCTCATTTCGGAGTCCTCTGGGTTCGCTGATCTGGGCTGGTACTGTAAGTTTTTCATTCCGATTCTTGAGCCATTCGGCCTCGTTGCAGTAAATTCCTCCGATTTTTAAGAATACGTCCTAGTCCCGCTGCGAGGTTGTCTTCGTTGCGTTTCTGGTTCATTTCAGATAAGCGAAGCTTTCGTCAGGCGGGCGTCGTCCAGGCCAGCCGGACTGCTCACGACCCGAGCCCGGTCCTCCTCGAGGTACGCCACCCGCAAGTCGACCGCCCGCCACATCGCATCCACGAGCCACGGATCATCCGTCGTCGCCGTCACGCCGCTCTGCTCCCAACTATCCGTCCGTCACCTGCGGTCCAACGACCTACCGACCTCGGATCCGAGACCGTCACGACGACGGCGTACGGTCCACCTCGGTCACACGAACCGACCGGATATCGGCGATCTTCCCGTTCTGGATCTCGACGTCCAGCGGCGCGGCGTCGCCCGTCTTGGACTTGCCCGCCCCGAGCGTGTCAGCCGTGATCCCCGTGTTCCCCAGGTGGTCACCGTCGGCGTCCAGGAACTCCAACTGCGCGAAGCAGTCCGCCGCACCGGCCCCGTGGTTCGTCACCGTGTAGTGCACGACGTACGCGTGCGGCCCCCGCACCGGGTCGTCCTCCACCCCGGCCTTCGTGATCCGTACGTCCGCCTTCGAGCGGGGGGCGGCTTGGGCGGTCGGCGCGCTGGACGAAGTCGAGGGCGCCGTCGACGGGGACGAGCCTTTGCCCGCGGCGCCCGACGAGCCGGACGAGGAGCACCCGGTCAGGGCTGCCATCGCAAGGGTGGCAGCCACGGCAACGAAACGAGCGGGACGGAACACGCAGACCTCCATTAAGCGGATGCGTAGGCACAGAAGGCAACCGTCGAACCGACGTCCTGTGATCGGTTTGCCTCGGGGGCACCCCGAACGAGGCTGCGCCTCCTGGGCGTTGACTCACAGCTTTTGACTAATTCCGCAAAAGGTACGAATGCTCATCGCAGGCCTGTCCGGTGGAAGCAGGCGCCACAGCACCTCGACGTCGACCGTGATCGATGCGCAGCCCGTGGTGTGCAGCTCGGTCGCCCATGAGGAGAAAACAGCCGTAAGTCCGACGCACCGCAACTGCAACGCGGGGGCCATGACGTCTCGTCTACTAGATGTTCGACGAGGGGGAGCTGCGTGGAGTTCGAGGAGTTCGCCCGCACGGAATGGGCTGCGCTGCGGCGTACGGCGTTCTGGCTGTGCGGCGACTGGCACACCGCCGAGGATCTGGTGCAGGCAACGTTTATCAAGGTGTACGTCCGCTGGTGGACGCTACGCCGGGCCGCCCGAGCCAACGCTTTCGCACGTACAACACTGACCCGCACCTGGATCGACTGGCAACGCAAAGGATCAGCAGGGGAACTCCCCGCCGAAGACTTTGCCGACCAGCTCCTCGACGACACCGACATAGCACTGCGTCAGACGCTGCTGACCGCACTGCAATCACTGCCCGCGATACAGCGCGCCGTCGTGGTGCTGCGGTACTGGGAGGACATGCCGGTGGACGAGGTCGCACGAATCGTGAACCGCAAACCCGCAACCGTCCGATCGGACGCGACGCGAGGCCTGGCCGCGCTGCGGGAAACGCTGGGGGAGAAAGGAACCGTCAGGTGATGAACGAGAACGACGTGAAGAACGCGATGCGGCAGGCCCTGAACGCCGAGCCCGACGACGGACCGGACATGGAGGAGATCGTCCGGGGAGGCAGGAAGCAGCGGCGCGCGATCGTACGGCAGGTCGCGCTGGGCACCGCGGTCCTGGCCGTTGCGGGGCTCGGCGTGGGATACAGCCTGACGCACGCCCAAGCAGGCTCGAAGGATCAGAGCGTGACAACGGATCTGGCGGGTCAGGCCCGAACCCCCTCGCTCCCGCCCCACGACAACAGCCGCGCCAACCTCGACAAGGCACACGCCGATTTGCGCGCGGCGCTGGTCGGCCGCTTGCCGGCGGGAATGACACTCGAAGACGGCTCCGGGCCAAGTGACTTCAACTTGGTGCGCTCCGATGGAACGGTGACAGAACTGGGGACGCTGGTCGGGCTGCAGAACCTCGCAGGCGCGAAGAACCCGTGCACCGATTCCCAGATCAACAGCAACTGCCAGCCCGTCTCGCTGGCGGACGGCTCCCGGGGCTGGGCCTGGGAAGCGGCCGCTCAACAGGACGGGTACACCGTGACCGTGCGGATATACACCCAAGACGGTCAGGCATGGGGTCTGTCCAACGGCGCCACGGCGGTGAATCCCAAAACGCTGTCCCTGGAGAAGGGCCAGCCTCTTACCGCTGCCCAACTGATTTCCCTCGTCTCCGACCCCGAGGTGATGGCCGCCCTCAAGGAGGTCCCGACCGACCAGATCACCCCCACGCAGGCCGGACAGCCCTACCACCTGTAACAACTCAAGTCATGCGCAAACGCCCCAACGCCGCTTGCGTTTTCGAGGGCTCTCGCGGCATCGGGGCAGGTCATGGGCGGTTGCCCCAAGGAAGTGGCAGCCGGGCGCCCGGCCCGTCCGAGCGGCCCCTAGCGCCGGCCGTGCGCCCCGTCCACTTCGACGTGCAAGGCCGCTGACCAGCGCAAAGATGGGGGAGTGGCGGTTGGCACCGGCTCTGGGAGGCCCGAGCGGCCCCGAAAAGAGCATCGGCCAGAAGACCGTGTGTCTTTTGGCAGGTACAAGAAAGGCTCTGACCGGCATTTCTGCTGGTCAGAGCCTTGTTTCCGGAAGTGCCCCCGGCAGGATTCGAACCTGCGCACACGGCTCCGGAGGCCGTTGCTCTATCCCCTGAGCTACGGGGGCGACGGGAAGAACATTAGCAGGTTGGGGGAGGTGGGCTGGACAGGGTTTGGGTGGGGGAGGGGAGGTGGGGGGTGCTGGGGGGAGGGGGGTTCACCCGTGGCGGGGAAGAAATGGGCAAAACGCGGACGCATCGAGAGGGGCACGCCTACTCTTCGAGGTGTGGCGGGTGCGTCCGGCCGGGTGCTTGTTGTGGATGACAACAAGGTGATCCGGCAACTGATCAGGGTCAACCTGGAGCTGGAGGGCTTCGAGGTCGTGACCGCGGCTGATGGTGCCGAGTGCCTGGAGATCGTGCACAGTGTGCGGCCGGATGTGGTGACGCTGGATGTGGTCATGCCGCGGCTGGACGGGGTACGGACGGCGGCGCGGCTGCGGGCGGACCCGGATCCGGAGACGCGGCGCGTGGGCATCGTCATGGTGAGCGCCGGGTCCCTGCCGGAGGGGACGGGCGGGGTGGACGCCTATGTCGCGAAGCCCTTCGAGCCCGCCGACCTCGTGGAGACCGTACGTGGGCTGGTCCGGCGCGGCCCCGTGCCGCCCGAGCCCCGCGGGCAGACGGCTTCCGCACCCGGTTCCGCGTAAGCCCGGTGCCTGGACAGGGCTGGGGGACCGTACCCGAGCCCGTTCGGCAGGGGCCCGTTCCGTTGGCCGAGAATGCCGCGCCCGCCCCGCCCCGCCCCACCCCACAAGGCCGGTCGGGCCTGGCGCCTGCCCCCGCGGAGAGCTAGCGCCGCACCCCGCACCGACCCGTGCGGCCCCCGCCCCGCCCCCCGCGTCGAAAGACGCCCCCCGCCCCCCCGCAAAGCCGCTGCCGCGACCCCCCTGGGAAAACCCGGTCGCCCCGAGGCCCACCCCCTCGCCTAGGCTTTGCCGCGTGACCCCCGCTGAGCTGTCCCGCACCGTGCTGAGTACGGTGCGCCGTGCCGTCGCGGCGGGGGAGCTGGGGGTGGAGGTGCCGGAGCGAGTCGTGGTGCAGAGGCCCCCACGGCCGGGATGCGGGGACTACGCGACGAACGTGGCGTTGCAGCTCGCGGGAGCCGCGGGGCGCCCGCCGCGACAGGTCGCGGAGATCCTCAGCAGGCGGCTCAGCGCCGAGCCCGGCATCGCGCTGGTCGAGATCGCGGGCCCCGGCTTCCTCAACATCACCCTCAACGCGTGGGCGTACGCGGACGTCGTCCGGCAGGTGCGCGCCCAGGGCCCGGAGTACGGGACCGGGGACGGCCTGGCCGGTGAGGCCGGCGGCGTGGCCGCGGAAGAAGGGGCCGTACGGGCCCAGGCCGTCGCCGAGGCGGTGAACCGGCTGCTGCGCGCCGCGGGCGCCGCGCCAGCAGCCGCCGAGGAACGCGTGACGGCGGCCGAACCCCAGGACGACCCCGTCGCCCGCCTCGGCCCCGACGCCGCCCGCTGGTCGCTGCTCCGGCCGCCCGCCGAGGACCCGCCCCGTACGGACGACACGTTCCTCGCGCAGCGCGAGAGCAACCCGCTCTTCCGTATCCGCTACGCCCACGCCCGCACCCGCGCGCTGCTCCGTAACGCCCATGACCTGGGCGTGGAGATCGAGAGCACGGTGGACGACCCGTACCACCACCCCGCGGAGACCGAACTGCTCGGCCTGATCGCCGACTTCCCCCGCGTCATCGAGACCGCCGCACGGCGCCGCGCGCCCGACCGGCTCGCCCGCCATCTGGAACGGCTGTCCGACGCCTTCCTCCGCTTCCACGACGAGTGCCCCGCGCTGCCGAAGGGCGACGAGAAACCCTCGGCCGTCCACGCCGCCCGGATCCGGCTCGCCGACGCCACCGGCATCGTGCTCGCCAACGGCCTCCACCTCCTCGGCATCAGCGCTCCCGACCGCGTCTGACGGCCGGAAGCCCGGCGAACGACAGCGGGCCGACGACGAGGCCGGTCCACAACCCAGCACCCCATAAAACAACCCCCGATCTGCGAAGAAAGACGACACCGTGAGCCGTTCCGCACACCCCGCCGGGCCCCGCCACGCCGATGTGCTGCCCGAGGGCCACTACGCTGCCCCGCCGGCCGACCTCAACACCCTCGACACCCGCGTCTGGTCCCGCACCGTCACCCGTAACGCCGACGGCGCCGCCGAAGTCGGCGGCCTGGACGTGCGCGCGCTCGCCGAGGAATACGGCACGCCCGCGTACATCCTCGACGAGGCGGACTTCAGGGCCCGCTGCCGCGCGTGGCGGGCGGCCTTCGGGCACGACGCGGACGTCTTCTACGCGGGCAAGGCGTTCCTGTCCCGCGCGGTCGTGAAGTGGCTGCACGAGGAGGGGCTGAATCTGGACGTCTGCTCCGGTACGGAGCTGGCGGTGGCGCTGGAGGCGGGGATGCCCGCCGAGCGGATCGCGCTGCACGGCAACAACAAGTCCACCGCGGAGATCGAGCGCGCGGTGGAGACCGGCGTCGGCCGGATCGTGCTCGACTCGTTCCAGGAGATCGCCAGGGTCGCCGCGGAGGCGGACCGGCAGGGCAAGCGGCAGCGCGTGCAGATCCGGGTGACGGTCGGCGTCGAGGCGCACACCCACGAGTTCATCGCGACCGCGCACGAGGACCAGAAGTTCGGTCTCGCGCTGGCGGGCGGGCAGGCCGCGGAGGCGGTCCGCCGGGTGCTGAAGCTGGAGAGCCTCGAACTGGTCGGCATCCACAGCCACATCGGCTCGCAGATCTTCGACATGGCCGGCTTCGAGGTGGCCGCCCGCCGTGTCGTGTCGCTGCTGGCGGAGGTACGCGACGAGCACGGCGTCGAGCTGCCCGAGATCGACCTCGGCGGCGGCCTCGGCATCGCGTACACCACCGACGACGACCCGCGCGAGCCGCAGGAGATCGCCAAGGCGCTCGGCGAGATCGTCACCCGCGAGTGCGAGGCGGCCCGGCTCGCGGTGCCCCGGCTCTCGGTCGAGCCGGGCCGCGCGATCGTCGGACCGACCGCCTTCACGCTGTACGAGGTCGGCACGATCAAGCCGCTGGACGGCCTGCGCACGTACGTCAGCGTCGACGGCGGCATGTCGGACAACATCCGCACCGCGCTCTACGACGCCGAGTACAGCGTCTCGCTGGTGTCCCGTACGAGTGACGCCGAGCCGATGCTCAGCCGGGTCGTCGGCAAGCACTGCGAGAGCGGCGACATCGTCGTCAAGGACGCCTTCCTCCCCGCCGACCTCGCGCCCGGCGACCTGCTCGCCGTACCGGCCACCGGCGCGTACTGCCGGGCCATGGCCAGCAACTACAACCACGCGCTGCGGCCCCCGGTGGTCGCGGTCACCGACGGCCGGGCGCGGGTGATCGTCCGCCGCGAGACGGAGGACGACCTGCTGCGGCTGGACGTCGGCTGACCCCGAAGGTGCCGAAAAGGCCGCGGAAAAGCCGCCGAAGAGCCGCCGAAATGCCGCCAGACGCCGCCGGGACGACGGCAGCGCGAAGCGCCCGCGATGGTGAAGAATTCACCGTCCCCGCAAGCACGTTGAGGCGATTCGGCAGTACGAGGGCCCGCTGACGCGTAATCTCACGGGCCGAACGCGCTCGGTGACGTGAAATATCGCCGGGTGAACGGCCGGTCTCACTCACCGGACAGGGCGTGGCATCTCCCGTCCGGTGAGTGAGACTGGTTCCCATCCACGAGCTGTACGGACCCCGGGTCCGCACGGAGCTGTACGAGAGACGAGGTCGGATGATGCGTACGCGTCCGCTGAAGGTGGCGCTGCTGGGCTGTGGAGTGGTCGGCTCAGAGGTCACGCGCATCCTCACGACGCAGGGCGCCGACCTCGCCGCGCGGATCGGTGCCCCCATCGAACTGGCCGGGATCGCGGTACGCCGCCCCAACCGGGTCCGCGAGGGCGTCCCCGCCGAACTCCTCACCACGGACGCGACCGCCCTGGTCAAACGAGGCGACATCGACGTGGTCGTCGAGGTCATCGGCGGCATCGAGCCGGTCCGCACGCTGATCACCACCGCCTTCGAGCACGGCGCGTCCGTGGTCTCCGCGAACAAGGCGCTGCTCGCCGCCGACGGCGCGAAGCTGCACGCCAAGGCCGCCGAGCACGGTGTCGACCTGTATTACGAGGCCGCCGTCGCCGGGGCGATCCCGCTGATCAGGCCGCTGCGCGAGTCGCTCGCGGGCGACAAGGTCAACAGGGTGCTGGGCATCGTCAACGGCACGACGAACTTCATCCTCGACAAGATGGACTCCACCGGCGCCGGGTACAGCGAGGCGCTGGACGAGGCGACCGCGCTCGGATACGCCGAGGCCGACCCGACCGCCGACGTCGAGGGCTTCGACGCCGCCGCGAAGGCCGCGATCCTCGCCGGAATCGCCTTCCACACCCGCGTGACCATCGACGACGTGCACCGCGAGGGCCTCACCGAGGTCACCGCCGCCGACATCGCGTCCGCGCGGAAGATGGGCTGCACGGTGAAGATGCTCGCCATCTGCGAGCGCCGCCCCGACGGGCGCTCGGTGACCGCGCGCGTCCACCCCGCGATGATCCCGCTCAGCCACCCGCTGGCCTCGGTGCGCGAGGCGTACAACGCGGTCTTCGTCGAGGCGGAGGCGGCCGGGCGGCTGATGTTCTACGGTCCTGGTGCGGGCGGTGCACCCACCGCCTCCGCCGTCCTCGGCGACCTGGTGGCCGCCTGCCGCAACAAGCTGGCCGAGACCACCGGCGCCGGCGAGTCCGCGTACACGCAACTGCCGGTGAGCCCGATGGGCGATGTGGTCACCCGCTACCACATCAGCCTCGACGTGGCGGACAAACCGGGCGTCCTGGCTCAGGTCGCGACGGTCTTCGCCGAGCACGACGTGTCCATCGACACGGTGCGGCAGCAGGGTAAGGACGGCGAGGCCTCTCTCGTCGTCGTCACTCACCGCGCGCTCGACTCCGCCCTCTCGGCGACGGTCGCCAGCCTGCGGAAACTCGACACCGTACGCGGCGTCGCCAGCATCATGCGTGTGGAAGGGGAGTAGGGCCCGCTATGAACAGCACCATGAACAACGGAACCGTCGACCGGCCCCGAATGTCGGGCACCCACCAGTGGCGCGGCATCATCGAGGAGTACCGGGACCGGCTGCCGGTCGCCCCGGGCGCCCCGGTGGTCACGCTGCTGGAGGGTGGCACCCCGCTGGTCCCCGCCCAGCTCCTGTCCGAGCTGACCGGCTGTGACGTCTTCCTGAAGGTCGAGGGCGCCAACCCCACCGGCTCCTTCAAGGACCGGGGCATGACCATGGCCATCTCCAAGGCCAAGGAAGAGGGCGCGCAGGCCGTCATCTGCGCCTCGACCGGCAACACCTCGGCGTCGGCCGCCGCCTACGCGGTGCGCGCGGGCATGGTCTGCGCGGTGCTGGTGCCGCAGGGCAAGATCGCGCTCGGCAAGATGGGCCAGGCGCTGGTGCACGGCAGCCGCATCCTCCAGGTCGACGGCAACTTCGACGACTGCCTCGACCTGGCGCGCGGGCTGAGCGAGAAGTACCCGGTGGCGCTGGTCAATTCGGTCAACCCGGCCCGTATCGAGGGGCAGAAGACCGCCGCCTTCGAGATCGTGGACGCGCTCGGTGTCGCCCCCGACATCCACCTCCTCCCGGTCGGCAACGCGGGCAACATCACCGCGTACTGGAAGGGCTACAGCGAATACGCGGCGGACGGTGTGTCCGCCTCGCGGCCGCGGATGTGGGGCTTCCAGGCGCACGGCGCCGCGCCGATCGTCAACGGCGCGCCGGTACGTCAGCCGCAGACGATCGCCACCGCGATCCGGATCGGCAACCCCGCGTCCTGGCAGCAGGCCGAGCAGGCCCGCGACGAGTCCGGCGGCCTCATCGAGGCCGTGACCGACCGTCAGATCCTGGCCGCCTACCGGCTGCTGGCCGCGAAGGAGGGCGTCTTCGTCGAGCCCGCCTCCGCCGCCTCGGTCGCCGGGCTGCTCAAGGCCCGCGAAGAGGGCAAGGTGGATCCCGGTCAGCGGATCGTCTGCACGGTCACCGGGAACGGGCTCAAGGACCCCGGGTGGGCCGTGGAGGGTGCTCCGCAGCCGGTGATCGTGCCGGTCGATGCCGATGCTGCTGCGCAGCGGCTCGGGCTGGTCTGAGCCGGGCCGTCTCCGGGGCGGGACGCGCCCCGCCAGGGGTGCGGGGAACTGCGCGCTCAGCCACCGACGGTGGGGCGGCCTAACAACCGGCCCCAGCGGGGCAGTTGCGGCTGTTTCCGGGCTGACAGCCCGGTGGGGGCTTGTCGCGCAGTTCCCCGCGCCCCTGAAAAGATCGGCTCGCCGTCCTCGGCGGTGCGGCGGCTCTGAAAAGATCGGCTCGCCGTCATGGGGAAGCGTGCCGCAGGCACGGGGCGCACAGGGGAGGGGCGACACGCATCACGCGCTCTTCGTGCGCCCTATGTCGCACGAGAACCTTCCTTCGATAGGCTTACCTCAGCGGCACCGCAGTGTGCCCGACTCCGGCAGTTGCCAATGGGCAGTGCCTCCCCCGCCCCGCCGCCCGGCGATGACGCCGCGCCCGCAGGGCGAACCGCACGAGGAGATTCGTCGAACGATGGCCGGTCCCGCGTTCCGCGCCGCCGCAGTACGAGTGCGCGTCCCCGCGACCAGCGCCAATCTGGGCCCCGGTTTCGACGCCTTCGGCCTGGCGCTCGGCCTGTACGACGACGTCGTGGTCCGCGTCGCCGACTCCGGCCTGCACGTGGACATCGCGGGCGAGGGCGCCGACACCCTGGCCAGGGACGAGAAGCACCTGGTCGTACGGTCGTTGCGGACCGCCTTCGACCTGCTGGGCGGTCAGCCGCGCGGCCTCGAGGTGGTGTGCGCCAACCGCATTCCGCACGGCCGCGGCCTCGGTTCGTCCTCCGCCGCCATCTGCGCGGGCATCATCGCCGCCCGCGCGGTGACGATAGGCGGCCCCGCCGTACTCGACGACATCGCGCTGCTGGAGCTGGCCACCGAGATCGAGGGCCACCCCGACAACGTCGCCGCCTGCCTGATGGGCGGCTTCACCCTGGCGTGGACCGAGGGCGGCGCGGCCCGCGCGATCCGGCTGGACCCGGCGCGCTCGCTGGTCCCCGTGGTGTTCGTGCCCGCCACCCCCCTGCTCACCGAGACCGCCCGCGGGCTGCTGCCGCGTACCGTCCCGCATGTGGACGCCGCGGCCAACGCGGGCCGGGCCGCGCTGCTGGTGGAGGCGCTCACCCGGCGCCCCGAGCTGCTGCTGCCCGCCACCGAGGACCGCCTGCACCAGGACTACCGCGGGCCCGCCATGCCCGAGAGCCTGGCGCTGGTGAACCGGCTGCGCGCCGACGGCGTACCGGCCGTGATCTCCGGTGCGGGACCCACGGTGCTGGCGCTCACCGAGGAGGGCGCCGCCGACAAGGTCACCCGGCTCGCCGGCGAGGGCTGGGCGGCCAACCGTCTGGCGCTCGACACGGCCGGAGCCAGTGTCCTGCCGCTCGCAGGGGGGCAGTGACACGATTGCCGGTCGTAGAGAGGGGGAATGTTTGTTGGATCCGGTAGTGTTAACCTCAAGCCTGCATTCGACGCCCAATGGGCGCGATGCACTGTGTCCCTTCCGTGGGACCGCTTATCTTCCGGGAGCCTCCCACACCGCATAGGCAGCAGTCCTGCGCAGTGTCGAGCACGCTCCGGAGTCGGCACCAGGACCCTTGTCGTGCCGAGCCCCGAATGTATTTCTGCCGCCGTCAGGCGGACCACCGCCCCGGCTCTGAGCAGCGGAAACGCCCAGATCCGGACAGCACGACCGGTCGCCGAGCCAGACAGGCCGACGTCCGCTCCAGGGAAGGACCCTTCGTGAGCGACACCACCGATCTGATGGGCGTGCGCGCAGAGAACTCTGTCGCCGCGTCCGATGCCGACGCGCCTGCTACCGGTGCTGCCACGGCCAGTGCCTCACGGCGACGCCGGTCCGGGACCGGTCTTGACGGCATGGTCCTGGCCGAGTTGCAGCAGCTCGCCTCCGGTCTCGGGATCAAGGGCACCGCGCGGATGCGCAAGAGCCAGTTGATCGAGACCATCAAGGAGAAGCAGGCGGGCGGCGGCGCCGCGACGGCCCAGGCCGCCGCGCCCGCGGCAGAGGCCCCCGCGGCCGAGAAGCCCAAGCGCCGCGCGACGTCGCGGGCCCGGCTGGCCGAGGCGCCCGCCGAGGCGGACGGTGCGGCCAAGGCCGCCCCTGCCAAGGCCGCCGCCACCGCGCCCGCGGAGCCCCAGCAGATCGAGATTCCCGGCCAGCCCGCCGGTGAGCAGGCCAAGTCGGCCGCGAAGGCCGAGCGCGCCGCCGAGGCCGCCGCCGACACCGCGGAGGGCAAGACCGACAGCCGTACCGAGGCCAAGGACGCCAAGGGCGACGGCAAGCAGCAGCAGAACGGCGGCGGCGCCGCCGGGTCCGGCGACGAGCGCCAGGACCGGCAGCGCGGCCAGCGCGGCGACCGCCGTGAGCGGCAGCGCGACCGCCGCGGGCGCGGCGAGGACGGCGCCGAGGGCGGCAACCGCGACGGCGGCAACCGGCAGAACCGCGACCGCGGCGACCGGGGCAACCAGCAGCAGGGCGGCGGCCAGGGCGGCCAGAACCAGCAGCAGGGCGGCCAGGGCGGCGGCGGCAACGCGCAGGACGACGACGAGTTCGGCGACGGTCGCGGCCGTCGGCGCGGGCGCTACCGCGACCGCCGCGGGCGGGGCAACCGCCGTGACGAGTTCGGCGGCGGCGAGGTCCAGGTCTCCGACGACGACGTGCTGATCCCCGTCGCGGGCATCCTGGACATCCTCGACAACTACGCCTTCATCCGGACCTCCGGCTACCTGCCGGGTCCCAACGACGTGTACGTCTCGCTCGCCCAGGTCCGCAAGAACGGCCTGCGCAAGGGCGACCACGTCACCGGCGCCGTACGGCAGCCCAAGGACGGCGAGCGCCGCGAGAAGTTCAACGCGCTGGTCCGGCTGGACTCCGCGAACGGGATGGGCGCCGACTCCGGCCGCGGCCGTCCGGAGTTCAACAAGCTCACGCCGCTGTACCCGCAGGACCGGCTCCGTCTGGAGACCGACCCGGGCGTGCTGACCACCCGGATCATCGACCTCGTGTCGCCGATCGGCAAGGGCCAGCGCGGTCTGATCGTGGCCCCGCCGAAGACCGGCAAGACCATGATCATGCAGGCCATCGCCAACGCGATCACCACGAACAACCCCGAGTGCCACCTGATGGTCGTCCTGGTCGACGAGCGTCCCGAAGAGGTCACCGACATGCAGCGGTCGGTGAAGGGCGAGGTCATCTCCTCGACCTTCGACCGCCCCGCCGAGGACCACACCACGGTCGCCGAGCTGGCCATCGAGCGGGCCAAGCGGCTCGTGGAGCTGGGCCACGACGTGGTCGTGCTGCTCGACTCCATCACCCGTCTGGGCCGCGCGTACAACCTGGCGGCGCCCGCTTCCGGCCGCATCCTGTCCGGTGGTGTCGACTCGACCGCGCTCTACCCGCCGAAGCGGTTCTTCGGCGCGGCGCGCAACATCGAGGACGGCGGCTCGCTGACCATCCTGGCCACCGCGCTGGTCGAGACCGGCTCGCGGATGGACGAGGTGATCTTCGAGGAGTTCAAGGGCACCGGCAACATGGAGCTCAAGCTCGACCGCAAGCTCGCGGACAAGCGGATCTTCCCCGCGGTGGACGTCGACCCGTCCGGTACCCGTAAGGAAGAGATCCTGCTGGACCGGGACGAGTTGGCGATCGTCTGGAAGCTCCGCCGCGTTCTGCACGCGCTCGACTCCCAGCAGGCGATCGAGCTGCTGCTGGACAAGATGAAGCAGACGAAGTCCAACGCGGAGTTCCTGATGCAGATCGCGAAGACGACGCCGGGCAACAACGACTGACCTTCCGGTCAGGACAGACGAGAAACAGCTCGGCCCGCCGGTTTCCCGGCGGGCCGAGCTGTTTCTTTGCTCAAACATGTGTTCCCGGCTACCGGTGAGGGTGGTCCGGGCCAAGCTGGCAGTCATATGATCTGCCAGTCGCAGGTGGGGGGAACCATCTTCGGACGTCCGACCCGGCCGCAGGGCTGTGCTTCAGCCTGCCCGCGCCCCTTTTCGCCGACGTCCGGTCAGCTACTCGCTCCTGTGCACATCTCCCGTGCGGCCACCGCCCGTTGGCGGCCGTCGCGCATTTCCACGACAGGAGTTCTGAGTGTTCTCTGCCCATGAGGGCCGGGGGCGCTGGCGGCGCAGCCGTACAGCGGTCCTCGCAGCCACGGTCGCCGCGGGCGCCGTGAGTCTGTTCCTGGCGACGCCGGCCCAGGCCGGCGACCCGCAGCCGCCCGTTCTCCACCCGGCCGGGCACCCCAGTGCGCCGTCCCAGGCGGAACTGCGCGCCCGCGTCGCGGGCGCGGTGGCGGCGGACGACGGCCCGTCCCGCACCAAGCTCTCCGCCGGCCCGCACACGGTCGACCCGAAGATCATCGGCGGCACCACCACGACGATCTCCAGCGCGCCGTGGATGGTCCAGCTCTGGTACTTCGACGACAAGGGCACCGACTCGACGAAGGACGACGACAGCTTCTTCTGCGGCGGCACCGTGGTGTCCCCGTCGAAGATCCTGACCGCCGCCCACTGCGTCGCGGGCCTCAACTGGAATCTGCACGGTGTCGTCATCGGCGGCACCGACCAGCTCCCCACCGACAGCGCCGACGGCACCACCACGGATCTGCACGGCGGTACCGCCACCGGCGTGTGGCGGCAGTGGAGCAACCCGACGTACGACAACCCCGAGTACGACAACGACGTGGCCGTACTGACGCTCGACGTCCCCACGACGGCCAAGCCGCTGCCGATCACCACGGCGACCGACAGCGCCTCGTACGTCACCGGCACCCAGGGGACCGTCTACGGCTGGGGGCGCACCAGCTCCGGCAGCCCGGACCCCTCGCAGACGCTGCGGAAGGCGACCCTGCCGGTCGCCGCGAACACCGCGTGCACAACGGTGTACGGGTCGAGATTCGTCGCGGGCCACATGGTCTGCGCGGGAGCGCCCGCTTCCGGCGCGGACGCCGGGACCACCGCGACCTGCAACGGTGACTCGGGCGGTCCGCTCGTGGTCGCCGGGAAGCTGGTCGGCGTCGTCTCGTGGGGCACCAAGGACTGTGTCGCGCAGGGCACGTACAGCGTCTTCAGCCGGGTCAGCGCCTACGTCGGCGCCGTCAACCCCCGGATCGACGACGCGAATCTCAGCCTGGACGACAAGGCCGACCTGGTCGCCGTGACACCGGCCGGATCGGCGTACGAGTACGTGTCGACCGGCGGCGCCTTCGCCCCGAAGGCGTCGATGGGCGACTTCAGCGGACTGAACCTGGTCCGTCAGAGCGACCTGGACCGGAACGACTACCAGGACCTGGTCGTCCGCACCACGGACGGCCGGCTGTTCTGGCTGGACGGATACAGCGGTAACAATGTGCTGATCGGTCCGGGCTGGAACGTCATGAAGTCGATCATCACGCCGGGTGACGTCAACGGCGACGGTCTGCCGGACGTGGTCGCCACCGACACCAGCGGGAACTCGTGGCTCTACCCCGGCAACGGCAAGGGCGCCCTCGGCGCCCGCGCCAAGATCGGCGGCGGCTGGGACATCTTCAACGGCCAGATCTACGGCAAGGGCGATCTGACCGGCGACGGCCGTCCCGACATCATCGCGCGGGACAGCGCGGGCGCCCTGTGGCTCTACAAGGGCACGGGCCTCGCGTCCGGGCCCTGGGCGGCCCGTACGAAGATCGGGACCGGCTGGAACGCGTACAACGCCTTCGCGGCCGTCGGTGACATCACCGGCGACGGCAAGGCCGACCTGGTCGCCCGGGACGCCTCGGGCACGCTGTGGCTGTACAAGGGCACGGGCTCCGCGTCCGGCCCCTACGCGGCCAAGGTCAAGATCGGGACCGGCTGGAATGCGTACAACCTGTTCGGCTGAGTTTCACGCAGGGTGATCAAAAGAGCGCCCGCGTACCCCCTGACCTGGGGGTACGCGGGCGCTCGCACGTCTTCTCCCGGTCTCCCCGGATGCCGGGAAGGGGAACCTCGGCGGAGGATGGAGCGTCTGACACTTCGGGACGAATGCCCGCGAAGCCCACGAAGACCGTGACGCCGGCGAAGCCCACGAAGACCGTGCGCGCCCACGACGCCCAGGAAACGGAGGGAGCCATGTCCGAGGACCAGCTGCCGACCGGGGCCACTGCCGTCAGCGACGGCAAGGGCAGCAGGCGGCACCAGCGCACCCGGCGCCGCCGGGTGCTGCGCGTGGTCGCCTGGGGCACCGCGGGCCTGGTGCTGCTCGGCGGCGCGGGCGCGGGCTATCTCTACTTCCGGCTCAACGGCAACATCAAGAGCGTCGACATCGACTCCGCGCTCGGCACCAACCGCCCCGCGGCCCTGGGCAACGGCGCGATGGACATCCTCGTGCTCGGCTCGGACTCCCGGTCCGGCGCCAACAGCGAGTACGGCCACGCGGGCGGCGGCGCCCGCTCGGACACCGCGATGATCGTGCACCTGAACAAGGGCCACAAGGCCGCCAGCGTGGTCAGCATCCCGCGCGACACCCTCGTCCCCCGGCCCGTGTGCGCCAAGCCCGGCGGGGGCACCGCACCGGCCGTGCGGAGCGTCATGTTCAACAGCGCCTACGAGGTCGGCGGCCCGGCCTGCGCGGTCAAGACCGTCGAGGCCATGACGGGCCTGCGGATGGACCACTACATCGAGGTCGACTTCACCGGCTTCAAGAACCTCATCAACGCGCTGGGCGGCGTCCCGCTCACCACCACCCAGGCCATACACGACACCAAGAGCCACCTGGACCTGGCCGCGGGCACCCACACCCTCAACGGCGAGCAGGCGCTCGGCCTGGTCCGCACCCGGCACGGCGTGGCCGACGGCAGCGACCTGGGCCGGATCCAGCTCCAGCAGGCGTTCATGAAGGCGCTGATGAACCGGGTGAGCGGGCTCGGCCTGCTGACCAGCCCCACCAAGCTGATCGACGTCGCCGACACCGCCACCAGCGCCATCACCACCGACTCCGACCTCGCCTCGGTCGGCTCCCTGATGGGCTTCGCGGAGAGCGTGCGCGGCCTGGACTCGACGAATGTCCACATGGTGACACTGCCGGTCCAGTACGCGGTCAGCGATCCCAACCGGGTGGAGCCGATGCCCGCGCAGGCCGCGATGGTGTGGGCCGCGCTGCGGGCCGACCGGCCGATCCCGGCCGCCGCCACCAAGGGCTCGGCCGCCGACGAGGTCAACGCCAAGAAGGTGGTCGGGGCCGGCGCCACCGCGGACCCGGGCACCTCGCCGAGCCCGGGCCTCAGCCCGAGCACCACGCCCTGACCTGGCCGGACCCGCCCCGGACCCGCTCCGGGGCCCGCGCCCCGGACCCGCTCCGACCTGCGCTTTCGGGCCGGGAATTATCCGGGCCCACCCCTCGTTTTGGGAGATACGGCCAGTCCTGGCAGACTGGACCGCTGGCTCCGGTTCACGTGCACGCAAACCCGCGGTACGACCCGGCGCCCTCCCGAACCTAGGAGCATCCCTTGAAGCAAGGCATCCACCCCGAGTACTTCGAGACCCAGGTCACCTGCACCTGTGGCGCCTCGTTCACCACTCACAGCACCGAGAAGAGCGGCCAGATCCGCGCCGACGTGTGCTCCGAGTGCCACCCGTTCTACACGGGCAAGCAGAAGATCCTCGACACCGGCGGCCGTGTGGCCCGCTTCGAGGCCCGCTTCGGCAAGGCCGCCGGGTCCGCCAAGAAGTAGCGACCCGCAAGCGCCGGTTCCCGGTCGCCCAGTCATGGGTGACCGGACCGGCGCTTTGTCGTCCCGGGCCAGCCAGGCCAGGCAGCCACTTCATCCAGCTAGGGAACCGAAGATGTTCGAGGCGGTCGAGGAACTGATCGGCGAGCACGCCGACCTCGAAAAGCAGCTTGCCGACCCCGCGGTCCACGCGGACCAGGCCAACGCCCGCAAGCTGAACAAGCGTTACGCCGAGCTGACCCCCATCATCAGCACGTACCGCTCCTGGCGGCAGCTCGGCGACGACATCGGTACCGCCCGCGAACTCGGCGCCGACGACCCGGACTTCGCCGCCGAGGTGAAGGACCTGGAGAAGCAGCGCGACGAGGTGACCGAGCGGCTGCGGCTGCTGCTGGTGCCCCGCGACCCCAGCGACGACAAGGACGTCATCCTGGAGGTCAAGGCGGGGGAGGGCGGCGAGGAGTCCGCGCTGTTCGCCGGCGACCTGCTGCGGATGTACCTGCGCTACGCCGAGCGCGTCGGCTGGAAGACCGAGATCCTCGACGCCAACGAGTCCGACCTCGGCGGCTACAAGGACGTCCAGGTCGTGGTCAAGGCCAAGAGCAACCACGAGCCCGGCCAGGGCGTCTGGGCCCGTATGAAGTACGAGGGCGGCGTGCACCGCGTCCAGCGGGTGCCCGCCACCGAGTCGCAGGGCCGTATCCACACCTCCGCGGCCGGTGTGCTGGTCACCCCGGAGGCCGAGGAGGTCGAGGTCGAGATCGGCCCCAACGACCTGCGGATCGACGTCTACCGCTCGTCGGGCCCCGGCGGCCAGTCCGTCAACACCACCGACTCCGCGGTCCGCATCACACACCTCCCCAGCGGCCTGGTCGTCTCCTGCCAGAACGAGAAGAGCCAGCTCCAGAACAAGGAGTCGGCGATGCGCATCCTGCGCTCCCGGCTGCTGGCCGCCGCGCAGGAGGAGGCGGAGAAGGAAGCCTCCGACGCCCGCCGCAGCCAGGTCCGTACCGTCGACCGCTCCGAGCGCATCCGTACGTACAACTTCCCCGAGAACCGCATCTCGGACCACCGGGTCGGCTTCAAGGCGTACAACTTGGACCAGGTGCTCGACGGGGACCTGGACGCGATGATCCAGGCCTGCGTGGACGCCGATTCGGCGGCCAAACTGGCCGCCGCTGGCGACGGCAGCTAAGGGGGGAAGGCAGAGTGAACCTGCTGCTCGCCGAGGTGGCGCAGGCCGCCCAGCGACTGGCCGACGCGGGCGTGCCGTCGCCACGCTTCGACGCCGAGGAACTCGCCGCGTACGTCCACGGGGTCAAGCGCGGCGAACTGCACGGCGTCGCCGACACCGAGTTCGACGCCCGGTACTGGGAGGCCGTGGCGCGCCGCGAGGCACGCGAACCGCTCCAGCACATCACCGGCCGGGCCTTCTTCCGCTACCTCGAACTCCAGGTGGGGCCAGGGGTGTTCGTGCCCCGCCCGGAGACCGAGTCGGTGGTCGGCTGGGCGATAGACGCCGTACGCGCCATGGACGTCGCGGAACCGCTGATCGTGGACCTGTGCACCGGCTCCGGCGCCATCGCGCTGGCGCTGGCCCAGGAGGTGCCGCGCTCGCGGGTGCACGCCGTGGAGCTGTCCGAGGACGCCCTGGAGTGGGCCCGCAAGAACGTCGAGGGCAGCAAGGTCGACCTGCGGCAGGGCAACGCGCTGACCGCGTTCCCCGAACTCAACGGTCACGTCGACCTGGTGATCTCCAACCCGCCCTACATCCCGCTCACCGAGTGGGAGTACGTGGCGCCCGAGGCCCGCGACCACGACCCCGAACTCGCCCTGTTCTCCGGCGAGGACGGCCTGGACACCATCCGCGGCATCGAGCGCACCGCGCACCGGCTGCTGCGGCCCGGCGGCGTCGTCGTCATCGAGCACGCCGACTCCCAGGGCGGCCAAGTGCCGTGGATCTTCAAGGAGGACGCGGGCTGGGCGGACGCGGCCGACCACCCCGATCTCAACAACCGCCCCCGTTTCACCACGGCCCGTAAGGCGACACCATGACGGGGACACAGCATCTTCTGGAGGTCAGCTAATGGCACGGCGATACGACTGCTCGGATGCGACCGACCGGGCCACCGGCCTGCGCGAGGCCACCTCGGCCGTCAAGCGCGGTGAACTCGTCGTCCTGCCCACCGACACCGTGTACGGCATCGGCGCGGACGCCTTCGACGCCGAGGCGGTCGGCGACCTGCTGGAGGCCAAGGGCCGCGGGCGCAACATGCCCTCGCCCGTCCTGGTCGGCTCCCCGAACACCCTGCACGGCATCGTCACCGACTTCTCCGAGCAGGCGTGGGAGCTCGTCGACGCCTTCTGGCCCGGCGCGCTCACCCTGGTCACCAAGCACCAGCCGTCGCTCAACTGGGACCTCGGCGACGCCCGCGGCACCGTCGCCGTCCGGATGCCGCTGCACCCGGTCGCGATCGAGCTGCTGACCGCCACCGGGCCGATGGCCGTCTCCAGCGCCAACCTCACGGGACACCCCTCGCCGCAGGACTGCGACGCCGCCCAGGGCATGCTCGGCGACTCCGTGGCGGTCTACCTCGACGGCGGCCCCACCCCGTCCGCCGTCGCCTCCTCGATCGTGGACGTGACGGGGAAGGTCCCGGTACTGCTGCGGGCCGGGGCGATCAGTGCGGAGGAGCTGCGCAAGGTGGTCCCCGACCTGGAGGAGCGCAGTTGACTGCGCCCGACGGGCGTGGCATACCGGGCCTCGCCGCCCGCGCGGGGACCCTCCCCGGACAGGGCGGTGACGCCTTCCGCATCCTCCACGTCTGCACCGGCAACGTCTGCCGCTCGCCGATGGCCGAGCGGCTGACGCGGCATGGGCTGGCGCGCCGCCTCGGCGACGGCGCCACCGGCATCGTCGTGGAGTCCGCGGGCACCTGGGGCCACGAAGGCGCGCCGATGGAGGCGCACGCCGCCGCCGTACTCGCCGAGTACGGCGCCGACCCGACCGGTTTCACCGGCCGGGAGCTGCTCGACGACCACGTGATCGACGCCGACCTCGTCCTGACCGCGACCCGCGACCACCGCTCCCAGGTGATCTCGATGGGACACGCGGCGGGTCTGCGTACCTTCACGCTCAAGGAGTTCACCCGCCTGGTGCGGGCCATAGACCCCACCACGCTGCCCGAGGGCAGTGTCACCGACCGCGCCCGCGCCCTGGTCGGCGCCGCCGCCGCGCTGCGCGGCTGGCTGCTCGCGCCCAGCCCCGACGCCGACGAGGTCCACGACCCGTACGGCGCTCCCATCTCGTACTTCCGCAGCATCGGCGACGAGATCCACACCGCGCTCGACCCCGTCGTCACCGCCCTGACGGGCATCCCCGCGGCCGTCTGAGCCCGCGACGGCACGCCCGGGACAACCCCTTCACATTCCCCGTACAGCCGGTGTGCAACCGTGGGCCCTCCCTGTGAGTCTTGATTGATGTTCGCCGTCTCGGCCCGGCCACCACTAGGGTGTGACGCTGTGAGGATCCCCCGGACGTGTGCGCAGCGCTGCTACGCCCCCGAAGTCGTCGGAGGCTGCTCGTGCGCGAGTATCTGCTGACCCTGTGCGTCGCCGCCGCCGTCACGTATCTGCTGACCGGCCCGGTACGGAAGTTCGCCATCGCGGCGGGCGCCATGCCGCCGATCCGCGCGCGTGACGTGCACCGCGAGCCCACGCCCCGGCTGGGCGGCATCGCGATGTTCGGCGGGCTGTGCGCCGGTCTGCTGGTCGCCGCGCACCTGAGCAACATCGGGGACGTGTTCTCGCAGTCCAACGAGCCGCGCGCGCTGCTGTCCGGCGCCGGGCTGATCTGGCTGCTCGGTGTGCTGGACGACAAGTGGGGCGTCGACGCGCTGGTCAAGCTCGGCGTGCAGATGATCGCCGCGGGTCTGATGGTCTTCCAGGGCCTGACGATTCTGTGGCTGCCGGTGCCCGGCGTCGGCCCGGTCGCGCTCACCCCGATCCAGTCGACGCTGCTGACGGTCGCGCTGGTCGTCATCACCATCAACGCGGTCAACTTCGTGGACGGCCTCGACGGTCTGGCCGCGGGTGTCGTCTGCATCGCCGCCATCGCGTTCTTCATGTACGCGTACCGCATGTGGTACGGCTACGGCGTCGAGGCCGCCGCGCCCGCCACGCTGTTCAGCGCGATCCTGATCGGCATGTGCGTGGGCTTCCTGCCGCACAACATCCACCCGGCGCGGATCTTCATGGGCGACTCGGGGTCGATGCTGATCGGCCTGGTGCTCGCCTCGTCCGCGATCTCCATCACCGGGCAGGTCGACCCGGACGCCATCACCGACTTCACCGGCTCCAGCCGCAGCACCGTGCACTTCATGGTGCCGGTCTACATGCCGCTGCTGCTGCCGCTGACGATGATCGCGATCCCGGCAGCCGACCTGGTGCTTGCCGTGGTCCGCAGGACGTGGAAGGGGCAGTCGCCGTTCGCCGCCGACCGCGGCCACCTGCACCACCGGCTGCTGGAGATCGGGCACTCGCACAGCCGGGCCGTGCTGATCATGTACTTCTGGTCGGCGCTGTTCGCCTTCTCCGCGGTGGCGTTCTCGGTGAACTCCTCCAGCCTCGGCATCGTCATGGTGATCGTCGGCCTGAGCGCGCTGGGTCTGCTGGTCCTGCTGCTGCCGCGGTTCCGGCCGCGCGCGCCGCACTGGGCCGAGGCGTTCGTACCGCCACGCTACCGGCGCCGACGCCGCCGGCTGGCCGCCGCCGCTGCCGCGGCCGAGCGGGAGATGCGCTCCGAGGACCGGCCGCCGCTGCACGGATCGACCGCGATCGGCGACCGTTCGCGGCTGCCGGACCGGCGTCCCGTCGAGAGCCGCCGGTAGTCGTCGGGCAGGCTCTGAGCGGCGTGGGCAGCCGGTAGTTGACCGTCATCGATAAAGTCCTTTAAATCCGGCATATCCGGCAATTTCCCCGAAGTGGGCAAATAGGACGTCAGTTGAACGGCGTGTCGATACCTCTCCCGTGTGACAGTGAGCACATCTCCATGGTAAAGCCCTGGCTAAATACTTTGTGATACCGTTCACGAAACCCGGGAAACAAGCCGAAAGACCGTAGTGAGATGGTCTTCCGGCGTGAGGCACGTCCCCAAACCCGGATTACGCTCGTCTCCGACGACACCCGCTTTCCCCAACTCCCGCCGGAGGAGCTGCCACCATGCAGTCCAACGACGTCCGAACTCTCCTCAACTGCACCGTCCCCACTGCCGCGGCCGGTGTCATCGCCACCGCTGTGAGCGGAGCGGTGGCCGGTGGCAAGGGAGCGATCGGCGCCGCCGCCGGCACGTTGGTCGTGATCGCCTTCATGGCGATCGGGATGGTGGTGCTCCAGCGCACCGCCAAGGCGTACCCGTCGCTGTTCCAGATGATGGGCCTCGTGCTCTACACCGTGCAGATCCTGCTGCTGGCGATCGTGCTCGCGGTGTTCAAGCACACCTCGCTCTTCAACACCCGCGCGTTCGCCTTCTCGCTGCTGGCCGCGGCGCTCGTCTGGATCGCCGCGCAGGCACGCGCGCACATGAAGACCAAGATCCTTTACGTCGAGCCCGAGTCGGCGGGAACACCGTCGTGAGCCGCGGGTTCGGTAGGGCCGGTGTAAAGACCCTGCCGCTCGTTTGCTATCGTCCGGACTCAACTGCGGCGGAGCTGCCGCGAGCGGCGCTCAAGCCTGCCCTGCCGCTCGGTTCAGCGCCGACTCGCCGCGTACACATCCGACCCACCAGTCCAGTGCCGTTCCGTGGCCGTCAGGCCCGCCGACACATCGAGGTTGCCGTACCCATGCGCCACGCTGAAGGAGCTCGCGGTGAGTGCTGACCAGGTTCTCGCCTTCGAGACGAACTGCCACCTCTTCGACGGGTGCGGCTTCCCGGCCCCCGGACTGCACTCGTTCGTCTTCGAGCCGATCTTCTCGATCGGCAGCTTCCACTTCAACAAGCCGATGCTGCTGGCGCTGTTGAGCACGATCGTGGTCGTCGGATTCTTCTGGGCCGCGTTCAACAAGCCCAAGGTGGTCCCGGGCAAGGTCCAGATGGTGGGCGAGGCGGGCTACGACTTCGTCCGCCGCGGCATCGTCTACGAGACGCTCGGCAAGAAGGTCGGCGAGAAGTACGTCCCGCTGATGGTCTCGCTGTTCTTCTTCGTCTGGATCATGAACATCTGGTCGGTCATCCCGGTCGCCCAGTTCCCCGTGACGTCGATCATCGCCTTCCCCGTCGGGCTGGCCGCGATCGTCTACGTCACGTGGATGTACCTGACGTTCAAGAAGCACGGCTTCGTCGGCGGCCTGAAGAACATCACCGGCTACGACAAGACACTCGGCGCCGTGCTGCCGCTCTCCATGACCATCGAGTTCTTCTCGAACGTCCTGGTGCGGCCCTTCACCCACGCGGTCCGGCTCTTCGCCAACATGTTCGCCGGTCACACGCTGCTGCTGCTGTTCACCATCGCGAGCTGGTACATGCTCAACGGCATCGGCATCGCCTACGCGGGCGTCTCGTTCGTGATGACCATCGTGATGACCGCCTTCGAGCTGTTCATCCAGGCCGTTCAGGCGTACGTGTTCGTGCTCCTGGCCTGTAGCTACGTCCAGGGCGCGCTCGCCGAGCACCACTGAGCACCGCCCCCACGACCCGATAGATGTCCGGTGGCCAACCCCCACCGGTCCGAGAAAGATAAGGAAGAACCGGCATGTCCGCTCTCGCGCACGCGACGCTCGCCGCCACCCAGATCAAGGGCAACCTCGGCTCGATCGGTTACGGCCTCGCGGCCATCGGCCCCGGCGTCGGCATCGGCATCATCTTCGGTAACGGCACCCAGGCCCTCGCCCGCCAGCCCGAGGCGGCCGGTCTGATCCGCGCCAACCAGATCCTCGGCTTCGCCTTCTGTGAGGCGCTCGCCCTCATCGGTCTGGTCATGCCGTTCGTCTACCCGGCCACCTGATCCCGGCCGACGAACAGAAACCTAGACGGAAGGCACTGATGTGATCGCCCAGGTACCGCTGGCGACAGCGGAGAACCCGCTCATCCCGCCGATCCCCGAGCTCATCATCGGCCTGATCGCCTTCGCCATCGTCTTCTTCTTCCTCGCCAAGAAGCTCCTCCCGAACATCAACAAGGTTCTGGACGAGCGCCGTGAGGCCATCGAAGGTGGCATGGAGAAGGCCGAGGCCACCCAGGCCGAGGCCCAGCAGACGCTGGAGCAGTACCGCGAGCAGCTCTCCGAGGCCCGGCACGAGGCCGCGCGACTGCGCCAGGAGGCGCAGGAGCAGGGCGCCGCGCTGATCGCGGAGATGCGGGCCGAAGGCCAGCGCCAGCGCGAGGAGATCGTGGCCGCGGGTCACGCGCAGATCGAGGCCGACCGCAAGGCCGCCGCCGCCGCGCTGCGCCAGGACGTCGGCAAGCTCGCCACCGAACTGGCGGGCAAGCTCGTCGGTGAGTCCCTGGAGGACTCCGCCCGGCAGAGCCGCACCATCGACCGCTTCCTCGACGGCCTGGACAACGCGGCTCCCGCCGCCGGTTCCGCGACGGCCGAGGCGGCGCGATGAACGGCGCGAGCCGCGACGCGCTGGGCGCGGCCCGCGAACGGCTCGACGCGCTGACGGACGTCCAGTCCGTCGACGTGGCCAAGCTCGCCGAGGACCTGGCCGCCGTCACCGGGCTGCTGGACCGCGAGGGCACGCTCCGTCGCGCCCTGACCGACCCGGCGAAGTCCGGCGAGGCCAAGGCGTCGCTGGCGCGGCAGCTCCTCGGCGGCCAGATCGGCGGCGAAAGCCTCGACCTGCTCACCGGCATGGTCAGGTCCCGCTGGTCGCGCTCGCGCGACCTGGTCGACTCGGTCGAGGAGCTGGCGTCGAGCGCCGACCTCGCCACCGCCCAGCGGGCCGGTCACCTCGACGACGTCGAGGACGAGCTGTTCCGCTTCGGCCGGATCGTCTCCGGCAGCACCGAACTGCGCTCCGCTCTCACCGACCGCGTCGTCGGCGCTCCGGCCAAGGCCGCACTGCTGCACACGCTGCTCGGCGGGCGGGCCAATCCGGTCACCGAACGGCTGGTCGTCCGGCTGGTCACCACGCCGCGGGGACGTAGCCTGGAGTCGGGGATCGAATCCCTGTCCAAGCTGGCCGCGGCCCGCCGTGACCGGATGGTCGCGGAAGTGGTGTCGGCGACTCCGCTCAGTGACCAGCAGAAGCAGCGCCTCGGCGCCGCGCTGGCCCGGATCTACGGCCGCCAGGTCCATCTGAACCTGGACGTGGACCCCACGGTCCTCGGCGGAGTCCGGGTGCAGGTCGGTGACGAGGTCATCAACGGAGCCATCTCCGACCGTCTCGACGAGGCGGCCCGGCGGATGGCGGGCTGACAGCCGGTCGCTCCACCAGGACCGCGCGGCACCAGCCACGCAGAACGCAGTACGAAGCACGACGACGCAGTACGAGCGGCCCGAGTTGGGCCGACGGAGCCTAACAGAGCCTTTCTGGGGGTTGACCCCAGAAACCCCCAAGAAGACTTTCGGGCCCAACAAGGAGAGCAGGGAACCCAGATGGCGGAGCTCACGATCCGGCCGGAGGAGATCCGGGACGCGCTGGAGACCTTTGTCCAGTCGTACAAGCCGGACGCCGCCTCGCGCGAGGAGGTCGGCACGGTCAGCGTTGCCGGAGACGGCATCGCGAAGGTCGAGGGTCTGCCCTCGGCCATGGCGAACGAGCTGCTGAAGTTCGAGGACGGCACCCTCGGTCTCGCCCTCAACCTGGAAGAGCGCGAGATCGGCGCGATCGTCCTCGGCGAGTTCAACGGAATCGAGGAGGGCCAGCCGGTGCAGCGCACCGGCGAGGTGCTCTCCGTCGCGGTCGGCGAGGGCTACCTGGGCCGGGTCGTGGACCCGCTCGGCACCCCGATCGACGGCCTCGGCGAGATCGAGACCGACGGCCGCCGCGCCCTTGAACTGCAGGCCCCCACGGTCATGCAGCGCAAGTCGGTGCACGAGCCGATGCAGACCGGCCTCAAGGCCGTGGACGCGATGACCCCGATCGGCCGCGGCCAGCGCCAGCTCATCATCGGCGACCGGCAGACCGGCAAGACCGCCCTGGCGATCGACACGATCATCAACCAGCGCGACAACTGGCGTTCCGGCGACCCGAAGAAGCAGGTCCGCTGCATCTACGTCGCCATCGGCCAGAAGGGCTCCACCATCGCGGGCGTGCGCGCCTCGCTGGAGGAGGCCGGCGCCCTGGAGTACACGACGATCGTCGCCGCCCCGGCGTCCGACCCGGCCGGCTTCAAGTACCTCGCCCCGTACACCGGTTCTGCCATCGGCCAGCACTGGATGTACCAGGGCAAGCACGTACTGATCGTCTTCGACGACCTGAGCAAGCAGGCCGACGCCTACCGCGCGGTCTCCCTGCTGCTGCGCCGTCCGCCGGGCCGCGAGGCCTACCCGGGCGACGTCTTCTACCTGCACTCCCGCCTGCTGGAGCGCTGCGCCAAGCTCTCCGACGACCTGGGCGCCGGTTCGATGACCGGTCTGCCGATCGTCGAGACCAAGGCGAACGACGTGTCGGCGTTCATCCCGACCAACGTCATCTCCATCACCGACGGCCAGTGCTTCCTGGAGTCGGACCTGTTCAACGCCGGTCAGCGCCCCGCGCTGAACGTCGGTATCTCGGTCTCCCGCGTCGGCGGCTCCGCGCAGATCAAGGCCATGAAGGGCGTGGCCGGACGGCTGCGCGTGGACCTGGCCCAGTTCCGCGAGCTGGAGGCGTTCGCCGCCTTCGGTTCCGACCTGGACGCGGCGTCCAAGGCCCAGCTCGAGCGCGGCCAGCGGATGGTCGAGCTGCTCAAGCAGGGCCAGTACGCGCCGTACGCGATCGAGGACCAGGTCGTCTCCATCTGGGCCGGCACCACCGGCAAGCTGGACGACGTACCGGTCGAGGACGTCCGCCGCTTCGAGCGCGAGCTGCTCGACTACCTGCACCGCGAGCACAAGTCGCTGCTCACCGCGATCGTCGAGACCGGCAAGCTGCCGGACGAGACCGTCGAGGTGCTCACCGACGCGGTCGCCGCCTTCAAGAAGCAGTTCGAGACGTCCTCGGGCGCGCTGCTGGTCGAGGGCTGATCGCATGGGCGCACAGATTCGGGTTTACAAGCGCCGGATCAAGTCCGTCACCGCCACGAAGAAGATCACCAAGGCGATGGAGATGATCGCCGCCTCGCGCATCGTCAAGGCGCAGCGCCAGGTGGCGGCCTCGTCCCCGTACGCCGATGAACTGACCCGTGCGGTCACGGCGGTGGCGACCGGCTCCAACACCAAGCACCCGCTGACCACCGAGGCCGAGAACCCGACCCGCGCCGCGGTCCTGCTCGTCACGAGCGACCGCGGTCTGGCGGGCGGTTACTCGTCCAACGCGATCAAGGCGGCCGACCGGCTCATCGAGCGGCTGCGCGCGGAGGGCAAGGAAGTCGACTCGTACCTCATCGGCCGCAAGGCCGTGGCGTACTACAGCTTCCGCGAGCGGACGGTCGCCGAGTCCTGGACCGGCTTCTCCGACAGCCCCGGCTACGGCGACGCCAAGAAGGTCGCGGCGCCGCTGATCGAGTCGGTGCTCAAGGACACGGCCGACGGTGGCGTGGACGAACTGCACATCGTCTTCACGGAGTTCGTGTCGATGATGACGCAGTCCCCGGTCGACGCCAGGCTGCTGCCGCTCTCGCTGGACGAGACGGCCGCCGCCGGTGCCGAGGAGCGGGCCGCCAAGGGCGAGATCCTGCCGCTCTACGAGTTCGAGCCTTCCGCCGAGGGTGTGCTGGACGCGCTGCTGCCTCGCTACGTCGAGAGCCGCATCTTCAACGCGCTGCTCCAGGCGGCGGCTTCGGAGCACGCGGCCCGCCGCCGTGCGATGAAGTCCGCGACCGACAACGCGGAAGACCTCATCAAGTCGCTCACGCGGCTTGCCAATGCGGCCCGACAGGCCGACATCACCCAGGAAATCAGCGAGATCGTCGGCGGCTCCAGTGCGCTGGCCGACGCGAACGCGGGGAGTGACTAACCACTATGACCACCACTGTTGAAACCGCTACGGCCACCGGCCGCGTCGCGCGGGTCATCGGCC
This sequence comes from Streptomyces sp. NPDC003300, assembly GCF_040610915.1. Taxonomy (NCBI): domain Bacteria; kingdom Bacillati; phylum Actinomycetota; class Actinomycetes; order Kitasatosporales; family Streptomycetaceae; genus Streptomyces; species Streptomyces sp. NPDC003300. The sequence continues at coordinate 19,723 of NZ_JBEXNE010000019.1, read as the reverse complement.
CGGTCGTCGACGTGGAGTTCCCCGTCGACGCGATGCCGGAGATCTACAACGCGCTGCACGTCGACGTGGCCGACACGGGCGCCGAGTCCGGCACGAAGACGCTGACGCTGGAGGTGGCGCAGCACCTCGGCGACGGCCTGGTCCGCGCCATCTCGATGCAGCCCACCGACGGCCTGGTCCGCCAGGCCCCGGTGACCGACACCGGCGACGGCATCACGGTGCCCGTCGGCGACGTCACCAAGGGCCGGGTGTTCAACACCCTGGGCCAGATCCTGAACGAGCCGGAGGCCGAGTCCGAGGTCACCGACCGCTGGGCGATCCACCGCAAGGCGCCGAAGTTCGACGACCTCGAGTCGAAGACCGAGATGTTCGAGACCGGCCTGAAGGTCGTCGACCTGCTGACCCCGTACGTCAAGGGCGGCAAGATCGGTCTGTTCGGCGGCGCCGGTGTCGGCAAGACCGTGCTCATCCAGGAAATGATCATGCGTGTGGCCAAGCTGCACGAGGGCGTCTCGGTGTTCGCCGGTGTCGGCGAGCGCACCCGTGAGGGCAACGACCTCATCGCGGAAATGGCCGAGTCGGGCGTGCTGCCGCAGACCGCGCTGGTCTTCGGTCAGATGGACGAGCCCCCGGGCACCCGTCTGCGCGTGGCGCTGGCCGGTCTGACCATGGCGGAGTACTTCCGTGACGTGGCCAAGCAGGACGTGCTGTTCTTCATCGACAACATCTTCCGCTTCACGCAGGCCGGTTCCGAGGTCTCCACGCTGCTCGGCCGTATGCCGTCCGCGGTGGGTTACCAGCCGAACCTGGCCGACGAGATGGGTCAGCTCCAGGAGCGGATCACCTCGACGCGTGGTCACTCGATCACCTCGATGCAGGCGATCTACGTCCCCGCGGACGACCTGACCGACCCAGCCCCGGCGACCACCTTCGCCCACCTCGACGCGACGACCGTGCTTTCGCGGCCGATCTCGGAGAAGGGCATCTACCCCGCGGTGGACCCGCTGGACTCCACGTCCCGCATCCTGGACCCGCGCTACATCGCGCAGGACCACTACGACTGCGCCATGCGCGTCAAGGGAATCCTGCAGAAGTACAAGGACCTCCAGGACATCATCTCCATCCTCGGCATCGACGAGCTGGGCGAAGAGGACAAGCTCACCGTCTTCCGCGCCCGCCGGATCGAGCGCTTCCTGTCGCAGAACACCCACGCGGCGAAGCAGTTCACCGGTGTCGACGGCTCCGACGTGTCGCTGGACGAGTCGATCTCCGCGTTCAACGCCATCGCCGACGGTGAGTACGACCACTTCCCGGAGCAGGCGTTCTTCATGTGCGGTGGCCTGGACGACCTCAAGGCCAACGCGGCGAAGCTCGGCGTCAACTGACGCGGGAGCCTCGCGCAGGCCGCGCGTCCGCGTCGGTAGGAGCGCGCGCGACAGCGTAAAAGGGGGGCGGTGAGTCCCGTGGCGAAGCCCCGGGGCGCCCGCCCCCTCTCGCACCCCTTATTCTGTGTCTTACGCATCCACTGAGGACGGTGGGTGCCAACCCGAGGAGCCGTCTTGGCCGATCTTCACGTCGAGCTGGTCGCCGCGGACCGTAGTGTCTGGTCCGGCGAGGCCACCATGGTCATCGCCCGTACCACGTCGGGTGACATCGGCATCATGCCGGGACACGAGCCGCTCCTCGGGGTGCTCCAGTCCGGCCCGGTGACGGTGCGCACCTCTGACGGCGGCACTGTCGTGGCCGCCGTGCACGGTGGCTTCATCTCCTTCTCCGACGACAAGCTCTCGATTCTCGCGGAGATCGCGGAGCTGGCGGACGAGATCGATGTGGCGCGCGCCGAGCGTGCTCTTGAGCGGTCGAAGTCGGAGACCGACGCCGCGGCCGAGCGCCGTGCCGAGGTCCGGCTCGCCGCCGCCGCGGGAGCGCACTGACCGGACCGCAGGACGGTCCGCGGGTCGGCGCGACCGGCTGACCGGGCAACCGCACCACCACAACCGCATCAGCAGACGTACCAGGCGTGACCGAACGACCACGGTGCCGCGGACTGCCCTCCTGGGGCGGTCCGCGGCTCCGGTACAGCAAGGGCAGTAACCCATTTCTAGGCGAGGAGGTCGGTGGACGTGATCCTCTCCTTTGAGGTGGGTGGCGCGGTGATCGCCGCCGCGCTGCTCGGACTCTTCGTCTTCGGACTGCGCCGCCGGCTGATCCAACGGCCAGGCGGCACTTTCGACTGCAGCCTGCGCCCCGCTCCCGAGCAGGACGCGGAGCCGGCCGGCGGCGGCAAGGGCTGGGTGTACGGAGTCGCGCGCTACAGCGGTGACCGGGTGGAGTGGTTCCGGGTCTTCTCGTACGCGCCCCGCCCGCGGCGGGTGCTGTTGCGTCCGGCGATCGAGGTACTGGGGCGCCGGGACCCGCAGGGCTCGGAGGAGCTGGCCCTGCTGTCGGACGCGGTGGTGCTCTCCTGCGAGCATCAGGGCACCCGGCTTGAGCTGGCGATGAGCGACGACGCCCTGACGGGTTTCCTCGCCTGGCTCGAAGCGGCGCCGCCCGGCCAGCGGGTCAACGTGGCGTAGCACCTGTTCCTTGCCGTGCCTCTGGGAGGCGCGGCTTCGCGCGTTTCAGGGCCGGTGCGTCGCTCGGCGCGGGTTTCGGCCGGGCGGATTCGCGGGCGGATTCCCGGGCGCGCCCGGTGAGGACCGGAGGCCGACGGGCGGCGGTGTCGACCCCCGGCCGTATGGGTCAGCCGGAGCCTAGAAAGGTCTGGACCACCGGTCAAGAGGTCTGGACCATGTCGACCCCTGGTGTCAGCGGTTCTCGCCGGGGATCCACAGGACGTCCCCGCGGGACTTGTTGGCGGTGCGGGCGAGGATGAACAGCAGGTCGGAGAGCCGGTTCAGGTAGGTCGCGGTGAGCGGGTTCATCGTGTCCGCGTGGTCCTCCAGAGCGGCCCAGGTGGAGCGTTCGGCGCGGCGGACGATGGTGCACGCCTGGTGGAGCAGGGCCGCGCCGGGCGTGCCGCCGGGGAGGATGAAGCTGCGGAGCTTCTCCAGATCGGCGAGGAAGCGGTCGCACTCCTCCTCCAGCCGGTCGACATAGGTCTGCTCGACCCGCAGCGGCGGGTACTCCGGGTCGGGGACCACCGGAGTGGCGAGGTCGGCGCCGACGTCGAAGAGGTCGTTCTGCACGCGCACCAGGACGGTGGCGACCTCCTCGGGCAGCGCGCCGAGCGCGAGCGCCACACCGAGCGCGGCGTTGGCCTCGTTGGCGTCGGCGTAGGCGGCGATCCGGCTGTCGGTCTTCGCGGTCCGGCTCATGTCGCCGAGCGCCGTGGTGCCGTCGTCGCCGGTACGGGTGTAGATGCGGGTGAGGTTGACCATACGGTCGAGCGTAGAGCGTGCCCGCCCGACGGGCCGTCTCCCGCCCCCGTCCGACGGCCGGTTGACGCCCAGTGCGACGAAGGACACACGGTGACACCGCTTACTTCCTGCTGCGCGCGGAGGTGAACGGGCGTTAAGGTCCGGCGAGATCAGCGAATTCGGCCAGTCGGCCGCAATGGCTCGGCCCCAATGGAGAGGTGTGTGCCGTGGCGAAGAAGCTCGCCGTCGTCGGAGCGGGACTGATGGGCTCCGGTATCGCGCAGGTGTCGGCCCAGGCGGGGTACGACGTGGTCCTGCGGGACGTCACCGACGCGGCGCTCAAGCGCGGCACCGACGGCATCCGCGCCTCGTACGAGAAGTTCGTCTCCAAGGGCAAGCTGGACGCGGCGGACGCCGAGGCGGCGCTGGCCAGGATCACCGCGACCACCGACCTCGACGCCGCCGCGGACGCGGACATCGTCGTGGAGGCCGTCTTCGAGCGGATCGAGGTCAAGCAGGAGATCTTCCGCGCCCTCGACACGATCGTGCGCGACGACGCGGTCCTCGCCTCCAACACCTCCGCGATCCCGATCACCAAGATCGCCGCCGTCACCCGCAACCCCGAACGCGTCGTCGGCACCCACTTCTTCTCGCCGGTCCCGCTGATGCAGCTCTGCGAACTCGTCCGCGGCTACAAGACCAGCGACGCCACGCTGGAGCGCGCCCGCGCCTTCGCCGAGGAGATCGGCAAGACCTGCGTCGTCGTCAACCGCGACGTGGCGGGCTTCGTCACCACCCGGCTGATCTCGGCCTTGGTCGTCGAGGCCGTCAAGCTCTACGAGTCGGGCGTCGCCTCCGCCGAGGACATCGACATCGCCTGCAAGCTCGGCTTCGGCCACGCGATGGGCCCGCTCGCCACCGCCGACCTCACCGGCGTGGACATCCTGCTGCACGCCGCGGGCAACATCTACACCGAGTCGCAGGACGAGAAGTTCGCGCCGCCGGAGATCATGCGCCGCATGGTCGACGCGGGCGACCTCGGCCGCAAGAGCGGCAAGGGCTTCTACTCGTACTGAGTTTCCACCCGCACCGGGGCACCGTACGGAACGCGCATCCTGGGCACGCGTACTAAACAACGTCACCCCCAGGAGTGAATTCGGTATCGGTTCGCTCACAGACGGCAACTTCTCCATACGACGGACCGTCAGTTGTGTGAAGACATACGGATGATCCGTGCCGTCGCCGTCCCGCGGCGGCCATGCCATGAGCCGGGCCCACGAGCCGGCACTCCTCGGGGAGCGACTATGCACATCAAGGGCGACCACGCCGAGCTGGTCGTCGGGGGCCGCCTCGACGTCCGGAGCGCGGCGGACGCCCGTTCGGCCCTGCACACCGCCGTCGACTCCGGCCGCGGGGACCTGGTGCTCGATCTCACGGAGCTGGACTCGTGGGACGCCACCGGTCTCGGCGTGATCATGGGCGCCCACCGCAGAGCGGGCCGCGCCAACCGGAGGCTCGTGCTGCGCGGGGTCCCGCCGCGAATGCAGCGCCTGCTGGTCGCCACCCGGCTGCACCGAATCCTCGCGATCGAGGCCGAAAGGTGACGTAAGGGCGGCACCGTGGCCCCGGCACTTCATGAATACTGTGGCAGCCTTTAGAGTTTGCCGCAGATTGCCAGCAGGCGTGCCACCCCGTACGCCAGAAAAGGGGAATCGGGCCGGGTCCGGCAGCGGACACAGGGCGGCCCGATCGGGCCCCCGCACGTCACGCACCTGGGGGGCGTACGAGATGGACCACCGCACCGGCGAGTCGGGCGAACGCCCGATACCGGACGTCGACGACCTGACGGTCGCCGACGCCGACGCGCGCCCCGCCACCGGCCCCGACTTCGGCCAGGGCGTCGAATTCGGGCACGGCGCGGACTTCGCCGCCGACTTCGGCCCGGCCCCCACGCCCGGCCCGGGAACCGGCTTCGGCTCCGACTTCGCCGCGGGCTCCGGCTCCGATTTCAGTGCCCCCGCCGACCACGGCAACGGCAACGGCCCCGCCACCGGGTCCCTGCCCGCCCTCACGGACAGCACCCTGGCGCTGCGCGGCCCCCGCGCCTCCCGCGACCCGCTCACCCCGGAACTGGGCGGCACCTCCAGCGGCGGCAACGCCCGCGTGCTGCGCGTCACCACCTCCGACTATCTGCTGACCGTCAACCCGATCGACGGCACCGAGGTCACCCTCTGCCCGCCCGCCGAGCGCCCGCTGCCGCTGCGCCGCACCCCCGAGGAGCGCGTCGCGCACCTGGCCGCGGGCCGCCCGTCGCCGCCGCCGGGACCGCCCGCCCCCGAACTGCCGCTGCTGGAGCGCGACGAGGAGCGCGAGCGGCTGATCCGGCTGCTGGCCAGAGGCCGTTCCGTACGGGTCACCGGACCGTCCGGCGCGGGCCGCACCGCGCTGCTGGAATCCGTTGCCAACGCCTGCGCCGACCTCGCCCCCGACGGCGTGCTCTGGCTGTCCGGCTACCGCCGCACCCCCGCCGACGTGCTCCAGGAACTCTTCGCCACCGTCTACGCCACCGACGGCCACCGCCCCGACCGCGCGGACCTGCCGGGCCTGCTGCGCGACACCGGCGCCGTCGTCGTCATCGACGACCTGGAATTCGGCGGCGCGGGGCTGGAGGAACTGCTCTCCGCGGCCCCCGAGTGCGCCTTCCTGATGTCCGCGACACCCGACGTCACCACACCGTCCGCCGACTCGATGATCGAAGAGGTCTTCCTGTCGGGCCTGACCCGCGTCGCCTGCGTCGACCTGCTGCAATTCGTCACCGGGCGGCCCCTCGGCGAGGACGAGACCGCGTGGGCGGCCGACCTGTGGTTCGAGTCCGAGGGCCTGCCGCTGCGCTTCGTGCAGGCAGGCGCGCTGCTGCGGCAGCGGGACGCGCTGCGCCAGCCGCCCGAGCCCGACTGGGACGACTCGGTGTGGGAGAACGGCTCGCCGACCGGCCCGCAGGGCGCCGGAACGCCGCCCATACCCGACCTCACCGGCTTCGACATACTCCAGGGTCCCGACGCACCCACCGGGCACGGTGCCGAGGACCCCGCGAACGCGCTCACCGTCGGCCCGGACACCGCGGCGACCCCCGCGACACCGGAGATACCGGGGTCCGCCCCCAAGCCCGGCCCCGCCGGATACACCGGCCCGCCCGTCGACCTGCCGCTGCCGTCGCTCGCCGAGAGCGCGGCCCCCGCGGAACTGCTCGCCAGCAGGCTGAGCGAATCGGCCCGCGAAGCCCTCGCCTTCGCCGTGGCACTCGACGGCGAGTGCCCGCACCCCTCGCACCTGCCCGCCCTCGTCGGTGACACCCACGGCGACGCGGCCCTCGGCGAACTCACCGCGGTCGGCCTGGCCGTACCGGTCTCCGCGCACTTCCGCCTCGCCGCCGGAGTCGTCCAGCAGCTCGCGCCGCGGCTCACCGCCGACGGCGAGCTGAGCGCGGTCCAGTCGCACACCGCGGCCCTGCACTACGCCTGGTGGACCGGGCACCCCTCGGTCGGCCCCGAGCGCGCCGCCGCCGAGTCCGAGGCGATCCTCGCCGCGATGTCCGCCTGCCGCGACGGCGGCAACCCCAGCGCGGCCGTCCTGCTCGCCCGCACCGTCGCGCCCGCCTTCGCCGCCGCGCTGCACTGGGGCGCCTGGGAGCGGGCACTGCGGATCGGCCAGGAGGCCGCACGGCTGTCGGGCGAGGTCGCCGAAGAGGCGTACTTCCACCACGAGCTGGGCGTCCTCGCGCTGTGCACCGGCAACACCGACCGCGCCCGCGCCGAACTGGAGGCGTCCATCGCCCTGCGCGGGGCCCTCGCCGACCGGCAGGGCACCGTCGTCGGCCGCCGTACGCTCGCGCTGGTCAACGACCGTGACGGCGGCGGCCTCCCGAACCTGCCCGCGCTGCTCGAACTCCCGCCGGGCGGCTCCGGCGGTACGGCGCCGCTCGCGATCACGGCGGCCACGACGCCGCTGACGGTGATCAACAAGAGCGGCGCCCCGGCACCGCAGGGCGAGGCCGGGCGCCCCGCCACGCACCGCCGACGCCGCAATCTGGTAGTGGTCGGCACCGGCGTCGCGCTCGCGGCGGCCCTCGCCACGATCGTCACGATGGGCGCCACCTCGGGCGACGGCCCCAAGCCCAACCAGGTCCAGCCGGTCGAGTCCGCCCAGCAGGACGACCCCTCAACCGACGCCCCGACGGACGATCCCTCGACGGACGGCCCCACGGCCGCCTCGCCGTCCGCCTCCGCCACGTCCCCGACGCCGTCGACACCGGCCGGGACGACGGGCGGCCCGACAACGGCCCCCGGAGCCCCGGTCACGCCCCCTGACGGCGGCCTGACGTCGGCACCGGGCGATACGCCGACGCCGCCGCGCAACACGCAGACGTCGAGGCCGCCGACGCGTACGACAAAGCCGACGACACCCTCGACGCCGCCGACAACTCCGACGACGACGCCGCCTACGACGACTCCAGCGCCGACGGACACGACGACTCCGCCCATCGACCCCACCTCGGCCGACGTCTCCTCTCCGCCGAACCTCACCCCCTCCGGCGCCGCCCCCACCAGGACCGGCACCTTCACCCCGCCGACGACGGAAGCCGGAGCCACCGGCCCCGGAGCCACCGGCCCCGCACCCACGGACACCGTCGCGCCGACCGGCTGAGGTCAGCCGCCCTCCGCCATGGCGGCGAGGCGGCGGGCCAGGCGGGCGGCGGCCTCGCGCAGCTCCGGCGGTTCGAGCACCTCGGCCTCGAAGCCCAGCGCGGCCACGCGGGCGGCGGTCACCTCCAGGGAATCCGCGCCGATGACGAGGACGCACCAGCCGTCGCGCTCGTCGTCCTCGACGCGTCCGACCTGCGGCGGCACCATGTCGCTCACGAGCTCCGTCCGGGCGCGCAGCCGGACGCGGGCCAGGTGCGCGTACGGGGACTCGGTCACGGAGCGCCGCACGTAGGCGACCGGGTCGGGGTGCTCGCGGGGCCGGAAGCGCCAGGTGGTCGTCTGCGCGTCGCGCATCCGGTCGAGCCGGAAGGTGCGCCAGTCGTCGCGGTCGACGTCCCAGGCCATCAGGTACCAGCGGCGTCCCGTGGTGACCATCCGCACCGGCTCGACCGTACGCTCGCGCGCCGTGCCGCCGTCCCGGCCGCTGTACGCGAACCGTACGCGTACGGTGTCCCGGCAGGCCCGCGCGAAGGTCATCAGCAGGTCCGGGTCGACTTCGTCGGTGGGGCCCACCAGGGTGTCGGTGGCGCCCTGGACGGCCCGCACCTCGGCGCGCAGCCGGGGCGGCATCACCTGGTCGAGCTTGGCGAGGGCCCGCAGCGCCGCCTCGCTCGCGCCCGCGACCGTGCCGCCCGACGCCAGCCGCAGCGAGACCGCCGTCGCGATGGCCTCGTCGTCGTCCAGCAGCAGCGGCGGCAGCCGGGTGCCCGCGCCGAGCCGGTAGCCGCCGCCGACGCCCGGGACCGCGTGCACGGGGTAGCCGACCGCGCGCAGCCGCTCCACGTCGCGGCGCACCGAGCGGTCGGTGACGCCCAGCTCGGCGGCGAGTTCACCGGCCGTCCAGGACGAGCGGTGCTGGAGGAGCGACAGCAGCCGCAGCACCCGTTCGGTCGTCGCTTCTACGGTCATCGGGTGATCGTTCCACACCGCCCGGCCATCACGGAACGTACCTGTCCGCTATATGCGCCACGCTGGGATCATGAACGAGCACCAGGAAGTCCGCGACATCCAGATCACCTTCGACTGCGCCGACCCGAACGCGCTGGCCGTCTTCTGGGCCGAGGCCCTCGGCTACCGGCTCCAGGACCCGCCCGAGGGCTTCTCGTCCTGGGACGAGGCCCTGGAGTCGATGGGTGTACCGCCCGAGCTGCGCAACGAACGCTCCGCCGCCGTCGACCCCTCGGGCGTCAGGCCCCGGCTCTTCTTCCAGCGCGTCCCCGAGGGGAAGCAGGCCAAGAACCGCGTCCACCTCGACGTCCGCGCCGCCCCCGGCCTGGAGGGCGACGAGCGGATGGCGGCCCACGAGAAGGAGGCCGACCGCCTCGTCGCCCTCGGCGCCACCCGCCTCGCCCGCCACGAGCCCGCCCTCCTCAGTCCGGGCCACATCGTGATGACCGACCCGGAGGGCAACGAATTCTGCCTCGACTGACCCCCGCCCGGGCCGGCGCCCGCCTCCCGCGCCGGCTCGACTCCCTCGAAGCCGCGGACCAGCGCCGCGGGTCAAAGCGGTGAGGCAAAGGGGCGAGTCAAAGGGGCGGGCCAGCGCGGCGAGTCAAAGGGGCGGGCTAGAACAGCCGCAGCTTGTCGTCGGAGATGCCGCGCATGCCGTCGTAGTCCAGGACGACACAGCCGATGCCGCGGTCCGTGGCCAGCACGCGGGCCTGGGGCTTGATCTCCTGGGCGGCGAACACCCCGCGGACCGGGGCGAGATGGGGGTCGCGGTTGAGGAGTTCGAGGTAACGGGTGAGCTGCTCGACACCGTCGATGTCGCCGCGCCGCTTCAGCTCGACGGCGACGGTGGCGCCCGAGGCGTCGCGGCACAGGATGTCCACCGGGCCGATGGCGGTGGGGTATTCGCGGCGGATCAGGGTCCAGCCCTCGCCGAGGACTTCCATCCGGTCGGCCAGCAGCTCCTGGAGGTGCGCCTCGACACCGTCCTTGATCAGGCCGGGGTCGACACCGAGTTCGTGCGAGGAGTCGTGCAGGACCTCCTCGATGGTGATGATGAGCTGCTCACCGGCCTTGTTGACGACCGTCCAGACGCCGTCGTCGCCCTCTTTGAGCGTGCAGGGCGGGGACATCCAGTTGAGCGGCTTGTAGGCCCGGTCGTCGGCGTGCACCGACAGACTGCCGTCCGCCTTGATGAGCAGCAGCCGGGTGGCGGAGGGCAGGTGGGCGGAGAGCCGGCCCGCGTAGTCGACGGAGCAGCGGGCGATGACGAGACGCATGGTGCGCAACGCTACTGGACGCGCCGCCCCGTACGCGATTCGGCCCCGTGTGATTCACCGCCGCACGTTTCGCCCCCGCACGTCCCGTCCGCCCCTGTGCGTACGACTCCGGACGACTGCGGAAACTTGGCCGGTTAAGTGTGCTACCTCCTGGTGCGGTCGGACCAACGACCCTACGGTTGAAGCGGAGGCCGGACGTGCGGGAACGCTGGTCCGGCCGCCGGCAACCCGTCCGTCTGGCTCCGTGTGATCACGGGGTCACGAGAGGAGTACCCATGTCGCTCGACGTCTCACCGGCCCTCCTCGAACAGGCCGAGCGAGGCGAGGTCGACGAACAGGAATTCGTCGACTGCGTCAGGACGTCCCTCCCTTACGCGTGGGAGATGATCAGCTCGTTGGTGGCACAGCTCAAGGTCGACGGCGGAGCCTTCGCCGACAACCAGGTGCCGCCGCCGAGCGAGAAGGAACGCGGCCAGTTGCTCCGTGCACTGGCCAGCGACGCGATACGAGGGGCCCTACAGCGGCACTTCGGGGTGCGGCTCGCCTTCCAGAACTGCCACCGCGTGGCGGTCTTCCCACTGGACACGGTGGACCCCGGGATCGCCGAGAGCTACGGCAAGTTCACTTCCGTCAGGTCCCAAGTGCTCAACCAGTCACCGGAGTTCAGGGACTGCTGACGTAACGCCCCGCCCGGCGAACACCGCCGGTCACGGCCCTAGCGCGCACTGGGCGTCGGCACAATGCGGCCCGCTCCCGCAACCGGACCCGCCCGCGTAATCAGGCCAGTTCCGGGAGCACGTCGGCGCCCAGCCTGGCCACATTGTCCAAGGTGGCGGTGAGGTCCCCCGAGCCCTCCACCAGGAGGGCGAACCTGGTGATACCGGTCCGTTCCGCGGTCGCCGCGAGGCGGTCGGCACACAGCCGCGGCGGACCCACCGGGTGCAGATCACAGAGCAGTTCGGTGTAGGCGTGCGGGTCGCGCATGGCCCGCGCGCTGCCGTCCACCGTGCGGTGGGCGCCGAGCCCGCGCTGGAGCCAGCCGGGCATCGACTTGAGCAGCGTCTCCACCGCGTCCGACCTGGTGTCCCCGACCTGGGCCACGCCCGCCGAGACATGACCGGCGGCCGACACGGCGTCGGGGCAGTGCCCGGCGGCCAGCGCCGTCTCCCGCCAGACCGCCACCATCGCGGCCTTCTCCTCGTCCCCGCAGTGCATCCCCAGCAGCATCGGCAGCCCGCGCTCCGCGGCCAGCCGGACGGTGGCGGGGGAGGTGCAGGCGACCACGACGGGCGGGCCCGAGCCCGCCACCGGCTCCGCCGCCGGGTCGTACAGCTCGTCGGGGCGCGGTACGACGGACACCTCGCGGAAGGCGTAGCGCGGACCGTCCGCGCCGACCGCGGGCTCGCGCAGCCAGCGCAGCAGCAGGTCGAGCGATTCGGGGAAACCGGCCTCGAAGGCGGCCAGTCCGGTGCCGAAGACCTCCAGGTCCACCCACGGGCCGCCGCGGCCGACCCCGAGGGTGAAGCGTCCGCCGGACGCCAGGTGCAGCAGCGCGGCCTGTTCGCCCAGCGCCACCGGATGCGCGGTCGGCAGCACGCTCACCGCGGTGCCCACGCCGATCCGCCGCGTACGCCCGAGCAGCAGCCCGGCGAGGGTGACGGCCGACGGGCACACGCCGTACGGGACGAAGTGGTGCTCTGCCAGCCATACCGTGTCAAGTCCCGCGGCGTCAGCGGCCTCGGCCGAGGATATCGCCCGGTGCAGCGCCTCTCCCTGGCCCTGACCGGGGAACTGGGCCGCTATGACGAAAGTCCCAACTCGCATTGCTCATCCCTCCTCCCTTGGTAACGCTTGGCACGTGCCAAAGGCACGGCTTTCTGGGACGTTTTCATGATTTTCGGCAGTCATATCGGAGATGAGCCGTTCTGGTGTGCGCGAGGCGGGTGTTCCGGTATGGACCGACCGGCCGCGTACCCTTGACGGAGAGTCCGCGAAGCCCAGCAGAGCGCGAGGTGTCCCGTGTCGCCGCGTCGAAACCGCCCGCCCGGCGGAGGCCGCCCCGCCGACCGTACGGAGCAGCAGGAGTCGGGGTTCGGCGCCGGCAGCACCGTGGAGTGGCAGGGCGAGGAGTGGGTGGTGCGCCCGGTCGCGGGCAGCGCCTCCGGCAAGCACTACCGCTGCCCCGGCTGCGACCAGGAGATCCCGCCCGGCGTCGGGCACGTGGTGGCCTGGCGGGAGTACGGGGGAGTGGACGACCGGCGGCACTGGCACCGGGCGTGCTGGAACGCGAGGGACCGCCGCACCAGCAAGGTGCAGCGGTCCCGTAACGCCCCCCGGCACTGAACCGGGGCCATGTCCGGCGGCGGCTGAAGCGGCTGAGCCGTCCGGTACGCCTCGGGCGGCGCCGGTGTTCAGACGTTCCTGGCGCTCAGACGTTGCTGACGCTCAGACGCCCCTGACGCTCAGACGTCCCTGCTGTTGAGGGTCGCGTACGCCGCTCCCAGCAGCACCGCCGTGACGCAGGCCAGCGTGATGAGCTGGGGCAGGCCGTTCTGGTCGCCCTCGCCGATCATCGGGAAGTGGTACAGCGAGGCCAGCGAGTTGGGCGCGGAGAACCGCACCAGCTTGTCGCGGGCCCCGTCCAGGCTGGACGGCAGGAAGATCGCGATCAGCAGCGGCAGCAGGACGACGCCCAGCATGGTGGTGATCGCCCCGGCCGAGTGCCGCAGCAGCGTGCCGACGGCGAGCGCCAGCAGGCCGAGCAGCGCCACGTAGAGGCCGACGCCGACGGTCGCGCCCAGCCATTCGGTGCCGCTCGCGGCGGTCACGCCGTCCTTGATGACGACGCCCGGGTGCGGGTCCTCCAGGTCGTATCCGGAGACCCGCTTGCCGGACATCACGCTCCAACTGATGAGCGCGGTCATCGTGCAGGCGACCGTGGTGGTCACGAAAGACAGCAGGAAGAAGACGATCGCCTTCGCCGTCAGGACCCGCGAGCGCCGCGGGCACGCGGTCAGGGTGGTACGGATCATGCCGGTGCCGTACTCGGAGGTGATCACCAGCACGCCCAGCGTGATGATCGCCAACTGGCCCAGGATCAGGCCGAACAGGCCGGGCGCGAGCACCGGCACGCTGGTGTCGTTGCTGTGGTCGATCGGCACGACCACCAGCAGATTGATGCCGATGACCAGGACAAGCATCACGCCGAGCGTCCACACCGTGGAGCGCACCGTGCGGATCTTCGTCCACTCCGAGCGCACCGCCTGCCCGAGGGTGGTCTGCGCGACCGGCAACTGCGAGGCGAACTGCGGCTGCGGCGGCTGCTGTTGCTGGTAGCCGCCGCGGGGGGCGGAGGCCGGGAACTGGGCCGGGGCGGTCATCGGGCGTCCTCGCTGTCGGACTTGTCCATGTTCAGGGCGGCGGGTGCGGGCGGTGCGGCGGGTGCGGCGGGCTGAGGCGCGGGTGCGGCGGGTGCGGCGGGCTGAGGCGCGGGAGCGGCGGGAGCGGCCGGCGGCGGCTGGGGAGCGTACGACTGCTGCGGTACGGGCGCGGCCATCGGCTGCTGCTGGTACCCCCAGCCGGGCTGCTGCTGCCCGTAACCCGGCTGCCCGTAAGGCTGTTGCTGCCCGTACGGCTGCTGCCAGCCCTGCGCTCCCGGCGGCGGCGCGTAGCCGCCGGGGCCCTGGACGGCGTACGGCGCCGCGTGCTGGAGGCCCTGGCGCGGGTCCTGCGTCGAGCGGTAGTCGACCGCGCCGCTGGTCAGGCGCATGTACGCCTCCTCCAACGACGCCTGGTGCGGCGACAGTTCCCAGATCCGGACCTCGGCGTCGTACGCGATGTCGCTGATCCTGGGCAGTTCGAGGCCGGTGACGCGCAGCGCGCCGTCCTGCTCCGGCTGTACGGCGGCGCCCGCGTCGGTGAGCGCCTTGCTGAACTTCTCCCGCTCACCGCCCTCGGCGGGCGTGCGGACCAGCGCGTAGCCGGTCGAGTGGTGCGCGATGAAGTCCTTGACGCTCATGTCGGCGAGCAGTTGGCCGCGGCCGATGACGATGAGGTGGTCGGCGGTCAGCGCCATCTCGCTCATCAGGTGGCTGGAGACGAAGACCGTACGGCCCTCGCTCGCCAGCTTGCGCATCAGATTGCGCACCCAGTGGATGCCCTCGGGGTCGAGGCCGTTGACCGGCTCGTCGAAGAGCAGCACCTCCGGGTCGCCGAGCAGCGCGCCCGCGATGCCGAGCCGCTGGCCCATGCCCAGCGAGAAGCCCTTCGAGCGGCGGGAGGCCACGTCCTGGAGGCCGACGACGCCCAGCACCTCGTCGACCCTGCGGGCCGGGATGCCGGAGAGCTGCGCCACGCAGAGCAGGTGCTGGCGGGCGCTGCGGCCCCCGTGCACCGCCTTGGCGTCCAGCAGCGCGCCCACCTTGCGCGGCGCGTTCGGCAGCCGCCGGTACGGCACTCCGCCGATGGTCACCTGGCCGGAGGTCGGCTCGTCCAGGCCCAGGATCATCCGCATCGTCGTGGACTTGCCCGAGCCGTTCGGGCCGAGGAATCCGGTGACGGTGCCAGGCCGTACCTGGAACGACAGGTTGTACACGGCTGTTTTCGCGCCGTACTGCTTGGTCAGGCCGACTGCCTGGATCATGCTCCGCCCCTCGCTGCAACGGAGGCGACTCGCCCCCGTGAGGGAGGAAGCGTAGCCGGTGGGGGTTGGTTCCCCCCACAGTCCCCCAGAGTTGCACCCGGGAGGTGCCCCCATTGCGACAATCGGGACTCGGCCGACGTGCGGGGCCGCCCGGGAGGCGGCCCCCTACCGCGTCAGGCGTCGCGCTTGGCCAGCACCACGTAACCGCCGACCAGCGCCACGATCACCCAGATCGCCATGATGCCGATACCGCCCCAGGGGCCGTACGCGGTGTGGTCGCCCGAATCCGGCACCACCTGCATGATCTTCTGGCCCGCCTGGTCGGGGAGGTACCTGGCGAACGTCTTCACCTTCGGCACCGCCGACAGGATCGGCGAGACCAGGAAGAAGAACGGCATCAGGATGCCCAGACCCAGCATCGGGCTGCGCATCATCGCGGCGGCGCCGACGCACAGCAGCACCATCAGCGTCATGTAGAGCCCCGCGCCGAAGACGGCCCGCAGCACCCCCGAGTCGCTGATCGACGTCTTGTGCGAGCCGAGCAGCGCCTGGCCGAGGAAGAACGCGACGAAGCTGGTGGCCATGCCGACCACCAGGCCCAGCAGGCCCGCGATGGCGACCTTGCAGAAGTAGAACATCCCGCGCTGCGGGACGGCCGCAAGCGAGGTGCGGATCATGCCGGTGCTGTACTCGCTGGAGATCACCAGCACACCGAAGACGATCAGTGCCAACTGGCCGAGCGACATGCCGAAGAAGCTGGTGTTCGTGGCGTCGAAGGTCGCCCTGTCCGTGGCGGACCTGTCGTGGAAGGTGTTGTTGACCACCAGACAGATCAGCGCGCCCAGACCCACGGTGACGATGAAGGCGAGCGCCAGCGTCCAGACCGTGGAACGTACCGACTTGATCTTCGTCCACTCCGACTGGAGGACGGCGGTAGGAGACGCCATGTCAGTTCCCCTTCCCGGAGCCGGAGTTGCGCCAGTCCGCACCCCACTGCGGGGCGGGGGCGCCGGGTTGCGGCGCGGCACCACCCGGACCGGGCGGCGGCGCGAGCACACCGCCCGCGTGGTACTCCACCGAGTCCGCGGTGAGCTGCATGAACGCTTCCTCCAACGATGCCCGCTGCGGGCTGAGTTCGTGCAGCACCACCTGATGCTGCGCGGCCAGCTCGCCGAGCTGCGCCGTGTCGCCGTCCTGGATCTCGAACGTGCCGTCGCTCGTGGTCACCGGGGTGAACCCCGCCGTGGCCAGCACGTCCTTCAGCCGCTCCGGCTGGGGGGTGCGAATCCGCACGTAGGAGCGGGAGTTCTTCTCGATGAAGTCGGCCATCGAGGTGTCGGCCATCAGCCGGCCGCGGCCGATCACGATCAGATGCTCGGCGGTCAGCGCCATCTCGCTCATCAGGTGGCTGGAGACGAAGACCGTACGGCCCTGCGCGGCCAGCCCCTTCATGAGGTTGCGGATCCAGTGGATGCCCTCGGGGTCGAGACCGTTGACCGGCTCGTCGAACATCAGGATCTCGGGGTCGCCGAGCAGCGCCCCCGCGATGCCGAGCCGCTGGCCCATGCCCAGCGAGAAGCCCTTGGAACGTTTCTTCGCCACGGCCGTCAGACCGACCGTCTCCAGCACCTCGTCCACCCGGTGCCGCGGAATGCGGTTGGACTGCGCCAGGCACAGCAGATGGTTGTACGCCGTCCGCCCGCCGTGGATGGCCTTGGCGTCCAGCAGTGCGCCGATGTACTTCAGCGGCTCGCTGAGCTGCGCGTAGTGCTGACCGTCGATGCGTACGTTGCCCGAGGTCGGGTTGTCCAGCCCGAGCATCATGCGCATCGTCGTGGACTTGCCCGCGCCGTTGGGCCCGAGGAAGCCGGTCACCACGCCGGGGCGCACGGTGAAGGTCAGATTGTCGACGGCGGTCTTGTCCCCGTACCGCTTGGTGAGCCCCTGCAACTCAATCATGGTGGCGAGGCTAGCAACCGCCCCGGAGTAAACCGAAACCCCCGCCCGGGATGGGCGGGGGTGTCGGGCGACCCGTCGGCGAACGTTCAGCCCGTGTCCAGAGGCTTCAGCCCGTGTTCAGACGCTTTGGCCCTTCCTGCGGCCGTGGCTCCTGACCGGGCCCGAGCTTCCGATCGGGAGATCAGCGGGACTGCTGCGCCGGGACGCCACGCGAGATCGGCTCGTCGTCGGCCGGAGCACCGGCCGCGGCGACCGCGGCACCGGTCAGCGTCGCCAGCATCTCGCGGACGTTGGTGAGCTGAGCGTTGATGCTGTCGCGGCGGTTGGTGAGCGCCGCCAGCTCGCGCTCGGACTCGCTGCGGATCCGGTCGGCCTTCGCGTTCGCGTCCGCGACGATGTCCTCGGACTGACGCTGAGCGGTCTCCACCGTCTGACGCGCGCGACGCTCGGCGTCGGTGCGCAGCTTCTCCGCCTCCAGGCGGAGCTGCTCGGCGCGGTGCTCGATCTCCGCCAGGCGCTTCTCGGCCTTGGCCTGACGGCCCGCCAGGTCACGCTCGGACTGCTCGCGGCGCTTGGCCAGGTTCGTCTCGAAGTCCGCGGCGGCCTGGGCGGCCTTGGCGCGGGTCTCCTCGAAGAGGGCGTCCGCCTCCTCGCGCTTGTTCTGCGCGTCCTTCGTGGCGTCGGCGCGGAGCTGCGAAGCGTCGCCCTTCGCCTTGTCGACGATACGGACGCCCTCGTCCTCGGCCTTCGACTTGCGGTCGGCGGCGAACGCCTCCGCGTCGTTGCGCACCTGGTTGGCGGCCGACTCGGCCAGCTCGCGGTGCTGCTCGGCGGCGCGGCGGGCCTCCTCGCGCAGGTCCTTCGCCTCCTCCTCGGCGAGGCGCAGGATCTTCTCGACACGGGCACCGAGACCCGCGTACGACGGCTCCGAGTCATTGACCTGGGCCTGGGCGTTCTGGGTTTCGAGGTGCAACTCCTCGATGCGCTTCTCCAGCGCGGTGATCCTCGTCAGTGCGCTGTCACGGTCGGCGACGAGCTTCGTGATGCGGTCGTCCACCTGTCCGCGGTCGTATCCGCGCCGAACGAGCTCGAAGCCGAAGGGGGAGGAAGTGTCGCTCATGGGGATCCTGTCGATTCAGACCGGTTGAGGTGATAGGGGGAATCCTAGGGGCCCAGGCGGCGTGTCACCGAGCCATTGCCTATTAGGTATGGAGAATGTCCGCTCAATCGAGTGGAGCATCATCGATGCGCTTGCCACTCGAACGAGTGGTTCCCGCGCCCGCACCAGCGGTGACACCGCCACCGGGTGCCTCGAACGACTCCAGCGCCTCCAGCACGTCCTGGACGCGAGAGATCTCCGCGTTGATGTCTTCTCTGCGGCGCACGAGGATCTCCAGCTCTCGTCTGCCCTCGGTCACGATGCGATCGGCTTCGCTGCGGGCCTCCCCCTTGACCCGCTCGGCCTCGCGCTCGGCCTCGGCCTTCTTCTGCTCGGCCTCCTTCAGGAGGCCCTCGACCTTCTTCACCGCGGCGATACGGACCTTGCTCGCCTCGGAGGTGGCCGTGGACTTGATCTCGGCGGCCTTCTGCTCCGCCTCGGCGAGCTGCTCGGTGGCGGCGGTGACCAGCTTGTCGACCCGCTCGCCGACGGTCTTCATCGCCTCCGCGGCCTCCTTGCGGGCCCGGTCGTGCAGCTCCTCGACCTCGGACTCCACGCGCTGGCGCAGCTCCTCGGTACGTTCCCTTATGGCCGTCGCGTCGTGCCTGGCCTCGCCGAGCATGGTGTCCGCGTCGGTCCGCGCCCGCTCGACCAGGCCGTTGCCCTCCGCCGTCGCCTCGTTGACCAGCCGCTCGGCCTCGCCGCGGGCCGCGCCGACCATCGCGTCGGCCTGCTCCTCGGCCGTCGCCGCGGTCCTGCGGGCCTCCGCCTGCGCCTTGCCGATCAGCTCGTCCGCCTGCTCCGCGGCCTCGCTGCGGCGCTTGTTGGCCGCCTCGCGCGCCTCGTCGAGGACGCGCTGCGAATGCGTCCGCGCCTCCTCGGCCTCGCGCTCCGCGGTGTCCAGCGCGTCCTTGGCGAGGATACCGAGCCGTTCGGCCTCCTCGCGGGCCTTGGTGACCAACTGGTCGGCCTGGCCCGCCGCGTCGGTACGCATCCGGTTGGCGTCGTCGCGGGCCTCGGCGCGCAGCCGGTCGGACTCCTCGATCGCCTCGGTGACCGTACGGTCGGCCAACTGCCGTGCCGCGTCGGCCTCTTCCTGGCTCTCCCGGCGGATCCGCGCCGAGTCCTCCGACGCCCGCTCCCGCTCGGAGTTGGCGTCCGCGCGCAGCCGGTCCGCCTCGCCCTGGGCCTCGCCGCGCACCCGCTGGGCCGCGTGCTCGGCCGCCGAGCGGAGCCCGGCGATCTCCTCCTCGGCCTCCTGGTGCAGATGCGCGACCGAGTCGCGGACCTGCTGCGCGGTGGCCTCCGCCGCCGCGACCGCCTCCGCGGCCCGCTGGTCGGCCTCCGCGCCCAGCCGGTCGGCCTCCGCCGCCGCGTCCTCGACGCGCTTGCGGGCGGCGGCCAGCAACTCCTCGCTCTCGCGGCGGGCCTGCGCGCGCTCCTGCTCGGCCTCGCCGCGGGCGGCGCCCAGCAGCTCCTCGGCCTCGCGGCGGCGCCTGGCCGCCTCCTCCTGCGCGGCGGCCAGCGCCTCCGCGGCCTCCGTACCGAGGCGCGCGGCCGCCGCGGCGGCCGCCGCGCGGACCCGGTCCGCGGGTGCCGTGGCCGCCGCGCGC
>NZ_JBEXNE010000018.1:0-182311 GCF_040610915.1 Streptomyces sp. NPDC003300 | reverse complement strand
CATATCTGGCGTTGACTTTTGGCACGCTGTTGAGTTCTCAAGGAACGGAAGCTTCCTTCAGACCGTTTCACCGGCCCTCCGGGCTTTCCCTTCGTCGTGTCTCCGACTTTAGCAGAAGCTATTCGGTCGGAATTACCAACCCCGTTCCGAGCACACACGTTTCCGCGGGTCTCGTCGAGGCGGTTGTGCCAACGTACTGGACTCCCCCGCCCGGAGCAAATCGACCGCGGCCGTTCCGGTCGCGGTGACAGTCACGGTGGCTGAGGGTGGCCGGATGACAGACTTCCGATCGGGAAGGGTCATCATGTGGTCGCTTCCGCTCGGGCGGAATCCATACTTGACATGACTTAGGCTGCTCTCGCGGCCTCGCCGTCCGGTGACAGGCAGTGACGGCGTCTTGAGCTCCGCATATAGGAGGCTTCCCATGACGACCGTTTCTTCTCCGCTGGCCGGACGGGCCATCGGGCTCGCGGCAGTGCCCGACCCCGTGTTCTCCGGCGCCATGGTGGGACCGGGTACGGCCATCGACCCCGTGCGCGAGTCGACGGTGGCGGTGTCCCCGGTGGACGGAGTCGTTGTTTCTCTGCACCCACACGCGTTCGTCGTCGTGGACGACGAAGGGCACGGAGTGCTGACGCACCTCGGCATCGACACCGTTCAGCTCAATGGCGAGGGATTCGAGTTGCTGGTGTCCAAGGGCGACACCGTCAGCCGCGGCCAGGAGGTCGTCCGGTGGAATCCGGCGGCCGTCGAGGAGGCCGGGAAGTCGCCGGTGTGCCCCGTGGTCGCGCTCGAGGCCACGGTGGAAGCGCTCGGCGAGGTCGCGGAGAGCGGCGAGATCGAAGCGGGCGGCACTCTCTTCACCTGGAAGTAGTCCCGCTCTCCGCCAGGAGTCAAGCCAGCGGGGGCACGCAACCTAAGCGGCGGCGTCATCGACCCGCCGCATCGACCGGAGACGGGTGAGATGGAGACAACGCTGCGAGGCGTCGGTGTCAGCCACGGTGTGGCGATCGGCGAGGTACGGCACATGGGCACCGCTGTTCTGGAGCCGCCCGCCAAGCAGATCCCGGCGGACGACGCTCCGCGCGAGCAGGGTCGGGCGCGGCAGGCCGTCGAGGCGGTGGCCGCCGATCTGACCGCGCGTGGTCATCTCGCGGGCGGCGAGGCGCAGGCGGTGCTCGAGGCGCAGGCGCTGATGGCGCAGGACCCGGAGCTGCTGGCCGACGCCGAGCGCCGGATCGCGGTGGGGAGTACGGCCGAGCGCGCGGTGTACGACGCTTTCGCTTCCTACCGGGCGCTGTTGGCGGGCGCTGGTGAGTATCTGGCCGGTCGGGTCGCGGATCTGGACGACGTGCGGAACCGGATCGTGGCGCGGCTGCTGGGTGTGCCGATGCCGGGTGTGCCGGACAGCGACGAGCCGTATGTGCTGATCGCGCGTGATCTGGCGCCTGCGGACACGGCGCTGCTCGACCCTGCGTTGGTGCTCGGTTTCGTCACCGAGGAGGGCGGGCCGACCAGTCACAGCGCGATTCTGGCGCGGGCGCTCGGGGTGCCGGCCGTGGTGGCGCTGCCGGGTGCGGGTGAGCTGGCCGAGGGGACGCTGATCGCGGTCGACGGCAGCACCGGTGAGGTGTTCGTCGAGCCGGACCAGGAGAAGCGGACCGCGCTGTCCGAGGCGGCGGCGGCCCGGAAGGCGGCGCTGTCGGCGTCGTCGGGTCCTGGTGCGACGTCGGACGGGCACAAGGTGCCGTTGCTGGCGAATGTCGGCGGCCCGGCCGATGTGCCCGCGGCGGTGGCGGCGGGGGCGGAAGGCGTGGGTCTGTTCCGTACGGAGTTCCTGTTCCTGGACGACTCCTCGAAGGCTCCGACGGAGGACAAGCAGGTTCAGGCGTACCGCCAGGTGCTCGAGGCGTTCCCCGAGGGCCGGGTGGTGGTGCGCGTGCTCGACGCGGGCGCCGACAAGCCGCTGGAGTTCCTGACGCCCGCGGACGAGCCCAACCCGGCGCTGGGTGTGCGGGGGCTGCGGTCGCTGCTCGACCACCCGGAGGTGCTGCGGACGCAGCTCACCGCGCTGGCGAAGGCGTCGGAGGGGCTTCCGGTGTATCTGGAGGTCATGGCACCGATGGTGGCGGACCGTCAGGACGCGAAGGCGTTCGCGGACGCGTGCCGTGCGGCGGGGCTGCGGGCGAAGTTCGGCGCGATGGTGGAGATTCCGTCGGCGGCGCTGCGCGCGCGGTCGATTCTCCAGGAAGTCGAGTTCCTGTCGCTCGGCACCAATGACCTGGCGCAGTACACCTTCGCGGCGGACCGGCAGGTCGGTGCGGTGTCGCGGCTTCAGGACCCGTGGCAGCCCGCGCTGCTCGACCTGGTGGCGGCGTCCGCGGACGCGGCTCGGGCCGAGGGCAAGAGCTGTGGTGTGTGCGGTGAGGCGGCGGCGGATCCGCTGCTCGCGTGTGTGCTGACGGGTCTGGGTGTCACCAGCCTTTCGATGGGTGCGGCGTCGATTCCTTATGTGCGGGCGACGTTGGCGAAGTACACGCTGGCGCAGTGCGAGCGTGCGGCTGCCGCGGCTCGGGCGACCGACAGCGCCGATGATGCGCGGCGGGCGGCGCAGGGCGTGCTGTCCGGCGAGTGAGCCGACGGCGGCGGTCGGGTTGGTTGGCGGAGGGCGTTCCACCCGTGCGGGGTGGGGCGCCCTCCGCCGTTTTGTCATCGGCCCGGTGTTCCGCGCCAGCCGGTCCCGTACTGCGGCCTCTCCCTCATGTGAGGGGTCCGAAGGGACCCGTCGGGCCGATGTGGTCGACGGGCGGTGGCGGCAGGGGGAGTCCCGCGCGGTAGACGACGCCGTGCTCGGGCGGTACGGGGTCGCCGGTGGCGGCGTCGGTGCAGTAGGCGTTGAAGACCTCCGCTTCGGTGAGCGGGTGGAGGTGGCCGTCGCGCAGGGACCAGCCGCGTACGGTGTCGGGCCGTTCGTCGTCGTGGGTGGTGCGCAGGACGACGCCTCCGGTCCGGCCGGTGGCGGTGCTGGCGGCCATGACGGTGCAGAGCACGAGGGCGTCGTTCTCCGCGAGTTCGATCGTGTCGTCGGTGTCGGCGTGTACGTGGACGGCGGCGAGCAGTGGGCCGTCGTCGGCGGGGAGGCTGCACACGACGTGGTGGGTGCCGGGGCCGACGGTCTCGATGAGGCGCAGCAGGGTGTCGGAGGCGCGGTCGAAGGCGCAGTGGGCGAGGTCCTGTCCGCAGTCGGGGCAGGTGCCGGCCCGGGTGAGGGCGTCGGTGGCGCTCTCCCAGGTGGCGCGGCGGTCGGCTTCGTGGGCGAGTTGGGCGCGCAGCAGGGTGAGGGACTGGCGGGTGTAGGCGACGGAGGGGCCCGCGGCGGTCGCCTCCGCGGTGTAGTGGGTGCGGGTGGTGGCGCTGTCCGGGGGCTGGCGGGTGGTGGTGCAGTAGTCGGCGTAGGCGTCGGGGTCGAAGAGTGTGACGGCGATGTGGTGGCCCTGGGCGTGCAGGTGGCGGAGGAAGGCGTCGACGGCGTGCAGATACTGTGCGTAGTTTTCGAAGGCGAAGCTGCGGTGGTCGGTCAGGGCCGCGAAGTCCTGGTCGTCCAGGAGCAGGGCGACGACGGTGGGGGCTTCGCGGCGCAGCGCCCTGCGGTGGGCCGCGCGGTGCCGGGGCGGGCGCTGTGCCTGGTCGGCGCGGGGGTGGCGGTTCTTGCGGTGGGTGGTGCGGTTCTTGGTGCTGGACATGCTTCCCCCTCGGTGTGGCACCGGGGTCCCGATGACCCCTAGCGCTCACTCACCGTAACCGGTGGCACTGACAACGGCGGTTCTGCGGCGGTCGGGTGCGGTCGGTCGAGGCGGCGCAGGACCAGGCGGCGTTGCAGGAGCGCGGCGGCGGCGAGTACGGCGCCGAGCGCGATCCAGCCGGTCGGTCCCGTGGCGATGACGACGGAGGTCATGAGCAGCGGGCCGACGCAGCGTGAGGTGGACTGGGCGAGGCCGTGCACGCCGACGTAGCTGCCCTGTGCGTCGTCGGGTGCGAGGGCGACGGACAGTTCCCAGGAGATGGCGGACTGGATCATCTCGACGACGGTGAAGGCGATGGCGGCGGCGAGGATCGCGGCGGTCGCGGCCCATCGCGTGTGGACGACGGCGACGGCCGTGGCGGCTCCGGAGAGCAGGAACCATACGGCGACCCGGCGCAGGGAGTCGGCGGCGACGCGTGGGGTCCTGCCGTGCCGGGAGAGCCGGACCTGGAAGGCGACCACGATGACGGTGTTGACGACGAAGATGGCGGCTGCGAGGCCGTGCGGGGCGTCGGTGCGGGTGATGATCCACAGCGGCATGCCGACGCTGAGCGCGCAGCCGTACAGGAACATCGCCGAGTCGAGGGCGGCGTAGAGGAGGTAACCGCGGTCCCGCCAGGGGTTCGAGGGGGCGCCGACTTCGCGGTGCGGTACGGGAGTTGTGGCCGTGGTGGCGGTCGGGGCGGTGTGGGCGGCGACGGTTCTGCTGGCCGAGGGGGGTTCGGCGCAGCGGGCGACCAGGGCGGCGACGAGGACGAAGGACAGGGCGTCGCCGAGGAGCAGGCCGCGGTAGACCGCGCTGGTGCCGATGGCCAGGGCGGCGGAGGCGCCGAGGCCGCCGACGGTGTAGCCGACGTTGACGACGGTGCGCTGTACGGCCTGGTAGCGGGCGCGGTCGGGTCCCGCGACGCGGGCGGCGAAGAGTTTGGTGAGGACGGAGGCGGAGCGTTCGCCGAAGCTGCCGAGGGCGACCAGGGGCAGCAGTTGCCAGAAGCCGTGGGCGAGCAGGAGCAGCAGGCTGGAGGCGCCGCGCAGGAGTTGGACGGCGAACAGCACGCGGGTGAGCGGCACGCGGTCGGCCAGGCGGCCCGCGACGGGCGCGCCCGCGATGCCGGCGGCGCCGCCGAGGCCGAGCAGCAGCCCGGCCTGGCCGGTGCTGAGTCCGCCGATGAGGACGAAGTAGAGGGCGGTGACGGCGACCCAGAGTCCTGAGCCGGTCTTGTCGATGAGGTTGATCCAGAGCATCCGCCGCCCGTCCGGGCCTCCTGGTATCGGCGGTATCCGCATCGTGTCCGCTCCCCCTCGTCACCGGGTCCGTTCGCCGCTCGTCCGCCACGTACTCGCTTGCCGTACGGCTTTGTATTGGTACATACTCATGTATGTGGCAACACAATATGCGATCAGCGGTGCGACGGCCAGGGAGATTGCCGCGTCGGCCGAACGGGCGGTGACCGAAGGGCGGTTGCGGCCGGGGGACGCGCTGCCGCCGGTGCGGGCGCTGGCGGACGGGCTCGGCGTGAGTCCGGGGACGGTGGCGGCGGCGTACAAGGAGCTGCGGCGGCGCGGGATCGTGGTGACGCGCGGGCGCGGCGGGACGGTGGTCGCGTCGGCGCCCTCGGTGGCCTCGCGGCGTCCGCCCCGGGTGCCCGAGGGGCTGCGGGATCTGGCGGGCGGCCATCCGGACCCGGCCTTCCTGCCGGATCTGGTGCCGCCGGGACGGCTGTCGCCCGGCGCGCGTTCGCACCGCGCCTCGCCCCGGCTGCCGCAGTTGGAGGAGCTGGCGCGGGCGTGGTTCCGCCGGGACGGGGTGCCCGACGGGCAGGTGACCTTCGCGCACGGCGCGCTGGACTGCGTCGCGCGGCTGCTGTCGGTGGAGCTGCGACCCGGCGACGCGGTGGCCGTCGAGGACCCCGGCTTCCACCATCTGCTCGATCTCGTACCGGCGTTGGGGCTGCGGACGCTCGCGGTGGCGGTGGACGACGAGGGGATGCGGCCGGAAGCGCTGCGGTCGGCGCTGCGGGCCGGCGCGCGGGCGGTGGTGCTGTGTCCGCGCGCGCAGAATCCGTACGGGTCGCGGGTGTCGGAGGCGCGCCGGGAGGAGTTGCTCGCGGTGCTGGCGGGGTCGCCCGAGGTGCTCGTCGTCGAGGACGACCACAGCGCGGACACGGCGGGCGGTCCGCTGCACTCGCTCACCACGGCGGGGGCGCGGGGTCCGGGGCGATGGGCGCAGATCCGTACGGTCTCCAAGCATCTGGGCACCGATCTGCGGTGGACGGCGATGGCCTGCGACCCGGTCACGCTCGCCCGGCACGACGGCCGGATGCTGCTGACGTCGGGCTGGGTCAGCCATGTGCTCCAGGAGACGGTGGTCCGGCTGATGACCGATCCGGCGACGGCGGAACGGGTCGCCGCGGCGGGGACGGCGTACACCGAGCGCCGGGAGGCGCTGATCGCGGCACTCGCGGAGCACGGGATCACCGGGGCCGGGGTGAGCGGTCTGAATGTGTGGGTGCCGGTGCGCGACGAGGCCGCGGTCGTCAACGGCCTGCGGTCGCAGGGCTGGTGGGTGGCGGGCGGGTCGCGGTTCCGGATCGGTGCGGGTCCGGGCGTACGGATCACCGTCGCGGACCTGCGGGTGCCGGAAGCGGCCGTGCTGGCCGCCGACTTCGGTCGCGTGCTCGCCGACTCCGCGAGCACGTACGGGGGTTGAGGCACCGCACCGTGACGGGGGTGGTCAGTGAGGTGCCAGCGGCGCTATTGACGGGGGCGGCGCCGGTCAAGTATCCAGATCCTGGGCGGCATTGGTACAGACCAAATGGGAGTCCGGCATGCGAAGATCCCTCACACTCCTCCTCGCGCTCTTCGGCACGCTCGTCCTGTTCCTCGTTCCTCCCGCCTCGGCGGCCGGCGGCGTCGGCGCGGCCTTCGCCAAGACCTCGGACTGGGGCAGCGGCTACCAGGCGCAGTACACGATCACCAACGGCAGCGGTTCCGCGACCAGTTCCTGGAAGGTCGAGTTCGACCTGGCCTCCGGCAGCAGCGTCGGCAGCTACTGGGACGCGCTGCTGACCCAGTCCGCCACGTCCGGCGGCACGCACTACACGTTCACCAACCGCGACTACAACGGGACGCTCGCGCCGGGCGCCTCGGCCGTCTTCGGCTGGGTGGGTTCGGGAACCGCCACCCCGGCCAACTGCAAGCTCAACGGGGCTTCTTGCGACGCGGGCGGCGGTGGCGGCGGTTCCGACACCACGCCTCCGACCGTGCCCGGCGGCGTCACCGTGGGCTCGCCGACCAGCTCCTCGCTGACGGTGAAGTGGAACGCCTCGACCGACAGCTCCGGTTCCGTGGCCGGTTACGAGGTCTCACGCAACGGCGGCACGCCGGTCGCCGTGACCGGCACCTCGTACACCGCGACGGGTCTCGCGGCGTCCACCGCGTACTCCTTCCAGGTCCGCGCCAAGGACGCGGCGGGCAACTACTCGGCGTACAGCGCGGCCGTCAGCGGCACCACGAGCGCGACCGGTGGCGGCGGGAATCCGAGCCCCGGCGTGATCCGTACCGCGCCGTACGTGGACATGGGCGCCTGGCCGACGCCGAGTCTCACGGCGATGTCCCAGGCGAGCGGCGTGAAGAGCTTCACACTCGCCTTCGTCACCTCGGCGGGCTGCAAGGCGTCGTGGTTCAACGCCTATGACCCGCGCCAGGCGTGGGCGAAGGACCAGATCGACGCCATCAGGGCGGCCGGCGGGGACGTGAAGGTCTCCTTCGGCGGCGCGAGCGGCATCGAGCTGGCCCAGGCGTGCGGTTCGGCCAGTGCGCTGGCCACCGAGTACGGCGCCGTCGTCGACGCGTACAACCTGTCCTACGTCGACTTCGACATCGAGGGCTCGGCGGTCGCGGAACCCGCGTCGATCGCCCTGCGCTCACAGGCGTTGGCGCTGCTCCAGCAGTCCCACCCGAGTCTGCGGATCTCGTTGACCCTGCCGGTGCTGCCCAACGGTCTCGACGCGAACGGGCTGAACGTGGTCACCTCCGCGAAGAACGCGGGCGTCAACCTGGACATGGTCAATGTGATGGCCATGGACTACTACCAGAGCGTCGACTACGGCGACGCGGCGGTCCAGGCCGCCAACAGCCTGTTCGGACAGCTCAAGTCCCTCTATCCGACCAAGTCCGACGCGCAGCTCTGGGCGATGGTCGGCGTGACGCCGATGCTCGGCCAGAACGACGACGGACACGTCTACGACCAGGCCGACGCCCGTCAGCTCGTCGCCTTCGCGCAGAGCAAGCACCTGGGCATGCTCTCGTTCTGGGAGGAGGGCCGGGACGCAAACGCGTGCACCGGCGCCACCTACAAGTGCACCAACATCTCGCAAACGCCGTACGAGTTCTCGAAGATCTTCGCGGCGTACACCGGATGACGGCGACGCGGACGTGACCGTCGGCACCTGAAGTGACCTTCTACGAGCGGCCCTTCGCGCGTTCGGCGGCGAGCCGCTCGTAGAAGCGCAGCACCCCGAGGTCGTCCACCGAGCCCGGGTTGACGGCCTTGTCGAGCGCGGTGCCCTGGAGGAGCCGTTTGACGGGGACCTCGATGCGCTTGCCGGTGAGGGTGTGGGGGACGCCGGGGACGGCGATGACCTCGTCGGGTACGTGGCGCGGCGAGAGCTGGGCGCGGATCGCGGTGCGGATCCGGTCGCGCAGCGCGTCGTTCAGTTCCGCGCCGTCGGCGAGCTGCACGAACAGCGGCATCCAGTAGCCGCCGTCGGGCTGTTCGATCCCGATGACCAACGACTCGCGGATCTCCGGCAGGCGTTCGACGACCTCGTAGATGTCGGAGGAACCCATGCGGACGCCCTGGCGGTTGAGGGTGGAGTCGGAGCGGCCGTGGATGACGACGGTGCCGCGCGCGGTGAGGGTGATCCAGTCGCCGTGCCGCCACACGCCGGGGAACATCTCGAAGTAGCTCTCGCGGTAGCGGGCGCCGTCCGGGTCGTTCCAGAACCTGATGGGCATGGACGGCATGGGGTTGGTGACGACCAGCTCGCCGACCTCGTCGACGACCGGGCGGCCCTGCGCGTCCCACGCCTGCAAGTCGGTCCCCAGGCAGGGCGCTTGGAGCTCACCGATGTGCACGGGGAGGGTGGGGACACCGCCCGCGAAGCAACTGCACACATCGGTGCCGCCGCTGACCGACGCGATCCACAGGTCTTCCTTGACCTCGTCGTGCAGCCAGCGGAATCCGTCGGGCGGCAGCGGCGAGCCGGTGGTGGCCACGCACTTGACGGCCGACAGGTCGACGTCGCGGCCGGGGTGGATGTCCGCCTTGCGGCAGGCGATCACATACGCGGCGGAGGTGCCGAAGACGGTGGTGCCGGTCTGTTCCGCCACCCGCCACTGGGCGGCGACGTCGGGGTAGCCGGGGCTGCCGTCGTAGAGCACGACGGTGGAACCGGCCAGGAGCCCGGAGACCAGGAAATTCCACATCATCCAGCCGGTGGAGGTATACCAGAAGAAGCGGTCGTCCGGGCCGAGGTCCAGGTGGAGGCCGGTCTGCTTGAGGTGTTCGAGCAGGATGCCGCCCTGGGACTGCACGATGGCCTTGGGCAGTCCCGTGGTGCCGGAGGAGTAGAGCACCCACAGCGGGTGGTCGAAGGGCACGGCCTCGTACGCGGGCGCGGTGTCGTCGGCGGTCAGGTCCGCCCAGTCCAGGGCGCCTTCGGGGGCGGGCGTGCCGAGCAGCGGGATGTGCACGGTCGCGCGCAACGAGGGCAGCCCGGCGCGCAGTTCGGTGACGACGTCGGTCCGTTCGTGCCGCTTGCCGCCGTAGCGGTAGCCGTCCACGGTGAACAGCACGACGGGCTCGACCTGTTGGAAGCGGTCGAGGACGCTGCGGGCGCCGAAGTCCGGGGCGCAGGAGGTCCATACGCCGCCGACGGCCGCGGTGGCGAGCAGCGCGACGACGGCCTGCGGGATGTTGGGGAGGTAGCCGCTGACGCGGTCGCCGGGGGTGACGCCGAGGCGGCGCAGGGCCGCGGCGAGCGAGGCGACCTGGCGGCTGAGTTCGGCCCAGCTCACCGTGCCGGTCTCGTGGCTCTCGTCCAGGTGCAGCAGGGCGGGGGTGTCCGCGCGGGCCGGGTCGAGGGCCGGGCGCAGCGCGTGCTCCGCGTAGTTGAGGGTCCCGCCGGGGAACCAGCGGGCGCCGGGCATCGAGGCGTCGGCGAGCACCGTCTCGTACGGGGTGCTGAAGCGGACGTCGTACCACTCGGTGATCGCGCGCCAGAAGGCGTCGGGGTCGCGGACCGACCAGGCGTGCAGCGCGTGGTAGCTCGCGGCGGGGTCGCCGGGCACGGCGGCCGGGACGCCGTACCGCTCGGCCGTCCAGTCCTGGAACCGGGTCACCTGCGCGCGGGCGATCCGCTCGGGTCCCGGCGTCCACAGGGGCTCCGGGCTGTCGGCGGGCTCGGGCGTGGTGCTCATATGGGCGGCTCCCCGGACGGTACGCGTCGTCGCGTATCTGCGGCTGGTCCCCTGCGGGCGGAATGTCCCGCCCCGGGCCTGGGCAGGACGATGCCATGTGATCGTCTTCGGCGCCAGGGCGGGGTGGCCCACGGGTCGCGCGGCGGGGGTCGGCGGGGGCTCTGACGAGGGGTTCCGAGGGGGTGGACCGGGTGGCGGGGCCTGTTGCCGGCTCCCGCCGGGGTTCCCGCCAAGATCCCTGGGAAGATCACTCACCGGGCCCGCGCGGGCCCGGCCCCGCCGCCGGGAGGGCACGGGCGCGCGGGGTGCGGTCCGGGTCGGCGGCGCCGGCGACCGGCGCGGGTCGCGCACCGCCCCCTCCAGGTGAACGGTGGCTGAACGAGCGGCGCGACCGGCGGTTTCGATGGAAGGGTGGGGGCATGGACGCTCGGGACCTGCTGCGGTCGGTGCGGACGGCGGGTTCCGCCGAGGGCCGGCGTGCCACACGCTCGGCCTGGCGGCGGCAGCGCACGGACGCGCGGGATCTGCCGCGGCGCGGTGCCGAGCGCGCCCGGGTGCCGGGCGCCGCGCGGGAGGTGGAGCCGCTGCCCGGCGGCGGCCGGGTGCGGTTCGCGCGCTCGGTGCTGCGGGTACGGGTGGCGATCGGCGGCGCTGTCTTCTGCGGCTGGGACGGCGCGGATCCCGACCCGTCGTACGCGCTGGCCGGCGGGCGGCCCGAGGCGGATCTGCGGGCGATCCTCGAACCGGACAAGGACGGCTGGCGGGTGGTGTCCGAGCGCGTCACCGTCCTGGTGTCGCGGCACGGCGCGGTGGAGATCCGCACGCCCGGCGGCGTGCTGCTGCGCAGGGAGCTGCCGCCGCGCTGGTGGGAGCCGACCGGCGGTGAGCCGGGGGTGGGCGCGCGCTGGGTGCAGCGCTCGGAGACCCCGGCCGACGCGCGGGTGTACGGGCTCGGCGGCCGGGCCGTGGGACCGCGGCTGCCCGCGGGCGGCTACCGGCTGTGGAACACCGACCCCGACGGCTCCTTCGAGCCGGGCGACGACCCGCTGTACATCACCATGCCGGTGCAGCTCGTGGTCGCCGACGCGGGCTGCCACCTGGTCTTCCACGACAACACGTGGGACGGCAGGGTGACGCTGCGGGACGGTGAGGAGGGCGCGGGCTCGGGCCACGACCGGCCGGGCGGCTGCGAGCTGCGGATGGACGGCGGGCCGCTGCGCTACTGGGTGATCACCGGTACACCGTCGCGGGTGCTCAACGGCTGGACGGCGCTGACCGGCAGGCCCGCGCTGCCGCCGAGCTGGGCGCTGGGCCACCACCACTCGCGCTGGGGCTTCGGCAGCGAGCGGGAGGTGCGGCGGGTCGTGGCGGGCTACCGCGAGCGGGAACTGCCCCTGTCGGTGCTGCATCTGGACATCGACCACTTCGACGGCCACCAGGTCTTCACCGTCGACAAGGGCCGGTTTCCCGATCTGCCCGGTCTGGCCGCGGAGTTGGCGGATTCCGGGATCCGGATGGTGTCGATCGTGGACCCGGCGGTGAAGGCGGAGCCCGGTGTGGCGGTCTACGACAGCGGCACCGAGGAAGGCGCGTTCGTGCGGGACGCGCGGGGCCGGGAGGTCAACGGCGTGGTCTGGCCGGGCGATGCGGCCTTCCCCGACTTCACCGACCCCCAGGTGCGGGCGTGGTGGGGCCGGTTGTACGCCGAGCGCCTCGATCAGGGTTTCTCCGGGGTCTGGCACGACATGAACGAGCCGGTGTCCTTCGTGTCCTTCGGCGAGAACACCCTGCCGCGCTCGGCGCGGCACTCTTTGGAGGGCCGAGGCGGCGACCACCGCGAGGCGCACAATGTGTACGGCCTGACGATGGCCCGCGCGGGCTACGAAGGGCTGCGCGAACTGCGCCCCGAGCAGCGGCCGTTCCTCTTCTCGCGCTCCGGCTGGGCGGGTATGCAGCGGTACGGCGGCACCTGGTCGGGCGATGTGGCGACCGGCTGGCCGGGGCTGCGCGCGTCCCTGGCGCTGGTCCTCGGGCTCGGCCTGTGCGGGGTGCCGTACTCGGGCCCCGATGTGGGCGGCTTCACCGGTTCACCGTCGCCGGAGCTGTATCTGCGCTGGTTCCAACTCGCCGCGTATCTGCCGTTCTTCCGCACCCATTCGGCGATCGACGCGGGGCGGCGCGAGCCGTGGGAGTTCGGCCCGGAGGTGCTGGAGCACGCGCGGGCCGCGCTGACCGAGCGGGTGCGGCTGCTGCCGTATCTGGAGTCGCTGGCGCACGTCGCGCACCGCACCGGCGCCCCGTACGTCCGCCCGCTGTGGTGGAACGCGCCGGGTGACCGGGCGTTGCGCGAGTGCGGTGACGCTTTCCTGCTGGGCGACGCGCTGTTGGTGGCTCCGGTGCTCGAACCGGGTTCGCAGACGCGGGCGATACGGCTGCCGCGTGGCCTGTGGTACGACACCGCGACCGGTACCGCGCACCGCGGGCCCGGTCAGGTGCTGCTCGACGCGCCGCTGGGCCGGATTCCGGTACTGGCGCGGGCGGGTGCGATCGTGCCGGTGGCCGGGGCGGACGGCGAGGTCGAACTGGAGGTGTGGGCACCGCGACTCGGCCGTACCGGGAGCGGTGTCGTCTTCAGCGGCGACCCGGAGGGCTGGGGCACGGCGCGGATGGAACGGTTCACCTCTCGGTGGGCGGACGGCGAGG
Source organism: Streptomyces sp. NPDC003300 (assembly GCF_040610915.1). Lineage (NCBI taxonomy): Bacteria > Bacillati > Actinomycetota > Actinomycetes > Kitasatosporales > Streptomycetaceae > Streptomyces > Streptomyces sp. NPDC003300. The sequence continues at coordinate 169,323 of NZ_JBEXNE010000018.1, read as the reverse complement.
TCGTGGTGGAGCGGGACGGCGCGGACGCCGGGGAGCCGGTCGGCTACCGGGTGCGGGTGCGCGGCACGGCGTCGTAGGGGCCGACCGGTTACCGGGTGTGCGGCGGCGTGTCGTAGAAGCGGGTCGGTTACGGGGTGTGCGGCGGCGTGTCGTAAGCGCCGTCGAACCAGCGGCGGGCGGCCAGGGTGTGCAGGGGGAAGCCCAACTCGGCCGGGCGCGGCAGGATCTGGTGCCCGTCGGTCTCGTCGGTCGGTACGGACGGCGGCAGTTCGGCCGCGTCGCGCTCCGGCAGCAGGCCGAACAGCAGCAGATATCCGCCGTCCTCGTCGGTGAGCGCGTCGGCGAGGGTGACGTCCGCCGCCGAGGCGCGGATGCCGGTCTCCTCCGACAGCTCCCGGACGACGGCCTGTTCCCAGCTCTCGCCGAAGTCGATGAAGCCGCCGGGCAGGGCGAGTCGGCCCAGGCGCGGCTCGATCGTCCGGCGGATCACGACGAGCCCCGTGCCGTCGGTGTGCCGTACCGGGAGCAGGGCGACGGCGACGGGCAGCGGGTTGCGGTAGCTGACGGCCCCGCAGTTCCCGCAGGTGCGCGGCCATCCGGGGTCGGCGCCGAAGGGCGCGCCGCATGACGAGCAGTGAGAGTCCTTGGCCACGGCGGGACCCTATCGGAGAGCGGTCGTGCGGGTGGGGTGCCGGGCCGCTTCAGAGGCGGCCTTGCGGGTCGGGCCGGCTTCGGGGCCGCGGGGCGGCTTGCGCAGGACCTGGCGGGTCGGGGACGAGGACTCCAGCAGGACGGGGGCGCCCAGGGCCGCGCCGATCGCGTCCGACCAGCGGCGCGGGTCGCGTCCGGGCGTGTCCCACAGGGCCGGTCGGGCGCGCTGGAGGCGCGCGGTGAGGGCGGCCTGGCGGGCCAGGTCGCCGGGCGGACCCGGCGGGAGGCGTTCGACGAGAGTGCCGTCGATGCCGTAGGCGCGGCAGATGCGCAGGCCGCGGGCGCGGGCGGGCGCGTCGAGGTGGGTGACGGCGAGGGCGTCCACTCCCCCGCAGACCTCCACGGCGTACGCGTGCGCGACGGCGTCGAAGTGGCCGGTGCGGAAGGCGCCTTGCCAGCGGCCGTGGCCGTTGTGCGGCTCGGGCAGCAGCGGTGTCAGCTCCGGGTCCTCGGTGACGAGCGGGCCCGGCCCGTGCCGGGTGGTGTAGGTGCGCACGACGCCCAGCCGCCGTGCCTCGCCCGGTGTGCCTGCCTCGGCCAGCAGCGTCTCGGCGTTGGCGAAGGTGGTGGTGGACCAGGTGGTGTACGGGTGGAAGCCGTGCCATTCGTCCAGCAGGACGCCCTGGGCGCCCTCGAAGACCACCGGGCCCCGTCGCAGGAGGTCGTGCAGCGCGGCCCCGTCGGTCAGGGTGACCGTACGGGCGAAGGCGGCGAGGACTTCCGCGCAGTCCTCGACCGGCGGCGCGGGAAGCGGGCCCAACTCGTCCGCCAACCGGTCGCGCAGCAGGCGCAGTTGGCGCAGCAGCCGAGGGCGTGACGCGCAGTCGCCGACGGTCGGCGCGTCACCGGGGTGGGCGAGCGCGTACGCGGCGGCCTCGCCCACGCCCATCCCGCAGGAGCCGTGCCGGTCGGCGCCGCGCGCCTGCTCCCGCAGCCGGTTGGCGGCGGCGTGGTACGGGGTGGCGATCGGCGCCGCGCGGTCGACGGACAGCAGGGCGTACGGGTCGGGGACGCCGACCGTGCGCAGGTGGTCGGCCTCGGCGGCCAGCGCGAGCGGGTCGACGGTCATGAACCGCGACAGGTGGGTGCGGACCCCGCGCAGCGTGCCGGAGCCGAACTGCGCGAAGGTGTGGTGGCGGCCGTCTGCGGTGACGACGTTGTGCGCGGCCTGGGCGCCGCCGTTGAATCGGACGACCGCCTGGACCGTACCGTCCTGGCAGAGCCGGTCCACGGCGGCGCCCTTGCCCGCGTCCCCGAATCCGAGGTCGACGACGATGGTGTGCACTACAGCCTCGTGGTGGTGGCGGGACCCGCGTCGCCGTCGGTGAGGGGCGCGTCGGAGACGGCGAGGGCGCTGCCGCGGGCCGCGCCGTCCCTGCCGCGGTCGAGTCCGGCGAGCGCCCTGCTGACGCTGTCGCCCGCCGCCGAGCCGACGTCGGCCAGGTCGGCCAGGCCCGCGGCGAGGTCGATCGCCTCCTCGCCGAGGCCGACGGTCAGCGCGATGGTCTCGCAGACCGCGTCGAGGTCGTCCAGCTCGATGACGTTCTGGCCGAGCAACTTCCGCCAGATGCCGAGCACTTCGGTATTGCCGACGTAGGAGGAGCCCGCCGGGAGGATGTAGTGGACGTGGTAGGTGCGCTGGAGTTCGGTGACGATGTCGGTGATCGGGATGTCCTGCGGGATGCGCTCGCCGAGGACGTCCCACACCTCGCGCGCCTTGACCTTGCCGTACGGCATCTCGTCGCCGATCAGGAACAGGTAGCCGCGCCGCCCGCGCTTCTCGTGGCAGTCCAGCGCGGTGTGCCGGGCCATGGTGTAGAGCGCGAGTTCGTACGACTCGCTCATCTGGCCGCCGCCCCCGCCCTCCAGGAGGATGTTGCCGAGGTCGTCGTCCATCCGGTTGTCGGACTCGAACTGCCCGATCTGGAGGGGCACCCGGTCGCAGGTGGCGTCGCCGACCGCGCCGAACATCACCTGCGGGTGCTCGGTGTAGCCCTTGCGCAGCAGCAGGCCGAACAGTTCGGGGAGCTTGGTCTGGAGCACCTGCGGCACGGTGCGCATCGAGCCGGTGACGTCGAAGAGCACGGCGATGGCGAGCGAGGTGGGGTGTTCCGCGGAGTCGCGGCTCTCCCGCAGGGTGATGTTCTTGGGGTCGAGTGACGGGTGGGCCGCCCAACTGCTGCGCGGGGACGAGCCGGTGACGTGGTCGCTGTAGGCGAAGGCGCCGGAGCCGGACGCGGCGCGGTAGCGCGCGGCGGCGTCGTAGACATTGGTGGACCAGCTTCCGCTGCCCATGGTGGTTCCCCCTTGTGTCGTGGTGGTGGTGTCGCGGTTGTCAGATGTGCGGCATGGCGAACGGGCGGAAGGTGCGCGGCCCGTAGAGCCGTTCCAGCAGGTCGTCCAGCTCGCCGAGGAGCTGCCAGGCGTCCTGCGGGCGGGCGTTCTGCGAGGGCAGGACGCACGCGCGCAGGAAGGCGCGCATCGGCGCCGGTGCCCGGTCGCCCATGAGCTGCCGCACGCAGAGCGCGGCGAGGTGGATGTCGGTGGCCGGGGAGGCCGGTCGGCGCTCCGGGACCTCGGGCGGATAGGCGTCCCTGTGCCGGTCGACGAGGACCGGCACATGGGTGTCGAAGGCGGTCGCGTAGCACCAGTCGACCAGGACCAGGCCGTGCAACTCGGGGTGGATGAGGACGTGTTCGGGGAAGACGGCGCCGTGCACCAGCCGAGCGCGGTGGGCCCAGCCGAGCGCGGTCAGCAGGCGGCGCCACATCCAGGCCGCGTCGCGCGGGTCGAGGCCGCCGGGGTGGGCGGCGGCGACCTCGGCGAGCGTGTGGAAGCCGGTGAGCGGTACGAGCGCGTTGACGTGCCGCTCGACGCCGTCGGTGTCGCGGTGCCTGAAGCTCTCGATCAGTTGCGGGGCGTACGCGCGGTGCCGCCGTTCGCCGACGGTGTCGAGGCGGCGCAGCACGTCGGCCTCGTGCTCCAACAGGTCGTTGTCGCGGGGCCGTTGCGGGATCTTCAGTACGGCCTCGCGCCGGTCGCCGTCCTCGTCGTAGTGGGCGGTCCGCAGGACGGCGAGGTCGCCGGTGGCCAGGACCGGGCCGAGGACGTAGCGGCGGTCCGCGGTGGTGACGGTGGGAGCGGTGGCCCCTTCGTCGGTGTGGTGGTGGCGGGCGGACAGCCGGGCGAAGGCCGCGGCGGCCTCCGCGGTCCGGCCGGGCGGTGCGGCGTCGGGGTGCAGCAGCCGGGCGAGCCGCCGGTAGTGGCGGACCGCGTCGTGGGCGTCGGCCGGGAAGTCCGCGTCGAGGGCGGCGAGGGCGTCCTCGAAGGTGCGTATGTGTGCGCCCGACGGGTCGTTGCCGGGGTCGCCGAGGGGTCCGCGACTCGCGCCCCGCGTCGGGCCGTTGGTCCGGTCACCGGCCGGGTCACCGAGCGGATTCGTGGTGGCGGTCATCGGACGTCGTCCTCCCGGTCGGGGCGGAGCAGCGCCGGGTGCAGCAACCGGGCATCGCCTGCCCGGTAGAGACGGGCGCGCGGACCGCCCTTGCTGCCGGGGCGGCTGTCGGTCTCGCCGGTGGACTCCACGAAGCCCGGCACGGAGAGCACTTTGCGGTGGAAGTTGCCCGCGTGCAGCGGCGCGCCCCACACCGTCTCGTAGACCGCGCGCAATTCGCTGATGGTGAAGGTCTCGCCGAGGAAAGCCGTGGCCAGCGGGGTGTACTCGATCTTTCCGCGGGCGCGTTCCAGACCGTCCGCGAGGATGCGGTCGTGGTCGAAGGCGAGCCGGGGAGCGCTCCCGTGAGAAGCGGGCCGGCGGCCGGTACCACCCCCGTAGATTCCGGTCCGCCGACCCTGCTCGAAGGGACGCGGCGGCGCCGTGTCCGGTTGCCCTTTCGGGAGGATTGCTTCGACGGGGATCCAGGCGGCGCCCGCGGCGTCGCTCCCCGGCGTGGCATCGGGCAGTCCCGGCGCGAAGGCGAGGTACGCGATCGAGACCACGTGCATGCGCGGGTCGCGGTCGGGGACGCCGTAGGAGCCGAGCTGTTCGAGGTGGACCCGGCCGAGCGCCGTGGCGTCCAGGCCGGTCTCCTCGGCCAACTCCCGCGCCGCCGCCTCGTCCAGGGACTCGCGTCCCGCGCGGACGAATCCGCCCGGCAGTGCCCGCTCCCCCGCGAACGGCGGTCCGCCCCGCTCGACGGCCAGTACGTGCAGCCGGTCGGCGCGCAGGGTCAGCGCGACGATGTCGACGGTCACGGCGATCGGGTCGAAGGCGCGCGGATCGTAGGAGTCGAGGAAGTCCCGCTCCCGCCGCGCCGCCGACTCCCCCGCCGACTCCGGCGTGTTCACCGCGTCCGTCATGATCGCCCCCGTCTCGCGCCGAACCCACCCCGCATGTTGTTCTCAAGGTGAGTCATTCTCACTACGAGAAGACCATAGCACCGACCCCTGACACCGTCCAGCGGCGGCGCTACTCTGCGGTAATGACGAAGCAGACGTTCAGCACTTTCGAGGAGTTCTGGCCGTACTACGTGGCGATGCACTCGAAGGCCGCCACCCGCTGGGTGCACCTGGCGGGCACGCTCACCGGCCTCGCGGTCACCGGGTACGGCCTGGCGCGGGGCCGCAAGCGGTACGCGGCGGCGCTGCCGCTGATCGGGTACGGAACGGCGTGGCCCGCCCACTTCCTGATCGAGAAGAACAATCCGGCGACCTTCGGGCACCCGGTGTGGTCGCTGCGCGGCGACGTCAAGATGATCACCACCATGCTCGCCGGACGGGACGCCGAACTGGCCGAGACGGCGGACAAGTGGCTGGCGGAGCAGGGCGGCACGGGCGACGACGCCTGACACCGCCTCGCACCAGCCCTTCCGGCCCGCCGACTTCGCGCGGTCCGGCGCTGTTCCGCCGGCGGGCCGCCCGTGGCACACTTCTGACGATCCATCAGATGATGAGCCGGGGAGGCCGCGTGGAGCAGCACAGGCGCACACCGCCGGTGGTCGAGGGCTGGTTCACCGAGGGGACGGGACCCGACTTCCGGCTGCTCGGCACCCGGTGCCGCGACTGCGGAAGCGTGTTCTTCCCCCGTGAGGACTCCTTCTGCCGCAACCCCGCGTGCGCGGGTGCCGACTTGGACGAGTTCCCGCTGTCCAGGACCGGGCACGTCTGGTCGTACACCGACGCCCGCTACCGGACGCCGCCGCCGTATCCCTCGGACCCCGGGCGCGCGTGGCAGCCGTACACCCTGGTGGCCGTCGAGCTGGCGGACGAGCGGATGGTCGTGCTGGGACAGGCGGCGCCCGGGGTGACCCCGGCCGATCTCGCGGTCGGGATGCCGGTCGAGCTGGTGCCCGGGGTGCTCGGGGAGACGGCAGCCGACGGTACGGGCGGCGCCGACACCGGACGCGGCACCTGGAACTGGCGGCCCGTGGGCGATGCCCGATGACCGCCGACATCGCGGTGCTCGGCGCCGGCATGCACCCCTGGGGCAAGTGGGGGCGGCCGTTCACCGAATACGGGGTCGCCGCCGCCCGCGCGGCCCTCGCGGACGCGGGCCTCGACTGGCGCGAGGTGCGGTCGGTGGTGGGCGCCGACACCGTACGCGGCGGCTATCCCGGATACGTGGCGGGCGCGACCTTCGCGCGGGCGCTCGGCTGGCAGGGCGCCCGCGTCACCAGCGTCTACGCCGCGTGCGCCTCCGGGGCGCAGGCCATCGCGACCGCCCGCGCGCAGATCCTGGCGGGCCTCACCGACGTGGCGCTCGTGGTCGGCGCCGACTCCGCGCCCAAGGGCTTCTTCGCCCCCGCGGGCGGCGAGCGGCCCGACGACCCCGACTGGCTGCGCTTCCGGGTCCTCGGCGCCACCAACCCCGGCTACTTCGGCCTGTACGCGCGCCGCAGGATGGCCGTGCACGGTGACACGCTCGACGACTTCGCGCAGGTCAAGGTCAAGAACTCCCGTGCGGGCGCGGCCAATCCACTGGCCCGCTACCGCGAGCCGGTCAGCGCCGAAGAGGTCGCGGCCTCCGCGGTCGTCGCCGATCCGCTGCGGCTGCTGGACATCTGCGCCACCTCGGACGGCGGCGCCGCGCTCGTGCTGTCGAGCATGGACTTCGCCCGGCGGCACACCTCCGCCCCGGTACGGATCCGCGCGGTCTCCACCGTGACGCCCCAATACCCGCGCACCGTACCGGACTTGCCGGACATCGCAGGTGACTCCGCCGTCGCCGTGCCCCCGCCCGAACGGGAGCCGCGCGCCTCGATCGCGGCGGCGGCGTACGAGGAAGCCGGGATCGAGCCGGGAGACCTCGACCTGGCGGAGGTCTACGACCTGTCGACCGCCCTGGAACTCCAGTGGTACGAGGATCTGGGCCTGTGCGCGGCGGGTGAGGGCGCCAAGCTGCTGCGGTCGGGGGCGACCGCGCTGGGCGGCGCCATCCCGGTCAACACCAGCGGCGGCCTGGCGTCCTTCGGCGAGGCCGTACCCGCCCAGGCCATCGCGCAGGTCTGCGAGCTGGTCCGCCAGATCCGCGGCCGGGCGGAAGGGCGGCAGGTCGCGGGAGCGCGGCTCGGAATCACCGCCAACCAGGGGCTGTTCGGGCACGGCTCCGCGGTGGTCGTGGTGAAGTGACCGGGCACCGGGGGGCGCGTAGCGGATCGTACGGGCCAGGCGGACGCACACCGGGCCGGACGGGCCAGGCGGACGCGCACCGGGCCGGACCGTACCGACGCGTGTCGGGTCACACGGTGGGGATCGGTCCCGGCTCCGTCGTGAAGTGACCTGATCGGTCGGGCTTCTTGACGCTCCGTCACCCCTGGAGAACACTTCCGGTGGCGCGGAGCCGGTCGGCGGGAGGGGCACCGGCCACCGGCGGTCCGCGCCGCCGCCCGTTCCCGACACGGTCCCGCGCGGACCGGGCAAGGGAGACCGACATGAGCGACCAGCCCGTGAGCTACGTAGCCGCCATCGACCAGGGCACCACGTCCACCCGGTGCGTCGTCTTCGACAGCGGCGGCCGGATCGTCGCCGCCGACCAGCGCGACCACCGGCAGATCCTCCCCAGGCCCGGCTGGGTGGAGCACGACGCGACCGAGATCTGGGCGAAGACGCAGGCCGTGGCGGCGGGCGCGCTCGCCAGGGCCGGGCTGCGCCCCGACCAGCTCAGCGCCCTCGGGATCGCCAACTGGAGGGCTCGATCGCCGTCACCGGGGCCCTCGTCCACTGGCTGCGCGACCAACTCGGCCTCATCCGCAGCGTGGACGAGATCGAGCCGCTGGCCGCGAGCGTGCCCGACAACGGCGGCGCCTACGTCGTGCCGGCCTTCTCCGGGCTGTTCGCGCCCTATTGGCGGTCCGACGCCCGCGGTGTGATCACCGGGCTCACCGGCTTCGTCACCAAGGCGCACCTGGCGCGGGCCGTGCTGGAGGCGACGAGCTGGCAGACCCGCGAGGTGGTCGACGCGATGCAGGAGGACTCCGGCGTACGCATCGCCGAACTGCGCGTGGACGGCGGCATGACCGTCAACAGCCTGCTGATGCAGCATCAGGCCGACGTGCTGGGCGTGCCGGTGGTCCGGCCGGTCGTCGCCGAGACCACCAGCCTCGGCGCGGCCTACGCGGCGGGTCTGGCGACCGGCGTGTGGGACGGCCTCGACACGCTCAGGGCGCAGTGGGAGCGCGACACCGAGTGGAAGCCGCGCATGGCCGAGCCGCGACGTGAACTCGGTTACCGGCGTTGGAAGATGGCCGTCGAGCGGAGCTTCGGCTGGCTGGAGGAGGACGGCGAGGACGGCTCCGCCGGATAGCGATCGTCTCTGAACGGCGGCCGGTTGGCCGTCTCGCGGTAGAACCGGGCTCAGGCGGCGGCCGGTCAGCGGAAGCGTCCGAGGCCGCGGCCGGTCTGCGGAAGAGTCCGACCCCAGGCAGCCGCCGGTCTCAGGTGGCGGCGGGCTCCTTGCGCCCCGTCGCCATCTGCGCCGCGTGTTCCACCACGGTGATCAGGACGTTCTTCGCCGAATCCCGCTCGCGCGCGTCGCACATCACCACCGGCACCGAGGCGTCCAGGTCGAGGGCGTCGCGCACGATGTCCGGCGCGTGCAGCTCGGCGCCGTCGAAGCAGTTGACGGCGACCGTGAAGGGGATGCCGCGCCGCTCGAAGTAGTCGACGGCCGCGAAGCAGTCCTCCAGGCGGCGGGTGTCGGCGAGCACGACCGCGCCGAGCGCGCCCTGCGCCAACTCGTCCCACAGGAACCAGAACCGGTCCTGTCCTGGCGTGCCGAACAGATACAGCACCAGGTTGTCCCTGAGCGTGATCCGCCCGAAGTCCATGGCGACGGTGGTGGTGCGCTTGCCCTCCACGCCCTCGATGTCGTCCACCGGGCGGCCCGCCTCGCTGAGCGACTCCTCGGTGCGCAGCGGCCTGATCTCGCTGACCGCGCCCACCAGCGTGGTCTTGCCCACGCCGAAGCCGCCCGCCACCAGCAGCTTGAGCGCCACCGGCTCGTCGGCGGACGGCTTGCGGCGGCGATCCGATCGCGCGAAAGCCATGTTGTGTCTACTTCCCTGCCGGCGTTGTCAGTTGTACGTCGATCTGTACGTCGGTTGCGCTTCGTCGTACGTCTGCGGAGAGCCTAGTCCTGTTCGAACATGACCGGCACGCCGCAGTGGATCACGATCCACTACAGCGCGCGCAGCCCGTTGATGACCTCGCGCAGGATGTTCTCGTCCACCAACTCGGCCGGTGGGACCGGCTGGTGGAGTTGTACGTGCGACGCCTCCAGCAGGTCCCCGACCAGGACGCGGACCACCCCGACCGGCAGGTCGAGGTCGGCGGCCAGCTCCGCGACGGAGACGGCCTGGACCTGACAGCGTTCGACGATGTCGAGGTGCTCGGGTGACAGCGTGTGGTCGTCCTGCGCGCCTCCGTCGTCCCCGGCCTCGGTCTCCGTGATCACCAGGGCGATCAGGTCGATCTTCGTCTCAGCGGCGTTGCTGGTGCGGCCCCTTGTCATCGCATAGGGCCGCACCACCGGTCCTGCCGCGTCGTCGTACCACCGGTCCGAATCAGAAGTCATGACACCCGTCACCCCGTTGTCAGATCATCCGGTCAGCCGCTGAGTGCCGCGCCGCCGTCGTTCCGAGCCGCGGTGCCCAGGTGGGCACCGACCCGCTTGACCAGTAGCGCCATCTCGTACGCGACCTGGCCGACATCGGACTCGGCCGCGCTGAGTACGGCCAGGCAGCTTCCGTCGCCCGCCGCCGTCACGAAGAGGAAGGCGTCGTCCAGTTCGACCATGGTCTGCCGGACGCGTCCGGCCTCGAAGTGCCGCCCAACGCCCTTGGCGAGGCTGTGGAAGCCGGATGCGACGGCGGCGAGGTGCTCGGAGTCCTCGCGGGTCAGTCCGTCCGACGCGCCGATGGCCAGGCCGTCGCCGGAGAGGACCAGGGCCTTGCGGATGCTGGCCACGCGCGAGACCAGATCGTCAAGGAGCCAGCTCAGCTCGCGTGTCGGGCTCGATGGTGCGGTCATCGACCGTTCCCCTCAGGTGTCGTTCTCGGTGCGGATGCCGACGGGTCGTCTTGCGTGCCGTCGTTCTCGGTCACTTCCCGGCCGCGCTGCCAGCCGCGCTGGAGTGCCGCCATCCGGTCGCGGACCTCGTCCGCCGACCGCTCGCGGCCGGCGCCCTCGCCGGTCGCGCCGCCGCTGTCGTGGGCGGTGGTCTCCACCCTCAACTGCGGCGCCAGATTGGCCTGCCTGACCCGGCGGGGCAGTGCGCTGCCGCTCGCGCCGGACGCGGTCGTCTTCTTCGCGGCCGTCAAAGGCGGGGATCCGGACGGGGGTTCGGGCGTGGGTTCGGACGCGGGCCGAGACGGGGACCGGCGCGCGGGCAGCGGCTGGGGCTCCGCCGGAGCCGGTGTCTGCGCCGGGGGCTGCGCCTGCGGCTGGCCCTGTGGGTACAGCTCGCCGCGGGCCTGCGCCTGCGCCACGGCCCGCTCCGCGGCCTGTTCCAGCGCTCCCCGGTCGGCCTGCGAGGTCTGCGCGGAGGGTCCGCCGACCGGTCGGCCGCGGTCGGAGACCAGTACGGGCGCCGTGCGGCGGCGGCGCGGCAACGGCAGCGGCCCGTCGAGTTCCGGGTCGCCCGCCTCGCCGACCGGCGCGCCGACGGGTTCGTCCGCCGGGTGCGCCTCGTGCTCCTTCTGCGTCTCGCCGCCGATGCCGTCCAGGCCCCACTGCCGGAAGGTGTGCTCGGTGTCGGAGGGCACCCGCGCCGGGCGGGACTCGGTGAGGTCGCCGATCTTGGTCGCGCCGGTGTCGTCGCCGGTCTCGGTGAGCAGATTCGCCGGGATGAGGACGACGGCGGTGGTGCCGCCGTACGGGGACTGCCGCAGCGAGACCCTGACGCCCTGGCGCTGCGCGAGGCGGCTGACCACGAACAGGCCGAGCCGGTCGGTGTCCGACAGTTCGAATTCCGGGGTCTCGGCCAGCCGGAGGTTGGACTCCAGCAGCGCGTCGGGCGTCAGGCCGAGGCCGCGGTCGTCGATCTCCAGCACGAAGCCGTTGGCGACCGGCTCGCCGTGCAGCCGTACCGCGGTGTGCGGCGGCGAGAACACGGCGGCGTTCTCGATGAGTTCGGCGAGCAGGTGGGTGAGGTCGCCGACCGCGGAGCCGGTGACGGCCAGCCGGGGCAGACGCCGTACCTCGATCCGCTCGTAGTCCTCGACCTCGGCGACGGCGGCGCGGACCACGTCCATGAGCTGGACGGGCTTGCGCCACTGCCGGGAGGGGGCGACACCGGAGAGGATGACCAGGCCCTCGGCGTGCCGCCGCATGCGGGTGGTCATGTGGTCGAGGCGGAAGAGGTCGGCCAGTTCCTCGGCGTTCTCGGTGCGGCGCTCCATCGCGTCCAGCAAGGTGAGCTGGCGGTGCAGCAGGACCTGGCTGCGGCGGGCGAGGTTGACGAAGACCTCGGAGACGCCCTTGCGCATGTCGGCCTGGCGGACGGCGGCCTCGACGGCGGCCCGCTGGAGGGTGTTGAGCGCCTTGCCGACCTGTCCGATCTCGTCGTCGGAGTACTGGAGGCGCGGCACCTCGGTCTCGACGTCGACCTGTTCGCCCGCTGCCAGCCGCCGCATGACGCGGGGCAGCCGGGTGCCGGAGACCTCCTGGGCCTCGCGGCGCAGCCCGGACAGGTCGCGGATCAGGCTGCGGCCGATCCGTACCGACACGATCAGCGAGGCGATCACCGCGACCAGACCGAGGACACCGATGACGGCGGCTTCGACGACCAGCGTGGTGGACAGCGGCCTGGCCTGCTTGCTGAACTTCGCGATGGCCTCGCCGTCGAGCTTGCCGAGGTCGGTCATCACGGTGGCGGCGGTCGCGGGCCACGCCTTCTGGGCGGCCACGACCGGCGCCTCCTCCACGCCCGCGACGATGATCGCGTTCTCGGCGGCCCGCAGCGCCTTGCCGCTGGCGCTCTGCCAGTACGTGTCGAAGGGCGCGCGCGCCTCGTCGGTGAGGGTCTTGAGGTCGACCGCGTAGTAGTTGCGCTGCTCGGCGACCGCGAAGGTGAAGGAGCGCAGTTCGTCCTTGCTGGTGTGGCCGGTGCTGATCGCGGCGGCCATCAGCGCGTCCTCGCGGCTGACCTCCTCCTGCGCCCGGTAGAGGCCGATCACCGCGCGCCGCTGGCTGTCCAGCGTGACGTCGCTGAGCGGGAGGTACTCCTCGAAGAGGTCGAAGGTGGGATCGACCAGCGAGTTGTACGCCTGGTAGGCGTCGTCGCGGGTGATCCGCTGGTTGTCGATCCGCTGGCGGAGCGAGGTGAGGCCCTCGACGGTGTTGAGGAGGTCGTCGAGGCGGTCGCGGGACCGCGCGTTGAGGTCGTCGCGGACGCCGGACGCGTCGATGGTCGTCCGCATCTTGGCGATGGACGCGTCGGTGGCGTGTTCCTGCTTGTCGTAGGCGATCCGCGCCTCGGAGTCACGGGTGTTGGCCAGAAAGACCAGAGCGACCCTGCGCTCCTGCTGAAGGTTCCGAACCGCGTCGTCGGCGGGATAGCCGACATTGTCGACTATTCGCTGGATGTCCGGCCGTCCGAACACCTCGCGCCCGGTGATGGTGGCGGCGAAGGCCCAGATGAGGGTGAGGGACACCAGTGGGATCAGCAGCAGCGCCACGATCTTCCGGCGGATCGTCGTACCGCGAAAGCGCATGGCCTCCCCAACGTCTTCCCCGGTATGGGGATCGTCTGTCGCGTTTAAACGGCGTGAGCCTACTACTGCCGATGCGGTAACTCGAAAGCCAGTGCGTAGGGTTGGGCAGGTCTGGCCGGATACGTACCCCGGAATGCATCGTGAAGATTCGGGGCAGGCACCTTGTATGGACTTCGAACAAGGGCGGGTGTGGACCGAGGACCCGGTCGGCACTCCCCGAATGCCCGATCCGGTACGAGCGGCGGCGGTGCGGGCGGTGCTGATCGTGGCCGTCGCGCTGATCCTCGCGGTGATGGCCGTACTGCTGGCCGCCGGACACTCCTGGCTGTCGGCGCCCGCGCTGATCTCCGCCGTCTTCACCAGCGTCGTCGCCACGTGGGCGGTGTTGGACGTGTGGGTGACGCGACAGGTGTGGAACCAGCGCAACGGGGTGCTCTCCAGCCCGAGCAGCGCGGCCCGTGCCCTGCGCAGGGAGCGGCGCAGAAGGCACCGTGCGGCGCGGTCGGCCGCGCGCGGCAGGCCGACGCGGCGGGTGCACATACCGCGCCATCTGCCCTGGCACCTCGGGGTCTGACTCCGGCCGCTCGCGGTCTGCCGTCGGTACCTGGTGGTCGGGCGACGGTCCGGGAGCTGATCGCGGTCATTACCAGCGGCGGCCGGTAGCAGCGGCGGCCACCGTCGGCGGCGGTCCGGACTAGCCTCTGTCCGGCTGGAGTTCCCTGCCCGGTCCGGGCACGGCGGCGCGCGCGGACCCGGAAACGGGCACGTCCGATTCCCCGTCTCCCCCGTCCCGCTCCGGCTCGGGCGGCCGTCGGTACATCCGGGTGGCGGTGATCTCGCCGTGCACCTGCTCGCCCTGCGGGTCGGGGACCGGAAGTCCCGGCCGCAGGTGCTCCTCGACGCTGATGTATTTCAGGCCCGCCCGCAGATCCGCGTCATTGCGGAGCCTGACCACCAGCGGGAATTCGGCGAGTGCCGTGGTGTCGAACAGTCCCGTGGTGTAAATGAGCTGTACGCCCAAGGCGTCGGCCACCGCGCGCTGCAATTCCAGGAGATAGGTGGCGTTGGCGCGACCGATGGGATTGTCGAGGAACAAGGTGCCCGCGTGCCGCTGCTTGTCCCGGCCCCGGTCGTTGCTGCGCAGCGCGGCCATCGTGCAGTAGAGGGCGATGGCGGCGGTGAGGAGCTGCCCGCCGGAGAACACGTCGCCCATCTGTCCGACCGGCACCCGCTCGGCGCGCAGCACGGCGTCCGGTTTGAGGATCTCCACGGCGATGCCGCGCGGTTCGAGCGCGGACCCGACGCCGCGCAGCAGCAGGGACATCCCGTCCCGCCGCAGGTCCGAATTCTTGCGTACGGCGGCCCTGGTGGCCTCGTCGATGACCTCGCCGAGGCGTTCGGTGAGAACGGACTGGTCCGGGTCCTCGAAGCGGATCCGCAGGAACTCCTGGCCCGACCATTCGCCGAGCCCTTCCGGCAGCCGTGACAGGCGCTGCGCCGAGCGCAGGGTGGCGAGCGAGGACTCGACCAGGCCGCGCAGCCGGTCCACGATGCTGTCGCGGTTGCGCTCCAGCTGGGTGAGCTCGTCGGTCAGCACGCGCAGCCGCGGGGCGAAGGCGGTCGCCCAGGCCGCGGCGTGCTCGGGCAGCGCGGCGGCGGGCAGTTCCCTGATCTGCTGGCGCGCGGGCGTCCTGACCTGCTCGTAGCGCACCGCGTTGGCGTGCCGGACCAGGACGTCGGAGGCTTCGCGGAGCTGGGTCTCCGCGGTGGACAGGTCGGCCGCGCAGCCGCGCAGACCGCGCCGGGCCTCCGCCGCGGCCTGCCGGGCCTCCTCGGTGCTGCCGGGGTACGGCTCCGGCTCGTCCTCGTCCTGCTGTCCCGGCGCGTTGTCCCGCAGCAGGTCGCGCAGCATCGCGGCGATCTCGTCGAAGCCGCCCGCCGCGTCCTCGGCGGCGCGGTGGGCGTGGACCATGTCGGTGTGGGCGGCCCTCGCCTGCTCCAACGCGTCGGTGCGGGAGGCCAGTTCGGCGTTGGCGGCGCGCAGCAGCTCCTGCGCGTGCTCGGCGTCGCGCGGCAGCAGTCCGTCGGGCAGGTCGGTGTGCCGGTCGCCGTCCGCGGGCGCGAGCCGTTCCGCCTCGCCGCGCAGCCGCCCCAACTGCTCGCTGGCGGTGGAGGCGCGCGACTCCAGGGTCTGTACGAGCTGTTCCGCGCGGGCCGCCGCGGCCTGCCGGGAGGGGCCGTCGGCGCCGTCCGGGCCTTCGAGCAACTGGGCGGCGCGGCTGCGGACCTTGTTGGTGAGCCGGTCCAGTTCGACCAGGGCCGCGTTCTCGGTGCTCTCCGCGCGGGCCTGCTCGGCGCGCAGGTCGGCGCCGACACCGACCTTCTCGTACACCTGGGAGGCCGAGTGGTACGCCTCGCGGAGCGCGGGCAGCGACTCGGTGGCCGCGGGGGCCTGCGCCCGGTCCTGCGCGCTCTCGTCGGGGGCTCCGGCGATCTCGGACCGCTCGGCGCGCAGGACGCGTGCGGTGCGTCGGGCGTCGTCGGAGGCGCGCTGGGCGGCGCGGCGGTCCTCGTCCGCGGCGCGGGCCTGCGCCAGGCAGGTCTCGGCGCGGGTCTCCGCCTCGGCCGCGTCGGCGGCCAACTCCCGTGCCCTGCGCTGCCAGTTGGCGCGCTCGCGGAGCCGGTGGGCGAGACCGGCGAGCGCGTCGGCGCGGCGCCGGGCCTGCTCGGCGGCGGCGCGGCGGGCGTCGTTGTCCCGCGCGCTCTCGGCGGCGGCGGCCTCGGCCTCCGCGCGTTCGGCGCGCAGCGCGGCCAGCTCCGCGCGGGCCTGCTCCGCGCTCTGCCGCGCGGCGGTGACCTCCGCCTCCAGCTCGGCGAGGCGGTCCGGCGGGCAGGAGGCGCGCCACGAGGCGAGGCGGGCCGACAGCGTCCGGTCGTGCGCGAGCCGGGCCGCGAGCGTCCTGATGTCCTCCTCGCGGGCGGTGGCGCGGGCCCGCAGCTCCTGGCGTTCGCCGTCGGCGGCCAGTTCGTCGTGCATCGCCGGGTTCGGCGGGACCAGGAACACGTCCTGGTCCGCGCTGCCCGCCGCCGTCGCGGGCGGCGGCGCGAGCAGCGCCGCCGCGGTGCCGACCGCGACCGTCGAGCGCGGCAGCAGCGCGGCCTGCGCCAGCACGTCCCTGGCCCGCTGGTACGAGCCGGGTTCCGTGACCACGACGCCGTCGACCAGCTCGGGGCGGGAGGCCAGCACGACCGCGTGGTCCACCGGGTCCACGGCCTGTGCGAGGTAGCGCCAGCCGGGCAGCGCCGGAATGCCGTGCTCCCCCAGGAATTCGACGGTCGCCAGGACGTCGGGGCCCGGCGGCAGCAGGCCGCCGTCGCCGAGCGCGGCGAGGATGCGCGCGTCGTCGGCCGCCGCGGTCCGCAGCTCGAAGAGTTTGCGCTCGGCGGAGGCGACGGCGCTGTCCAGCAGTTCCCGCAGCGGCTCGGCGAAGCCGTCGAGCTCCGCGGCGGTGAGGGGGCCGTCCGCGGACGGGCGCGCGGCGGCGGGGCGGAGGGGCGACGCGCCGGCGCCGTCCCGGTCGGAGGCTCCCGAGCCCTGGCCGGTGGGGCCCGCGACCGTACCCGCGGCGCCCGAGCCCGTACCGCCGTGCCGTCCTGCCGAGCCGTCCCGGGCGTCACGGCCCGTACCGCCGTGCGGCCCGGTCGCGCTGTCACCGGCCGAGGCGTCGGAGGTTCTGCCGGAGCGGGCGCCGCTCGGGTGTCCGGCGTCCTGGCCCGCCGCGGAATCCGTGCCGTCGCGCGGGCCCGGCACGCTCAGCAGGGCGGCCAGGCGGGGGTCGGCGGCGAGCGCGGTGGCCGCCACGGTCGCGGCGGTTCTGGCGGCTTCCGCGGTGGTGAGGGCGTCGGCGGCGCGGGCGGCGGCCAGGTCGGCGCGGGCCTCGGCGGAGGCGGCCTCGCGGGCGCGGGCGGCGGCGCTGTGGGCGGTGTCGGTGGCGGAGCGGGCCAGGGCCGCCGCGGTCTGTTCCGCGTCGGAGGCGGCGAGGGCCGCGCGGGCCGGGTCGGCGTCGGGTGCGGTGTCGTCGAGCCAGCCCGCGCTGACCGCCTCGGCGGTCTCCTGCTCGACCTCGGCGAGCCGCTGTCCGAGGTGTCCGCTCTCGCTGCGGGCGCGCTGCGCCTCGGTGGCGGCGGCGGTCGCGTCGCGGTGCGCGGCCTCGGACTCCGCCTGGAGCGCGGCGGACCGCTCCTCCTCGGCGTCGGCCTGCTGCTCGGCGCGTGCGGCGGCGGCGTGCAGGGCGCGTACGAGATCGGCGGCGGCGCGGGTGCGGGCGGCCAGTGCCGGGGCCGCGTCGCGTTCGGCCTCGCGGATCGCGGCGGTGACGCGGGTCAGCCGGTCGCCCGCGGCGCGCTGCCGCAGTACGGTCTCGGCCGCCTGCCAGGCGGCGTGCAGCGTACGGGCGTCGCCCAGCTCGCGGCGGAGTCCCGCGGCGCTCTTGTCCGCGGCGGCCAGCGCCAACGAGGCGTGCCGGTAGGCAAGTTCGGCGGCGATCAGGGCGCTGCCGCCGCGGGCCTGGTCGGCGTCGGTGACGCTGTGCGCGGCGCGCGCCATGTGCTCGGCCAGTTCGGCGGTCCTGCCGCGCTCCTGCTGGGCGCGGGCGGACAGGCGACGGGCGAGGGCGCGGGTGCGGCGTTCGGACTGGGCGTGGACGCCGCGGGCCTGGTCGCGGGTGGCGGCGGCCTCGACGATCCGCTCCAGCAGGTCGAGCGAGCCCGCGGTGAAGTCGCGTTCCGCGGTGAGTTCCGCGCGGCGGCCGAGCTTGTTGGCGAAGCCGTGCACGAGGTCGGCGAGGCCGTCGGTGTCACGAGTGTCGGTGACGGCGCGCAGCAGGAGGTCGGTGAAGTCGGAGTCCTTCTTGACGGCGAACAGGCCCGCCGCCTCGCCCTCGTCGGCGTTCATCTCCCGCTGGTAGCGGAAGAGTTCGGGGTCCAGGCCGAGGTCGCCGAGGTGTTCGTTCCACCGGTCGTGGATCTCCTCCCACACCACTTCCAGGTGCGGGTACGCCTTGCCAGCCTCGGTGACCGCGTCCCGGAAGCCCTTCATGGTGCGGCGCCTGCCGCGTGCGCCGGACATGCCCTCGACCGGCGGCCGTACGCTGGCGGCCTCGGCGACCGGCAGCGAGTCCAGGCTGAGGCCGGGTCCCGGCCGGAACGAATACCACGCCTCGGCGAATTTCCGCGGGTCGGTGGAGACCTGGCGGCCTCGCCACTCGCTGACCTTGCCGACCACGACCAGCTCGCCTGTGACGGTGTGCTGCCACTCCAGGGCGACGTGGCCGCAGTCCTCGGCCAGCAGGAATTTCCGCAGGACGCCGGAGCTGGCGCCGCCCAGGGTGTTGCGGTGGCCGGGCAGCATCACCGAGAAGATCAGCTTGAGCAGGACCGACTTGCCGCCGCCGTTCTCCAGGAAGAGCACGCCCGCGGGCGCCGGGCGGCGCGGCGGTCCTGCGGGCTCGTCGGCGAAGAACTCGCCCTGCGCGGGGGCGGGTTGCGGCACCGGCTCGCCGACGCCCCGCAGGTCCAGGACGGTGTCGGCGTAGCGCGCGCCCGCGGGCCCGATGGAGTAGAGGCGGAGTCGGGAAAGCTCGTACATGCGGCGGACTCTCGTGGCTCGTGGTTCAGGTCGGAAGTGGACTGGAGGTCGGGGGCGAGTGGGGGGGTCGGGGGCGAGTGGGAGGCGGGGCGGGTGGGAGGCGGTGGCGGTGGCGGGTGGGAGGCGGGCCCCGGTCAGGTGTGGGCGTGGAACGGCAGACCGGCGTCCGCGGCCAGGTCGAGGCCGCTGTCGTCGGCGGCGGCCGGGACGAGGCTGGCGCTGCCGTCGCCGACCGGGACGATGCCGAGGTCGAGCAGTTCGGCCATGGCGGCGCTGCCCGCCATGTCGCGGACCTGCAACTGGTAGCGGGCGGTGGTGCGGTAGGTGCCGCCCGACTCGTCCCCGGTGCGCTGGAGGAAGCCGGAGTCGACGAGGAAGGCGACGGCCTTGCCGATGATGCCGGTGGTGGAACTGGCCAGCCTGCGGGCGTCCTTGGTGGCGCCGGTCGCGCTGCGCCGGGTGTAGACCCGCCATGCGGCTTCCAGTCCCGGTGCGTCGCTGGCCGGGTCGGTGTTCTCACCGGTCTCGTCGGCCTGTTCCTCCAGGCGGCGGCAGGCCTGGCGGATGAAGGCGTCGATGCCGTTGACGGTGATCCGGCCGATGTAGCCGTCGTCGGCGAGGTCCTCGGGGCGCGGGAAGGCGAGCGCCGCCGCCGCGAGGTGGGCCAGGCCGTGCAGGAAGCGGTCACCGGAGTCGGAGGCGGCGCGGCGGGCGTAGTCGCCCATCCGGACGGCGAACACCGAGTCCTCGCCCGCCGCCAGGGCCATTCCGGCGCGGGGCGAGACCTCCAGCACGATCAGGCCGAGTCCGGCCGCGACCGCGTCGGCCAGGCGCGCGAAGGCGGGGTCCTCGCGGTGGCGGCGGATCAGTTCCGCGTACTCCGCGTCGCGGGCGGGCAGCAGCTTGGGCTGGAGCCCGAAGCCCACGAGGCGGGCGGCGTCCGCCGCGTCGCCGGGCGTCACTCCCCCGGTGCGCGCCGGTCCGGTGCTCCCGGCCTCGTACGCCGCGGCCTCGGGCGTGTCCGCCGCCGTCTCCCGGTACTCGCTCACTTCTCGCTCTCCTCGGTCCAGGCGATGACGCCGGTCGGCACCGTCGCGTCCGCCGTACGTGGTCGCCCGCCGCCGGGTCGGAAACGGCGGGCGGGCGCCGTGCCGGGCCTCACGCGGGCTCCGCGCGCGCGGCCGTCATCGCCGCCGCGTCCAGTCGCGCGGTGCCGACGATGAGGTCGGCGCCGCCGAATTCGTGGTCGTCCAGCGGCGTGCCGTCGTCCACCGCGAAGAGCAGGCGCTGTTCGCCCTGGCGGTAGGCGGTGCCGACCGGCGGGGAGGCGGCGTGGATCGCCAGCAGGGCCAGCAGATAGGGCAGTTCGGGGTCGCGGCGGCGGGCGTCGGCCAGGAGCCCCGACAGGCGGCGCGGCGCGTCGTGCGGCAGGTCGAGCAGATCGAGCGCGGATTCGAGCTGTTCCTCGCTGAACCGGCTGTCGTCCGGGGTGGCGACCAGGTCGGGCTCCGGCATCTCCGCGCCCAGGTGCTCCCGCTCCAGCGGCGGGGTGAGCAGCAGTTCGACCAGGTCGGTGACGCGTACGGCGGACGGGGTGCGCAGGCCCGCGCCGCGGGCGAAGAACGCGTCGGTGACCCGCGACGCGCGCTCGACCGGGATCGGCAGCAGGGGCGCGACGAGCTGCCCGTACAGGTCGAGTCCGGCGCGCGCGGGGGGCGCGGCGAACGCCTGCCGGTCCTGCTCGGCGCGGAACAGCGGTCCGGCCTCCAGCAGCCTGGACTGGAGCTGGGTGTGGCGCCGGATGCAGTCCTTGACGATGTCGACCAGTTCGGCGGCGCGGCGCTTGTGCTCCGGCTCCTCCGCCTCGTCGCGCGCCTTGCGGATGTTGGTGAGGATCGCGTTCTCGTGCCGGTAGCGGTCGGCGACGTGGTCGAGGGCCTCGGCGATCATGTCGGGGACGGTCCGCAGCCAGTCGACCGCCCGGACGTTGCGCCGGGTGGCCTCCAGGGTGCGGCGCAGCGTCTCCGCGTACTGCACGGTGCGGTACCTGGCCTGTTCCGCGGCGAGTTGGGCGTCGGCGAGCCTGCCGCGGCTGATCAGCACCTCCAGCTTGACCTCGGCGGCGATCTGCGCGCTGGTGACGTCGGTGTCGAGCGCGCCGACCAGGACGTTGACCGCCTCGTCGGTGGTGCGCAGGTAGACGCTGCCGCCGGGGCCCGGCACTTCCTCGATCAGCTTGAAGTCGTAGTCCCGCCGCACATATCCGCCGTCGGCGCCGAACGTGCCGTAGACGGCGCGGAATCCGCGGTCGGCGCTGCCGACGTTGATCAGATTCTCCAGCACCCAGCGGGCGACGCGCTCGTGCTCGGCCTGGCCGCGGACGGGGGCCTGCGCGGCGACGCGGGGCAGGAGTCTGGCCACTATCTGGTCGTGGTCCGCGCCGGTGTCGAAGTCCATGTTGAGCGTGACCAGGTCGATCGCGGCCAGCGCGATCTCCGCCATCGCGTACACCGAGTACTCGCCCGCGAGGTTGGCCTTGCGGGTGTCGAGGTCGTGCAGCGGCGCCGTGCAGGCGAGCGCCTTGAGCCTGCGGGCCAGGCCCTCGTCGGCGGCCGGGCCCGGGGCGGGCCGGGCGGCGCCCGGCAGCGAGTACGGGATCGTGGTGGTCACGCCCCACACATTAGGCGGTGGCACCGACAACGAACGAAACGGCACGGATCGCCACGGGGCGGGCACCCGGCGCG
The DNA here is from genome assembly GCF_040610915.1 of Streptomyces sp. NPDC003300. Taxonomy (NCBI): domain Bacteria; kingdom Bacillati; phylum Actinomycetota; class Actinomycetes; order Kitasatosporales; family Streptomycetaceae; genus Streptomyces; species Streptomyces sp. NPDC003300. The sequence goes on along the minus strand of NZ_JBEXNE010000018.1, from coordinate 148,012 downwards.
TCGGCCCGCGGGAGTGCCATGATCGGTCCCGCGACAGGTACGGCACGGGCACGGAAGACTCGCGGGCGGCGCGCGGAGCACCTTCGGCGCCGTTCGTAGGCGGATACGAGGATACGAGGACGGGCTGATCATCATGGCGGACGCGGTCACCGGGGCGGCACCCGGCACGGCTCCTCGGACACCTCCCGGCACGGCACCCGACACCGACCCCGGCGCGGTCATCGATCTCAACGCCGACCTCGGCGAGGGCTTCGGCCGCTGGCGGCTGACCGACGACGAGGCGCTGCTGTCCGTCGTCACCAGCGCGAATGTCGCGTGCGGCTTCCACGCGGGCGACCCGTCGACGATGTGGCGGGTGTGCGAACTGGCGGCGGAGCGGGGCGTACGGATCGGCGCGCAGGTCTCCTACCGCGACCTCGCCGGTTTCGGCCGGCGCTCGATGGACGTGCCTCCGGAGGAACTGGCCGCCGAAGTCGCCTATCAGATCGGCGCGTTGGAGGTCTTCGCCCGCGCGGCGGGCACCACGGTGGCGTACGTCAAGCCGCACGGCGCCCTCTACAACCGGGCGGTGCACGACGCCGAGCAGGCGGTGGCCGTCGTCGCGGGCGTGCGGCTCGCGGGGGAACTGCCCGTACTCGGCCTGCCCGGCTCGCAGTTGCTGCTCGCGGCGGCCCGCGAAGGGCTGCCCACGGTCCACGAGGCGTTCGCCGACCGCGCCTACACCTCGGGCGGCACGCTGGTCCCGCGCCGCGAGCCGGGCGCGGTCCTGGAGTCGGAGGACGAGGTGGTGGCCCGCGCGGTGGGCATCGCCCGCGACGGGCGGGTGACGGCAGTCACCGGCGAGAGGGTGCCGGTCGCGGCGCGGTCCTTGTGCGTGCACGGCGACACACCGGGCGCGGCCCGGCTGGCGGCCCGCGTCCGGGAGTCGCTGGAGGCGTCGGGTCTGCGGATCGCGGCCTTCGCGTGAGCCGGGCGGGTTCCGGGCCGGGTTCCGGGGCGGGTTCCGGGGCGGGCACGGGGCCGCGGGTGCTGCGCGCCGGGGCGGACGCCGTACTGGTGGAGTCCGCGACCGGCGAGGAGACGGAGGCGCTGCACGCCGAGTTGCTGCGCAGGCGGGCGGCCGGGGAACTGGCCGGGGTGACGGAGATCGTGCCGGCCGCCCGTACCGTGCTGGTGTGCGGGCTCGCCGATCCGCGGGCCTTCGCCGCCGAGGTGGCCGCGTGGGACGTGCCCGCGGTGCCGCGCGGGAGGGGCGCGGCCGTGGAGATCGCGGTGCGCTTCGACGGGCCCGACCTCGCGGAGGTGGCCGGGCTGTGGCGGGTCTCCCCCGAGGAGGTGGCAGGGACTGTGACCTCGACGCCCTTCCGTGTGGCCTTCTGCGGCTTCGCGCCCGGCTTCGGCTATCTGACCGGACTGCCCGAGCACCTGCGCGTACCGCGCCGGGCCGAGCCCCGTACCGCCGTACCGCCCGGCTCCGTCGCGCTGGCCGGACCGTACGCGGGGGTGTATCCGCGCTCCTCGCCCGGCGGTTGGCAACTGGTCGGCACGACGGACGCCGTGCTCTGGGACCCCGAGCGGGAGCCCGCGGCGCTGCTGAGCCCCGGCACCGAGGTGCGGTTCACGGAGGTGCGGGGGTGAGGGAAACGGCGGCAGGGCAGGCCGAGTTGGCCGTCGTACGGGCGGGGGCGCTCACCACCGTGCAGGACCTCGGGCGGCCGGGCCACGCGCATCTGGGGGTGCCGCGGTCCGGCGCGCTGGACGGTCCGGCGCTGCGGGCGGCGAACCGGCTGGTCGGCAATCCGGCGGAGGCCGCCGGTCTGGAGACGACGGTCGACGGCTGCGCGCTGCGGGCCTCGCACGCGGTGCTGGTGGCGGTGACGGGTGCGCCGTGCGCGGTGCGGGTCGACGGGCGTCCCGCGGCGTGGGGCGCGCCGGTACGGGTGCCGGGCGGGGCGGTGCTCGACGTGGGGCGGGCGGAGCCGGGGCTGCGCAGCTATCTGGCGGTGTCCGGCGGTGTGGCCGTACGGCCGGTGCTGGGCAGCAGGTCGACGGACCTGCTGTCGGGGCTCGGTCCCGCGCCGCTCGCGAGGGGTGACGTGCTGCCTGTCGGCGGCCGGTCCGGGGACGTCATCAGGGGCTCCGACGTGAGCTCTGATGGAGACTTCGTCAGTCTCTTCGGCGAGGGCGATGTGGTGGCACTGCCCGGTCCCGGAGCCGAGTTGGTCCTTCCGTTGGCGCGCGGGCCGCGTGACGACTGGTTCGCGCCGGACGCCTTCCGTACGTTGTTCGGCGGCGGTTACACCGTCTCACCCGCGTCCAACCGGATCGGGCTGCGCACGCGGGGCCCGGCGCTGCGCCGGGCCCGCGGCGGTGAACTGCCCAGTGAGGGCATGGTGCTCGGCGCTGTGCAGGTGCCTCCGGACGGCTGTCCTGTGGTCTTTCTCGCCGACCATCCGACCACCGGCGGCTATCCGGTCATCGGCGTGGTCCCCGAGGGTTCGCTGCCGGCCGCCGCCCAGTCACCGCCGGGGACGCCGGTCCGCTTCGTGCCGCTCAGCACGCGCTGACCCGGCGCCGGTGGGCGCGGCGGGGTATACGGCCGCGCCGCCGGGCCCGGCGGGACCTTGAGCGCGGCGAGCGCCGCGACCGTGGCGCGCCGCGCGTCCTCCTCCAACACCGCTGTGCCGCCCTGCCGGTGGTGGCGCAGTTCGGCGCCCGCCAGCCGGATCAGGTCGGGCAGCAGGTCGGTGCAGCGGTCGGCGATCCACCGGGTGCCGCGGGTGGCCATCCACCACGCGGCGGCCCGGCGGCCAGGCGGCGCGCCGTCCGGCTCGGGGCGGGGCGCGGGCCCCTGGGCGAGGCCCGCGGCGGTGAGCAGGGCGTGGAAGTCGCGGGCGAGCAGCCGGTGTCCGGTCTCGCTGGGGTGCAGCCGGTCGGCGCTCAGCGCTCCCGGCATGGTCGCCCAGTGGCGCTCCGCGGCGTGGAGGTGGTGCGCGCCGTGGTGCGCGGACAGGGCGTGCACGGTGTCGTTGAGCGCGCGCATCCTGCGGCCCAGCGGCCGGGCCAGCGGCCACGGCAGCCCGAGCACGGTTCCGGGGTCCGGCAGGCACGCGGTGAGCACGTCGCAGCCCTCGGCGCGCAACGCGCCCATCACGACGTGCAGTTCGGCGGCCACCGCCTGGATGTCGAAGCCGCCGCGCAGCGTGTCGTTCCCGCCGACCAGCACGGACGCGAGGTCCGGCCGGTGCCGCAGCGCCGCTTCGAGCTGCGGACCCGCCACGTCGCCCGAACGGGCCCCGCTCCGGGCGAGGTTGAGCGTCCGGGCGTCGTACGGGGCCGCCGCGAGCCCGTCGGCGAGCAGCGCCGCCCAGCCGCGCCACCCGCCGTCGGGCAGCGGGTCGCCGACGCCTTCGCTGAGCGAGTCGCCGAGTACGGCGAAGCGCACGGCGCCGGTCACGGCCTGACCCCGTCGGACTCCGGTGCGGTCCGGCGGCGCGCGGACGGTGCGGCGGCGCCGACGGCGGCCCGGTGCGCGGTGAGGAAGGCGTTGACGGCGGCGGGCCAGGTGTACAGCTCGGCGCGGGTGCGGGCCATGGCGCGGCGGCCCTCCTCGGGCGCGGCGAGGATTCGCTGTACGGCGGCGGCGTACTCGGCGGGTGTGTCGGCGCAGCCGCCCGCCGGTCCGATGAGGGTGGGCAGCGCGGAGCGGGAGCTGGCCACCACGGGGGTGCCGCACGCGAGGGCTTCGAGGGCGGCCAGACCGAAGGTCTCGACGGGTCCCGGTGCCAGTGCCACGTCGGCGGTGGCGAGCAGTGCGGCGAGGTCGGCGCGCCGCGGCACATGGCCGAGGAAGGTGACCGGCAGCCGGGCGGCCCTGGCCTGGGCGGTGAGCCGGGGCCGCAGGGGTCCCTCGCCCGCGACCACCAGCGCCGCGTCGACGCCGGAGCCGCGCAGGTGGGCCAGGGTCTCCAGCGCCATGCCCGGCCGCTTCTCGGGCGAGAGCCGCGAGCAGAGCACGAGCAGGACGGCGGCGCCGTGCCCGTGCGTCTCGCGCAGCCGCGGGTTCCGGGCACCGGGGTGGCAGCCTTCGAGGTCGACGCCGAGCGGGGCGCGTACGACGTTGCGGGCGCCGATCCGCTCGAATTCGGCGGCGGCCCAGGCCGTGGTGCACACCACACGCGTGTAGGCCAGCGCGGTACGGCGGTTGAGGGCGTCGGCGGCGCGGCGGGCGGGGCCCGAGGGCAGGCCCCAGGTGCCGAGCACACCGTCGGCGCTCTCGTGGGACACCATCAGGGAGGGCACGCGGTGCCGCCTGGCCCACTCCCCCGTCCAGCGCAGGGTGGTGCGGTCGGAGACCTCGATCCGGTCGGGGGCGAGCGAGGCGAGTACGGCCGCCACGGGGGCGCGGCGGGCGAGTACGCGGTAGCCGCCGGTGCCGGGGATCTCAGGGCCCGGCAGGGTGATCACCCGCCCCTGCGGGGTGAGTTCGTCGGAGGCGGTGGCGCCGGGGACGATCAGGACGGGTTCGTGGCCCGCCGCCGCGTAGCCCTCGCCGAGGTGGCGCAGCGCGGTGCGCAGGCCGCCGGAGACGGGCGTGACGAAGTTGGCGAGCCGCACGATGCGCAGGGCCGACTCGGGGTCGCGGTCGAGGGGGTGCGGGGCGGTGCGGGCGCCGCCGTCGGGTGACGCGAGGTCGTCCTGGCCGTACATGACGTCGTCCCTGCCGTCGGTGGGGTCGGTGCCGAAGTCCGTGACGGCGCCGGTTCGCGCGCCGCTCGCCGTACCGGCCGTTCGCGTACCGGTGGTCATGCGGTCGCCCGCGCCGCTCATACCGTCGCCGTTGACGCCGCCGCTCATGTCGGTGGTCATGCCGCTGCCGCCTCGCGCTCGCCGAGCACCTGGTCGTAGTGGCCGAGGAGTTGGTCGCCGACGGCCTCCCACGTACGGTCGGCGACCGCTGTGCGAGCCGCGCTCCCGTAGCGCTCGCGCAGCCCGTCGTCGCCGAGCAGGAACTGGACGGCCGAGCGGACGGCCGCCGGGTCGAGCGGCGGCACCAGCAGGCCGGTGCGGCCGTGCTGGACGAGGTCGAGGGGGCCGCCGGCCGCCGGGGCGACGACGGGGACTCCACTGGCCATCGCCTCCTGCACGGTCTGGCAGAAGGTCTCGAACGGTCCTGTGTGGCAGAAGACGTCGAAGGAGGCGTGGATGCGGGCGAGTTCGGTGCCGGTCCTGCGGCCCATGAAGACCGCGCCCGGCAGGGCGGTGCGCAGGCTCGGCGCGCTGGGGCCGTCGCCGACGACGACCACGCGCACACCGGGCAGTTCGCAGAGCCCGGCGAGCAGTTCGACGTGCTTCTCCGGCGCGAGCCTGCCGACGTATCCGACGATCAGCTCGCCGTTCGGGGCCAGTTCGCGGCGCAGCGCCCCGTCGCGGCGCGCGGGGTGGAAGCGGTCGGAGTCGACGCCGCGCGGCCACAAGTGGACGCGCGGCACGCCCTGTTCCGCCAGCGCGCTGACGGACGCGGAGGAGGGGGCCAGGGTGCGGGCAGCGGCGGAGTGCACCGCGCGGATCCGGCGCCAGGCGGCGGACTCGCCCGCGTTCAGATACGTCCTGGCGTATCCGGCGAGGTCGGTCTGGTAGACGGCGACGGCAGGGATACGCAACCGAGTGGCGGCGGCCAGGCCGCGCGCGCCGAGCACGAAGGGACTGGCCAGGTGGACCAGCTCCGTCCGGTGCGCGGCGATGGCGGCGGCGGTACGGCGGCCCGGCAGCGCGACCCGCACCTGCGGGTAGCCGGGCAGGGGGAGGGAGGGGACGCGGATGACGGGACAGGGGTCGGGACCGGGGTCCTGGTCGGCCGGGCCCGCGGGCGCGACCACGAGCGGTTCGTGGCCGCGCCGGGCGAGGTGTTCGGCCGTGCGCAGGGCGCAGTGGGCCACTCCGTTGACGTCGGGTGGGAAGGACTCTGTGACGATGGCGACACGCATACCGTGGTTGTCGCCGCATTGAGCGTTGTCAGGGCCACGTGGATCTTTCCCGAAGTGGAACGCCCCATGAGCGTTAGGGCCCGCCCGGCGGATCATGGGCGGTCCGGGTGCCGAAGGGGCCGTTCGTGATCCGCCGGACATGCCCTGAGACCCGCGCCGGGTTCTCCGTGGTCCGCCCGCGGGCCGGCCGCCTACCTGGACGTACCGCCGGAACTGAGCCGGCCGCGTACGGCGGTCTGCACTTCGGCCTCTTCCGCGGGGTCCGCGGCCAGCCTGCGCAGCTGCGCCAGGACCCTCACGTCACCGGACGTCGCGCGGTGCGCGGCCAGCTCGCGGGTGCTCTCCTCGCAGTCCCAGAGGCACTCGACGGCGAAACCGGCGGCGAAACCGGGGTCGGTGACGGCGAGCGCGACGGCGGCGGTGCCGCGGAGCTGGGAGGACGACGTCTCCCGGTAGATGTGCCGCAGGACGGGTGCGGCCAGGCAGGCGGAGAGCCGGCCGACTCCCTCGACGAGCGCGTCGAGCCCTTCGGCGTCCGCGCCGCCGGTCTGTACGGTCCTGCGCAGCGCGCCCAGCACGTGCTCGGCGTCCTGCGGTCCGCCGTGGCGGGCGAGCAGCCGGGCGGCGGCGGAGCCGAGCGGGTCGGTGCGGGCGGCCCAGACGCGGGCGCGGGCCATCGCCTCGTCGTCCCTGAGCCGTTCCAGGGATTCGAGGGCGGCGCGTACGACGAGGTCGTCGGTGGAGACCGCGGCCGTCTCGATCAGGTCCAGGCGCCGGGGGTCGCAGCGGTCGGTGAGGTGGCGCAGCGCGGCGGCGCGGGCGGCTGAGGGGCCGTGCAGGGCCGCTTCCAGCAGTTCCGCGTGGTCCTCGGGGCCCGCGACGGCGGCCAGGCAGCGGGCGGCGGGCTGGTCACGTTCGACCTGGGGGTGGCGGGTCAGTCCCTGCTGGGCCCATTCGAGGACGGCGGTGACGCTCCAGCCGGGGGTCGGGCCCGCGGAGCGCATCTGGCGCTGCCAGCGGTCGAACGAGACCTGTTCCGCGGCCTTGGCCACGCGGGTCGCGGTGGCCGGTTGCGAGGCGTCTTCGGCCCAGAGCTGCCACGGGCGGGGTTCGTATGCCTCGCGGACGGCGCGGGCCAGTTCCGCGTCGCCTTCGGGGGTGTGCGGGAAGCGGGCGACGACGGCGGGGCCCAGCGCGCGCAGTCCCGCCTCGTCGTCGCGGACCGCCAGCTCGTCGAGCGCCCATTCCCAGCAGCCGCCGGTGGCCGCGTACCGCCGCAGCAGGTGCAGCGCGTCGCGGCGGCCGTATCCGGCGAGGTGTCCGAGGACGGACAGGGCGAGGCCGCAGCGGTGCTCGTCCGGGGCGACCACGTCGTCCGGGTGGAAGAGGTGGTGTTCGATCCCGTCGAGCGGGCTCTCCAGGTCCGAGTAGAGGCGCGCGTAATACAAGGAGCGCGACTCGACCCGCCAGTCGAGCCGGGGATCGCGCAGCACGCACTGCTCCAAAGCGGCGAGGGCTTCCGTCCGCGGCGCCGCCAGGGCATGCAGGGGCCCGTCTCCGCGTCCTCGCTGGAGGAGGCCGAGAAGGGATCCACTGGGCGCTATGTCTGGGTCGAACATGAGGTCAGCATCCGGTGCGGGGGGTTCCATGGCAACGGGATTTCCGCTACCGGTGCCCGGCATCCTTACCGGCCGTCGTCGGTTTCATGCCTGACGGGAACGGGGGATTCCGTGGGGACGGGCGGCGGAAGCCTACCGACTCGGGGTGTGCCGTGTCGCTTCCGGGCGGCGGGCGGGTGTCGAACGGGTGGCGCGGGAACGGCCGGTGGGGTGGCGCGGAGGGTGGCGTTATGCCGCTGGGCTGTTGGCATATGCCAGAAGCACCACCGTATCGGGTATCGCGGAAACCCTTACGGCCGATCGCTCCCTGTGCAACAGTCGTTACCGGTCCTTCCGTCCGCGACGGCCGTTCAGCGCCTGCCAGCAGACACGTTCGGAGTGTGTCATGCCGTTCCCCACGCACGCGGAGCACAACTCCGCGCAGCCACCGGATCCCGGTGCGGTGGACGCCCTGATCTCTCAGGCGCGTCGCCTCAGGACCCAGGTGGATTCGGTGCTGCGCGAGAGCGCCGCCGCCGCCGAGGACCCCCAGTTGCGCTGGCAGCGCGCCCTGTGCGATCTGGCCGTGCACCAGCTCGACGACGTGGACACCCACCTCGGCCAGCTCAGGGACGGCCTGGACACCGGGTATCCGAGCGGCGACCCGCTGACCGCCGACCTGCTGGTGGACCTGCCGTCGCAGACGTCCCTGCCGCCGGGGCCCGACGCGGTCAGCGCGCTGGGCCGGGCGGGCAGCGCGGAGTGGGACCTGCTCACCGATGACGCGCAGTGGTCGGACGAGCTGTACCGGATCTTCGGCCGGGAGTCCGCCGACGGTCCGCTGACCCTGGACGAGCTGCCCTCGTGGCTGTTCTCCGAGGACCAGCAGATCCTCACCGAGATGGTGACCGGCTGCCTGGTCGACGGCCGTCCGATCGACGGCGAATTCCGTATCGTGCGCGCGGACGGGTCCGTGCGTACGGTGCACATGGTCGGCGAGCCGGTACTCGGCGCCGACGGGGACACCGTGTCCATGTGGGCGGTGTTGCGGGACGTCAGCGACCTGCGGCGCAGCCAGCGCACGCTCCGGGAGACCCGTGACTCCCTCCAGCGGCAGCGGCAGATCGCGCAGACCGAGCGTCGGCTGGCGGTTGAGCTGCAGGAGGCCGTGCTGCCGCCCTGGCGCGGCACCCTGCGGTTCCCGCAGGACGGGGGGCCCACCACGATGGACCTGGCAGCGCATTATCTGCCGTCCGGCACCAGCGCCCTCATCGGCGGCGACTGGTACGACGCGATGCAGTTGCCCGACGGGTCCTCCTTACTCACGGTCGGCGACCTCACCGGACACGGGGTGGCCGCCACGTCCGGTATGGCGATGCTGCTGGGCGCGCTGCGCGGCATGGCCGTCGCGGGCCTCCAGCCCGGCCCCCTGATGGGCTGGCTCAACGAACTGCTCGACACCTCGGCGCAGCCCGCGCTCGGCAGCGCCCTGTGCTGCCGGTACGAGCCGTCGACCCGGCTGCTGCGCTGGGCCCAGGCGGGCCACCCCGCCCCGCTGCTGTTCCGCGACGGAGCGGGGCGGGTGCTCGATTCCCCCGAGGGCGTCCTGCTCGGAGCGACCTCCGGCGCCCTGTACGGGCAGGCCGACGAGCAACTGGCCGCCGGTGATCTGCTGGTGCTGCACACCGACGGCCTCGTGCCGCGCCGTTCCGCGCTGGACACCGACACCGAGAGCGGCTCGGGACGACTCCTGGCGATGGCACCGCTGTTCGCCCGCGCCCGGACCGCACAGGACTGCGTGCGGATCGTCGCCGAGGAGTTCGGCACCCCGGAGCGCGAGGACGACGCCTGTGTGCTGATCGCCAGGATCGCCTGAGCCTTCTTTCCTGCTTCCTTTCCCGTGGACACGTTCCGCGGACAGGTCGCGCGCACGAATTCCGTACGGCATTCCGTACGGGCATTCCGCGCGTGCGCTCCGCGGGTGAATCGCGATCTATTTTTTCGAGACCCTCGAGAGCCCGGCAGGGATCTCATCCGTGCTGTCGTACGAGCTGTCCGACCCGTTCGGCGGCAGGCCGGCCGGCCGCTGTTACACGGAGCGGGTCTTCCCGGTGGTTCCCTTCCCCTTGGATTTCGGCAGTGCCGTCTCGATCTCGGTGCGCAGATCCTGGATCTTGGTGTAGCCGGAATACCGGCCGGTGAGCCGGTACATCTCGCGCAGCCGGTCCCAGGTGCGGTGCGAGGAGGTCTCCCCGATGGTGAGCAGCGCCATCCGGGCGTAGCGGTCGGCCTCCTCCGGGTCGTCGGCGATGAAGCAGGCCGACGCCAGCGACAGATAGTCGAAGATCATCGACCGCTCGTGGCCGCCGCCCCGCAGCACCAGCGCCTTCTTGGCGTGGAGTTGCGCCTCGGCCGCGGCCGACGGGTCGTGGTCGGCCAGGGTGCGGAAGGCGAGCGCCTGCATCCCGTGCAGGTCGGCCTCGTCGAAATTCTGCATCCAACTGGGCGCCGGTACATCGCCCTTGTCGGAGACGAACAGGTCCTCGGCCTCGCCGAGAGTCCGCCGCATCGCCTGGCCGCGGCCCATGGACGCCTGCGCCCACGCCTCGATGGTGCGCAGCATAGCGCGGGTGCGCGGCAGCGCGGACTCGCCGGAACCGGACTTGGCGAGCTTCATCAGGTCCAGCGCGTCGTCCGGCCGCCCCAGGTGCACCATCTGGCGGGCGGCCCTGGACAGCGCCTCACCGGCCCTGGGCCGGTCGCCGCCCTCCCGCGCGGCGTGTGCGGCGATCACGAAGTACTTCTGGGCGGTGGGTTCCAGGCCCACGTCGTGCGACATCCAGCCCGCCAGCACCGCGAGGTTGGCGGCCACGCCCCACAACCGGCGCTGGAGATGCGCGGGATGAGCGTAGGAGAGCATGCCGCCCACCTCGTTGAGCTGGCCGACCACGGCCTTGCGCTGGAGGCCGCCGCCGCGTGAGGCGTCCCAGGCGCGGAACACCTCGACCGAGCGTTCCAGCGACTCGATCTCCTGGGAGCCGACCGGTACCGCCTCGTACTGGTCGTAGGCGGCGGGGTCGGCGTCGAGCGGATCGTCGAGGACTGGCGCGTCGGCCGCGAGGGCCGGGTCGGTGTGCAGCCAGTCGTGCATGGCGGTGCTGAGTACGGAACCGGTGGCGAGCGCGGCGCCCGCGCCCACCAGACCGCGTCGGTTGAGCATGAGGTCCATTCCCGTGAATTCGGTGAGGACCGCGGCGGTTCGTTCCGGCGGCCACGGGAGGCCGTCTCCGGTCTGTCTTCTTCCCGTCTTCCGGCGCCGGTCGAACCCGAGATCCTCGATGGTCACGACACGGCCGAGACGCTCGGTGAACAGCGCGGCCAACACCTTCGGCACGGGATCGCGCGGCGACTCACCGGTCTCGATCCAACGGCGTACGCGCGATGTGTCGGTCGACAGCTGCGGATGGCCCATGGCCGCCGCCTGCCGGTTGACCAACCGTGCGAGTTCGCCCTTGGACCAGCCGGTGAGGCCGAACAGGTCCGCGAGTCGGGTGTTGGCTTCATTGCCCACGTCAAGCCCCCAGGTTCCTCGGCTGAATTGACACTATTCCCCCTGACAATGGCCTCGCGACTATTCGCCAGGGTTCGCCAGGGTCCGCTACGTGGTGTGCCACCCGCGGCCGGGTGTCAGGTAGGAACGCGCCACCCCGGTCCGTCTCCGCATTCCCCAGGGTGCGGTACCGGACCGGCCGTGGCGCCCCTGAACCGTTGGCACACGAAGGGATCTGCTTCTCCTCATGTATTCGGCATCGTCCTCCGTGTCCGCACCGCCCCGGCCGTCGTACCCCGCCGTCGCGGAATCCGCCCTCCGCCCCCGCCAGGCCACCGCCGTACGGCGCGTCGGCCGGCCCGCGGGCAGCTCCCATCCGCTCAGCGGGAGACTCGACTTGACCGGCCCACAGGGCGCCCAGTTGCGCACCGCCGTCGCCGCCGTGCAGCGCATCTGCCCCGAGTTCGCCCCGGTCCAGCTCCTGCGCCGGGGCGGCCGTACCGCGCTGCTGATCGGCACCTCGGGGCGCGCTCCGGCCGTCGCGAAGTGTCTGCTCGACCAGTCCCCCGCCTGGGCGGAGCGTTTCCGCCAGGAGATAGCGGCCTACCGCACGTTCGTCCGGCACCGGCCGCCGGTCCGGGTGCCGCGGCTGATCGCCGCGGACCCCGAGAGCTGTGTGCTGGTGATGGAGCGGATGCCCGGACGGGTGGTGTCGCCGCAGCGGCACCCGGTGCAGCCGCCGACCAAGGGCGATGTGCGGGCGGCGCTCTCGGCGTACTCGCGCGTCAACATGTGGCGCCCGCCCGCCGGTTCCTTCGACGCGCCGATCGACTATCCCGTCCGCATCAACCGCTACCACGAGTTGGGGCTGCTGACCGACCGGGACATGGGCGACCTCCAGCAGCTTCTGCACGGACTGGCCCATGTGCAGGGGCAGTTCTGCCACGGCGACGCGCAGTTGTCGAATGTGCTGCTGTCGCCCGCGGGTCCCTCGCTGGTCGACTGGGAGCACTCGGGCTGGTATCTGCCGGGGTACGACCTGGCGGTGCTGTGGTCGGTGCTCGGCGACGACCCGGCGGCGCGGCGGCAGATCAGCCAGCAGGCGCAGGCGCAGGGTCCGGCGGCGCGGGACTCCTTCCTGGTCAATCTGATGCTGGTGCTGACCCGGGAGATCCGCACCTACGAGACGGCCGTCCAGCGCACGATGCGGGCCGTGGGACCCGTGGCGCCCGGCGCGGCCGAGGCGGGCGAGGAGCAGCGGCTGCTGCTGCGCCGCCTGCACGACGACTGCGGCATGGCCCGCAGGGCGGTGCGCGCCGCGGTCGGCACCCGGTAGGAGCGGACCGGACGGGTACACCGTGACCGCGGCCGGCCACGAGTTCCGCGCGCCGTCCCGCGCGCCCCACTGGTCCACACCACTGACGAGGAGCAGGCCAGCACGCCGCAGCGGGGAAACTTCCGAAATACGCCGCTGACGTGCGAAGACGGCCTCGTGTCCGGATGCCTGACGGATGGTTGACGGATGTTCCGGCAGCCGATACCTCTGTGGTGCCGATCGTTCGGCATCTCTTGGAGGAGGCTGCTTTGCGAGGATCCGCTCCCCCGTCCGACAGACGCCGTGGACGGCGCGCGCTGCGTATGGCCACGGCCGCCGCGGCTGCCGCCGCTCTGCTCCCGGTGTTCGGTGTCGCCCACGCGGCCGAGCCCGGCCCGAGTGCCGCGGGCTCGCTGCAACAGGCGTTCACGGACGCCGCCAAGGCGTACCACGTGCCGCAGAGCGTGCTGCTGGGCGTGTCGTATCTGGAGTCCCGCTGGGACGGCCACCAGGGCATGCCGAGTGTGACCGGCGGCTACGGGCCGATGCATCTGACCGACACCCGTACCGCCCTCGCGGACTTCCCGAGCAAGGGCATGGGGGACGGCGCGGACGACGGGCGCGGGGACGACACCCGGCCGATGATCAGTACGGCGACCGCGCAGGCGCCCGATCTGGCCGCGCTGCCCGCCTCGTACACCACGCTGGACCGCGCGGCGACGCTGACCGGGCTGTCGGCCGGTGCGCTGCGCGAGGACGCGGCGACGAATGTGGCGGGCGGCGCGGCGCTGCTCGCCGACACCCAGAAGTCGCTGGGCGAGCCGCTGAGTTCGGATCCCGCGGACTGGTACGCGGCGGTCGCCCGCTACTCCGGCGCCGACGACACGGCGACGGCCGCGGCCTTCGCCGACGACGTCTTCGACGTCCTGAAGCAGGGGCAGACGCGGACCACCGACGCCGGGCAGCGGGTCACGCTGGCCGCGGCTCCCGCGGTGAGGCCCGCGGCGGGCCAGGCCGCCAGGATCGGCCTGAAGCAGGTCAACGCGGCGGGGACGGAGTGCCCGAGCGGCCTGGGCTGCGAGTGGATTCCGGCGCCGTACGAGGACACCGGCGGCGGGGACTACGGCAACTACGACAAGGCCGACCGGCCGAACACCGAGAAGATCGACACGATCGTCATCCACGACACCGAGGGCTACTGGGACACCGCCCTCCAGCTCGTCCAGGACCCGACGTATCTGGCCTGGCACTACACCGTGCGCTCCTCCGACGGGCACATCGCCCAGCACCTGAACACCAAGGACGTCGGCTGGCACGCGGGCAACTGGTACACCAACTCCAAGTCCGTCGGCATCGAGCACGAGGGCTTCCTGACCGATCCGGGCACCTGGTACACGGAGTCGATGTACCGCACGTCCGCGCGGCTGGTGAAGTACCTGGCGGCGAAATACCACATCCCGCTGGACCGGCAGCACATCCTCGGGCACGACAATGTGCCGGGCCCGACCGCCTCGTACATCTCGGGAATGCACACCGACCCGGGCCCGTACTGGGACTGGGGTCACTACATGGCGCTGATGGGCGCCCCCCCTGCGCGCGACCGCCGGCGCCTGGGGCGGCGTGGTCACCATCGCCCCCGACTACGACACCAACCAGCCGGTCTACACCGGCTGTGTGACGGCCGCGGCGGTCTGTCCCGCGCACGGCTCCGACGCGGTCCGGCTGTACACGGCGCCGAGCGAGGACGCGCCGCTGGTCAAGGACATCGGGCTGCACGGCGCGACCGGCGCGAGCACCACGGGCGTCAATGACGTGGGCGCGCGGGCCTCCGCGGGCCAGCAGTTCGCGGTGGCCGAGCGGCAGGGCGACTGGACTGCGGTGTGGTACCTCGGCCAGAAGGCGTGGTTCCACAACCCGGCGTCGCGGCCGACGGCCGTCAACTCGATCGGCCTGGTGATCACCCCGAAGAAGGGGCTGGCGAGCATCCCGGTCTACGGCCGCGCGTACCCGGAGGCGGCGGCGTATCCGGCGGACGTGCCGGTGCAGGGCATCTTCCCGATGCCGTACGCGATCCCGGCCGGACAGCGGTACGTGGTCGGCAATGTGGTGCCGGGCGAGTACTTCTACTCGACCTCCTTCGACACCAGCAACCAGAAGGTGGTGCGCGGGAAGCAGCTCTACTACGAGATCCAGCTCGGCCACCGGGTGGAGTACGTGATGGCCTCCGACGTGACCTTGCTGCCGTCGGTGCTGGGCGCTCCGCGCTGAGTCCGCCGGGCCCGCGGCGGCGGGCCCGAGGGTAGCGGGGGAAGGGCGGCACCGGGATTCCGGTGCCGCCCTTCGCCGTGTCCTGTCGCGCCCGTGTCGCGAAGCGTGCGTGTGCCGAACCGTGCGTGTCCTGGGCGTACTGTCGCGTCCGCGTCCTGCGCGTCCGCCCCGCGGAAGGTGTGTGTGTACGCCGGGTCTCAGCCCGCCTGGAACATCTCCGCGGGCAGCGGCTTCAGAAGCTGGTACAGATCGTCGGTGATCGGCCGGTCCCAGGTGGCGATGGTGACCTGGACGCCGTCGCTGCGGTCGAACTGGGCGCAGGCGACCCGCGACTCGGAGATCTTGATCCGGCGCACGATCAGCAGGCTGTCGCCGTGCATCACGGGGGTGTCCTCGATCCCGGTGACCTCGGCCGGTTCGTCGTTGCCGAGCGCCGCGAGGAGCTGGGCGACCTCGAAGGGCACCTGGCCGTCGTCCAGCTCGCGGGCGGGCGAGCCGACCGGGAGGTTGCCGATCAGCATCGCGGGGCCGCGTCCGCCGAACAGGTCGTAGCGCAGATAGATGCCCTGGCAACTGCCGTCGGGGCCGGGCAGCAGCCCGGCGCCGAGGTCGCCGGGCCAGTCCCCCGGGTCCATCGCGAGGACATCGAAGTCCGGCCCGGTGGGCGTGGCTGCGCTACGGCGGCGGAGGAAGGACATGCCGCCATCGTACGGGTAGCGACCGCCGCCGGGGACCGGGCCCGCGCCCCTTCCGTGCCCTGGTCGCGTGCCGCCCCGGCCGGTGCGATCCCGTACGGCGGGCCGCCCCCGGGCCGCTCCCCCGGCCGTCAGCGACCGTAGGCGTCGTCGTCCGGCGGCGCGGGCGCCGTGGGGATTTTACGCAGGGCTTCCGGCAGCCCGGTGGGGTCGGTGCCGAGCTTGCGGTAGACGGCGTTCAGGGTGCGGACGACGTCGCGCTCGCCGGTGCCGAGGGCGGCGGCGATCCGGCGGTGGTCCTCGCTCTGTGCGGCGCGCAGGGCGGCGGCGTGCTCGCGGGCGGTGAGGGCGTCGGAGTCGGCCGAGTGCGGGTGCCGCGGGCGCAGCCCGGCCAGCTCCAGCTCCTGGCCGGCCCGGTCGGCCAGTCCGTCCGCGCCGCACGTCCGGGCGGTGTCGAGTCCGCGGTGGAGCTGTTCCGCGGCCCGCTCTGGCTGTCCCGCCCGGCGCAGCGCGGCGCCGTGGGCGACGAGCGAGCAGGCGAGCTGGTGCGCGGAGGGCGACTCCTCCAGCCGGTCGACGGACTCCTCCAGCAGCTTCAGCCCGTCCGGGCCGCCGGTGACCTCGGCGGCGACCCGCAGCGCGTGGCCGACGGCGGAGGCGGCGCCGAACTGGCGGGCGCGGGCGACGGCGTCCAGCGCGGTCGCCCTGGCCCGCTCGGGGGTGTCGTGCGCCTCGGCGAGCGCGAGGTGCAGTTGCCAGGGGCTCCAGGCGGGGTTGCGCATCCCGCGCGGGTCGAGCCTGCCGCCGACGCCGGTCAGTTCGGCGACGGCTTCTTTGTACCGCCCCTGGGCGAGCAGCAGTTCGCCGTGCACGGCCTGGGCGTCGGGGAAGGTGACGGCCGCGGGGAACGGCTCCCGGAAGTCGTACGCGGCGGCGAGCGCGACGGCTTCCTCGGTCCGGCCGCGGGCCAGCAGGATCTCGATGAGGACGGCCACCGAGTACCACTGGACGGGGGTGCCGCGGCCGACCCGCTCGGCCAGCCGCAGCCCGTCGCGGGCGAAGTCCTCGGCCTCCGCGAGCCGCCCGCGGCGGTAGCGCAGGTAGCCGAGCAGCAGATAGCCGAAGGACAGGTGGGCGCCGCGCCAGCCGTGCCGCTCGAAGCCCGCGATGCCGGTGGTGAACAGCTCCTCGGCGCGGCCCGGCTGGTCGGCGTACATGTAGGTCATGGCGACCAGGACGGGGACCTCGAAGCCCCAGCCCTCATTGGCCCAGGGCAGGCCGCCGTCCAAGGCGCGGCCCGCGTGGCGCAGGACGGTGGTCGTGGGCTCGCCGCGCAAGGTGGCGTCCCAGGCGCGCAGGCCGATGATGTACCGCTCGGTGAGGTCGCGGCCGGTGAGCCGGTCGGCGAGCCTGGCCAGCCGCCGGGAGCGGCTGGGCGAGTCGGGTTCGTCGGCGCGGAAGGCGTCCCACATGAACTGTTCCGCCTGCATCCGCAGCCTGGTGCGGGCGCCGGTGGCGGTACGGGCGGCGTGCGCGACGACGTCGGCGGCCTCGCCGAGCCGGTCGCTGTGGGCGAGGGACTGGGAGAGCCGGAAGACGATGCCGTCGCGCAGTTCGGGGTCGGTGATCGGCTCTTCGAGCGCGGCCCGCAGGTGGTTGACGGTGACCGAGGGCTCCAGGAGCTGGGAGGCGGAGCCCAGTTCGTAGAGCACGGCGGCCCGGTCCTCGGGCGGCGGGGGTTCGCGCAGGGCGCGGCCCAGGTACGCGCGGGCCGCCTCGGGGGCGCCCGCGCGCAGCGTCTCCCGTGCGGCGGCGCGCAGTTGGGCGACCACCCAGGGATCGCCCTCGGGGTGGGTCTCCAGCAGATGGCGGGCCGCGGCGGCCGGGCCGAGGCCCTCGTCGACCACCGACCAGGCGGCCTGACCGTGCAAGGCGACGCGTACGGCGTCCGGGATCGCCCGGTAGACGGCGGTGGCGATCAGCGGGTGGACGAACTCCAGGGTGCCACTGCCGGTGACGATACGGGCGTCGCGCAGCCGGTCGGCGCAGTCGGCGGCCTCCTCGCGGCCGAGTCCCGCGACGGTGGCGGCCAGCGTCGGGGAGATCTCCGTGCCGAGGACGGCGGCGGCCCAGGCGAGGCGGACGGTGGAGGGGCCCAGGCGTTCGAGCCGCGCGATCAGACCGCTGCCCTTGGCCGCGGCGGCCAGGTCGCGCAGCAGGTGGGCGCTGGACTCGTCGGGGCGCAGCCCCCGGTCGCGGACCTTCTCGGCCAACTCGACGGCTTCGAAGGGGTTTCCGGCGGTGACCGCCCAGCACTCGCGGCAGAACGCCTCGTCGGCGTGCGCGCCGACCGACTCCCTGATCAGGTGGCGGATGGCGGTCGCGGTGAGCGGTTCGAGGCCGATCGGGCGGTGTCCCGCCCGGCCGGGCAGGCCGCGGAACGACTCGGCGCCCGGCGGGAGTTCGTCCGGCCGGTAGGCGACGACGATGAGCAGCGCCAGTTCGTCGGCGCGCGGCGCGAAGGCGGCGAGCCAGTTGAGCGACTGCGGGTCGGCCCAGTGCGCGTCGTCCAACACCAGTACGACGGGCGCGCGTTGGACGGCGATGTGGGTGAGGACCCAGTCCAGGCCGTCGCGCAGACCCTGCGGGTCGGGGGCGGCGCCTTCCGCCGTGCACAGTCCGAGGGCCGGGCCGACGATGCCGTACCAACTGCCGAGCCTGGCGCGGATTTCCGTCTCCGGGGCTCCGACGAGCTGGGGTTGCAGCAGTTGCCGCGCGACGTGGAAGGCGACCTGCTGCTCCTGGTCGCCGCCGCGTGCGGACAGTACGGTGCAGCCGCGTTCCGCGGCCCTGCGGCGTACTTCGGTGAGCAGTGTGGTCTTGCCGAGGCCGGCGGACGCGGCGAAGGCGATGAGCCCGCCGTGCCGTTCGGCGGGGCGCGCGGCGATGCCCGCGTCCGTACCGGCGTCGTCGTCGGCGCCTAAGCCGGTGAGATCGCTCAACGCCTCGTCCACGGCGACGAGTTCGGCGTCTCGTTCGAGCAGCGCGCGCCGGTTGCGCGAGTGGCGCTGCGACATGGTCAACCCCCCTGCCTGCCGGTGGTGTGCGCCCGGCGCACGACATGCGGGGACGTGCAGGACGGACAGCCGACCGGTGGCCTCACAGCGTACGCCGTCGGCTCCGCTGTGTAAGGGGGACGGCCGTGCCGGTTCGCCACTGGCAGGGGACGTGACCGGCACGGCGGGAGCGGCGGCGACCTGGGAGATCTTCCCGCCGCCCAACACGGGCGAGACTGCCACGCGAGACGGTCGTCCCACCAGGCACCGCAGTCCCCGCACCGCACTGGAGCACCCGTGCGCCCCATGTGCGCCCCCCTTACCCGCCGTAACGCGCCGTCTCGTCCGCGGGTCCTGCCGTACGCCCCTCGTGCGCGCGTCAGCCCCCGCGGGATGTCGGCGCCTCTCGCTCATCGGCTCGCCGCGCACCTCAATCCGACGCGGGCCCCACTCGCCGCGCACCTCAATCCGACGCGGGCCCCAACTCGCCCCGCGCCTCAGCTCGACGCGGGCCTCGACTCGAGCCGGCCTCGACTCGGCGCGCACACCGGCTCGATCCGCGCGTCACCCCCTCCCTCCGGTCAACTCCCCTGCCCAGCCCGCTCCTCGCGCTGCCGCGCGTGATGGCGGGCGACGCGGGCGCGGTTGCCGCAGGACGGTTTGCACCACTCCTGGCGGGCGTGCTCCTTGACGAAGTAGCGGACGCAGCGCGGGGCGGGGCAGGCGCGCAGCAGCACGCGCTCGGGTCCGGCGAGGAAGGCGATGGCGGCGCGGGCGAGGGCGGCGGCCAGCCGGTCGGCCGGAGCCGCGTCGGCGGACACGGTGTGAGCCGCCGCGGGTTCCGCGCCGTCCGGCCAGTCCAGGCGCGGGGCGACGGGGACCAGGGCGGACGCGGTGTTCAGCCGGTCGAGCGCCTGCCGGGCCGACGGCAGTCGTCCGGCGTCCGCGCGGCTGGGCGGACCGGGCAGCACGGCGCGGGCGAAGAGCGCGCGGACCGCCGTACGCACCGCGACGACGGCGGTGCGCGCGGCCTCGTCGGCGGTGAACCGCGCCGCCGAGCCCGGCACTTCACCGAGAACGCCGCTGAGCGCGTCGGCGTGCTCGCGCACCCACCGGGTCAGTCCGGCGGGGTCCGCGAGGTCGTCGGCGACGCCGCCGTGGCCGTCGTGCCGGATGGTGACGGCGAGGTCGAGCGCGAGATGATCACCGGTCATGCCCTAATGCTATCGTCGCCATAAGCCATTAACGACTGAGGGGGTACCTGTGTCCGACCTCCGCGAGATCCTGCGCGGTCTCGATGTGTTCGACGGCGACCTGCCGCCTTTCGACATCGCGGAACTGCCCGCGGATCCGCATGAGTTGTTCATCGAGTGGCTGCTGGCGGCCGTCGCGGCCGGGGTCCGCGAACCGCACGCCATGACGGTCTCCACGCTGGGCGCCGACGGCGACCCCGCCGCCCGCGTGCTCATCGTCAAGAACGTGTCGGCGGCGGGCTGGGAGTTCGCCTCCGACACCGGCAGCCGCAAGGGCCGCGAACTGGCCGCCCACCCCGCGGCGGCGCTCACCTTCTACTGGTCGCCGCTCGCCCGCCAGGTGCGGATTCGCGGCCGGGTCGAGACCGCGGGCCCCGAGGCGAGCGCGGCGGACTTCCTGGCGCGCTCCCCCGGCGCCCGCGCCGAAGCGCTGCTCGGCCGCCAGAGCGCACCCCTGACCGACCTCGCCACCCGCGACGCGGCTGTGCGGGAGGCCGCGGGGCGGATCGAGCGCGACCCGGACCTGGTGGCCCCCGGCTGGGCGCTCCACACGCTGCGCGCGGACAGTGTCGAGTTCTGGCAGGGCGACCGCGACCGCAGACACACCAGAGTCAACTACGTCCGCACCGAGGGTGGTTGGGAGCGAGGTCTGCTGTGGCCGTGACCGGACCCACGACCGGCCCGACGGCCGGAGGACCCGCGCTCGCGGCTGTGCTCGACGCGGGGCAGACCCGGCTGCGCACGCTGCTCGACGGTCTCGACGACGCCGCCGTCCGCGCCCCCAGCGCGCTGCCAGGCTGGACCCGCGGCCATGTCCTGACGCATATCGAGGGCGTCGGCCTCGCGCTGGCCCGGCAGGCGCGCTACGCGCTGCGCGGCAAGCTGATCGAGGTGTACGACGGCGGTCGCAGCGGCCGGGACGCGGCCATCGAGGCCGGGCACGGCCGCTCCGCACCGGTGCTGACCGCCGCGCTCGGCGACGCGCTGGACGAGATCGAGGCGTCCTGGGCCGCGGTCGGCCCGGACGACTGGGACCGGCCGGTGAGCTACCGCGACGGCACGGTGACCACGGCGGGGCTCGCCTGGTGGCGCGAGCTGGAGATCCACACGGCGGACGCGCTGCTCGGCCCGACCCCGGCGGACTGGTCCCCCGAGTTGTGTACGCACCTGGTCGACTTCCTGTCCGCGCGGGTGCCGGACGGGATACGGCTCACGCTTGGCACGCCGGGGGACGCGGCGGACGACACCTGGTCGTTCACGCGGGGCCAGGGCACACCCGTGCTCGTACGGGGTCGGCTGACCGACCTGGCGGCCTGGCTGGCCGGACGGGTGCCGCCGCGGGCGCTGACCGGCGATCCGCTGCCGACGCTGGGCAGTTGGCCGTAGCGGGCCCGCTGACCACGGTGACCCGCGGCGGGCGGCGGAAGCCTCCCGGCCGCGGGTGGGCGGCGGCCGATGCCGTCCGCCCGTGCTGGGCTCAGGTGAGGTCGAACTCGCCGTCCCGCGCGCCCAGTACGAAGGCGCGCCACTCGGCGGGGGTGAAGATCAGGGCGGGCCCGTCGGGGTTGCGCCCGTCCCGCATCGCGATGTAGCCCTCGACAAAGGCGATCTGTACGTCGCCGGTGCCCTGGCTGCTGGAAAGCCACTCCGCGTCCGTCAAGTCGACCTGCGGCTTCTTCCCGTTGGCCAACGGCTGTCCGATGGTGCTTTCGGCCACGTCCGCTCTCCTCCTACGTCGTCGTCCGTCCTCCAGCCTATCCACCGGATCCGGAGCCCGCACAAGTCCGCGGAAACCACCCGGCGCACGGTGTACTTCAGGTAGTGGGGGGCTCGCTGCCCACCACCCACATGGAGAAGAACTGCGACCCGCCGCCGTAGGCGTGTCCCAGGGCCCGCCTGGCGCCGGGGACCTGGTGCTCCCCGGCCTCGCCGCGTACCTGAAGGGCCGCCTCGGCGAAGCGGATCATGCCGGACGCGCCGATCGGGTTGGTGGACAGCACGCCGCCCGAGGGGTTGACCGGCAGGTCGCCGCCCAGCTCCGTGACGCCGGACTCGGTGAGTTTCCAGCCCTCGGCCTCGTCGGCGAAGCCCAGATTCTCCAGCCACATCGGCTCGTACCAGGAGAAGGGCACGTACATCTCGACGGCGTCGATCTCGCGGCGCGGCGCGGTGATCCCGGCCTGCCGGAAGACGTCGGCCGCGCAGTCCCGGCCGGCCCGCGGGCTGACGTAGTCCTTGCCCGCGAACATCGTGGGTTCGCTGCGCATGGCGCCGCCGTGCATCCAGGCGGCCGGTCGCGGCGCCCGGTCCGCGCCCGCGGTGTCGGTGAGCACCATCGCGCAGGCGCCGTCGGAGGACGGGCAGGTCTCGGAGTAGCGGATCGGGTCCCAGAGCATCGGCGAGGAGCGCACCTTCTCCAGGGTGATGTCGGTCTCGTGCAGGTGCGCGTAGGGGTTGAGCAGGGCGTTGCGGCGGTCCTTGTAGGCGACGAGCGAGCCGACGGCGGCGGGCGCTCCGGTACGGCGCATGTAGGCGCGCACGTGCGGTGCGAAGAAGCCGCCCGCGCCCGCCAGCAGCGGCTGCTGGAAGGGGATCGGCAGCGACAGGCCCCACATGGCGTTGGACTCCGACTGCTTCTCGAACGCGACGGTCAGCACGGTGCGGTGGACGCGTGCGGCGACCAGTCCTGCGGCGACCAGCGCGGTGGAGCCGCCGACCGAACCCGCGGTGTGCACCCGCAGCATCGGTTTGCCGACCGCGCCGAGCGCGTCGGCCAGATACAGCTCCGGCATCATGACGCCCTCGAAGAAGTCGGGCGCCTTGCCGATCACGACGGCGTCGACGTCCGCCCAGTCCAGTTCGGCGTCGTCGAGCGCGCGGCGGGCGGCCTCGCGGACGAGTCCCGCGATGGACACGTCGTGGCGCGCGGCGACGTGTTTGGTCTGGCCGACGCCGACGACGGCCACGGGCTCCTTGGGCATGGGTTACTCCCCTTCCAGGACGGCCACGAGATTCTGCTGGAGGCAGGGGCCCGAGGTGGCGTGGGCCAGTGCGCGGTCCGAGTCGCCGCGGTGGATGCGGGCCGCCGCCTCGCCGAGCCTGATCAGCCCGGCGGCCATCATCGGATTGGCGGCGAGCGGCCCGCCGGAGGGGTTGACGGCCACGTCGGGGCCGAGCCGCAGCACCTTGCGCAGGACGACCTCCTGCGAGGTGAAGGGCGCGTGCAGCTCCGCGGTGTCCACGGGCGCGTCGAAGGCTCCGGCCCGCTCGGCCGCGAGCCGCGTCGAGGGCGAGTCGGTGAGGTCGCGGACGCCGAGCGAGGGGGCCTCGATGCGGTGGTCCATGCCCCGGATCCAGGCGGGCCGCGCGCACAGCCGCCGGGCGGTGTCCCCCGCCGCGAGCACCACGGCCGCGGCCCCGTCGCCGACCGGCGGGCAGTCGGCGCGGCGCAACGGGCGTACGACATAGGGGTCGTCGGCTGCGGGCGCGGTGGTGAGCTGCGCGTTCGGGTTGGTGCGGGCGGCGGCGCGGCTGCGGGCGGCGATACCGGCCAGCTCGCGCTCGTCGGTGGCTCCCGCGTCGATCAGCGCCCGGGCCTGGAGGGCGGCGAGCGCGACGGAGTCGGGCCACAGCGGCGCCATGTAGTACGGGTCGAGCTGCCGGGTGAGGACCGAACGCAGGTCGCCGGGCGAGGACTTGCCGTAGGAGTAGACGAGCGCGGTCTCGGCCTCGCCGGTGAGGATCCGCACCCACGCCTCGTACAGCGCCCAGGCGCCGTCGGTCTCGACGTGGGACTCGGAGATCGGCGGCCAGGCGCCGACGCCGTCCAGCGCCATGGTGAAGGAGAAGGCGCGTCCCGCGAGGTAGTCGGCGGAGCCCGAGCAGGTGAAGTCGATCTCGCTGGTGGCCAGTCCGGTCTGCCCGAGCGCGTCGTGCAGGACGGGCATCAGCAGTTCGACCTCGGAGACCTCGTCGGTGCGCGCGCGGTGGCGGGACTGCGCGAAGGCGACGATGGCGACGTCGGGCATCTAGACCAGCTCCCGGTAGGTGTCGTATTCGGCGTCCGGTTCCCCGGTGGGGCGGTAGTGGTCGGGGTAGCGTCCGCCCTCGGTCCAGACCGCCTCCACCCGCAGGCCCATCCGCACCTGGTCGTACGGCATTCCGGCGATCCGTCCGTGCAGCGGGAGGTCGGCGCCGTCGAGCGCGATGTGCGCGTAGACGTACGGGACTTCTATGTCCATGGCCTTCAGGTGGGCGCTCTTGATGTTGACGATGCAGAAGGTGGTGACTGTGCCGCGCGGGCCGACCTCGACCTCTTCCTCGGTGGCGACGCCGCAGGTGGGGCAGGCGCCGCGCGGCGGGACGTAGACCTTGCGGCAGGACGGGCAGCGCTCGCCGACGATCCGCCGGTCCTCGGCGGCGCGCAGGTAGCCGGTCTGGGCGCGGCCGGGCGAGTAGGTGTAGTCGAGGCGGGCGGGGGCGACGATGCCGGTGACGGGGTCGGTGAAGACGCCGTCGTGGGCGGTGGCCGCGCCGCGCGTACGGCCGTCGTCGTACGGCTCGAAGCAGGCGATGTCGGTGATGGCGCCCTGGCGTTGCCCGGCCCAGCGGATCGCGACGCGCATGCCGGTGCTGACGTCCTCGGGCGCGGCGGCGTCGAGCGCGTGCAGCAGGGCGGTGTCGGCGCCGTCGAGGCGGACCAGGACCCAGGCGAAGGGCGTGGCCAGCGGCTGGTTGGGGCGCGGGTCGGGATTCCAGGCCCAGGTGGTGACGGTGCCGGTGGCGCCGACCTCGACCAGGTCGCGCACCTCGGCCGCGGTGACCGGGTCGTACTCGACGGGGGGTACGAGGACGCGGCCTTCGGCGGTCCGCACGCCGAGCACGGTGCGCTCGCGCAGCCCGGTGAGGAAGGCGCTCTGCACGGGGCCGAGCGAGCGGGTGAAGGGGAATTCCACGACGAGCGGGGCGCTGAGCACGTCCGGTGCGTGGCCTGGTGTCATGGGCTGGCCTCCTGGGGTGGGGCGGCTCGTCGGGGGTGGTGCGCGGTGGCTGTCCGAGCGCGGTGGGCGTCCGGTGCCGGGGGGGTTCAGGTGCCCGGGTTCAGGCGCCGGGGGTTCAGGTGCCCGGGTTCAGGCGCCGGGGGTTCAGGTGCCCGGCTTCAGGGGCCGGGGTTCAGGGGCCGGGGTTCAGGGGCCGGGGTTCAGGGGCCGGGGTTCAGGGGCCGGGGTTCAGGCGCGGCGGAAGACCGGCTGCCGCTTCTCGGCGAAGGCGCGCGGTCCTTCCTTCGCGTCGGCGGTGGCGAACAGCGGCCAGCCGCGCTCGAGTTCGAGTTTCAGCCCCTCGGTCTCGGGCAACTCCGCGGTGTCGTAGACGCTGGCCTTGACGGCCTCGACGGCGAGCGGGCCGTTGGCGTTGATCAGCTCCGCGGTCTCCATGGCCCGGTCCAACGCGGTCCCGTCGGGCACGACATGGCCGATCAGGCCGATGTCGCGGGCCTCGTCGGCGCTGTACGGGCGTCCGGTGAGCAGCATCTCCAGCGCGTGGGTGCGGGCGATCTGCCGGGTGAGCCGTACGGTCGAGCCGCCGATCGGGAAGAGGCCGCGACGGACCTCGAACAGGCCGAAGACCGCGCTCCGTCCCGCGATCCGGATGTCGGTGCCCTGGAGGATCTCGGTGCCGCCCGCCACGCACGGTCCTTCGACCGCGGCGATCACGGGTTTGCGCGGCCGGTGGTGCCGGAGCATCGCCTTCCAGTGCAGATCGGGGTCGTCCTTCAGCCGGGCCCGCGCCCGCGTGGCGGTCTCGTCGGCGCCCTCCGACAGCGCTTTGAGGTCCATCCCGGCGCAGAAGGCGCCGCCCGCTCCGGTCAGCACGATCGAGCGGATCGCGTCGTCCTCGTCGGCCTCGACCCAGCCGTCGTACAGCCCGACGAGCATCGGCAGCGAGAACGCGTTGCGCGCCCGCGGCCGGTTCAGGGTGAGGACGAGGGTGGCGCCCGCACGCTCCACGGTGAGGTGTTCCGTACCGCCCATCACGGTGCTCCTTCCGTCCGGTACTGGAACAGGTTGCAGTAGCCGCAGGCCGGGGACAAGGGTTTTCTGACTACTCGTCAGATTTGTTGGACGGGAGCCCTTCCCACCGCACGCCCGGACCGCTCTAATGACCGCGAGTCCACCGCCACTTCACCTTCACCGACGACCGACGCGGGACCGCGCGGGACGGGAGACGCCGTGGAGTACAACCTTGCCGACCTCTTCGAGTCGGTCGTCGACGCCGTACCGGACCGGGAGGCGCTGGTGTACGTCGACCACCCCGGCACCGGATCCGAGCGGCGGCTGACGTACGCGCAACTCGACGCGGCGGCCAACCGGCTCGCCCACCACCTCCTCGCGGCCGGGCTGCGCCCCGGCGAACACGTCGGACTGCACCTCTACAACGGGGTCGAATACCTCCAGACCGCCTACGCCTGCCTCAAGGCCCGCCTGGTGCCGGTCAACGTCAACTACCGCTATGTGGCCGAGGAGTTGGTCTACCTCTACCGGGACGCCGACCTCGCGGCGCTGGTCTTCGACGCCGAGTTCACCGACCGCGTGGCCGCGGCCCTGCCGCAAGCCGACCGGCTGCGGCATCTGATCCGGGTGGGCGGCCCGCCCGCCGCCGAGGACGCGGAATCCGCCCTGGAGACGGTGGAGTTCGCCGACGCGGTGGCCGCGGAATCGTCCTTACGCGACTTCGGCCCGCGGTCGGCCGACGACCAGTTCGTCATCTACACCGGCGGCACGACCGGCATGCCCAAGGGCGTGATGTGGCGTCAGGAGGACCTGTTCTTCTCGGGGATGGGCGGCGGCGCCCCGACCGGTGAGCCGGTCAAACGGCCGGAGGAACTGGCGGAGCGGGTCGCGGCCGGCGGCGAGGGCCTGGTCTTCTTCCCCACCCCGCCGCTGATGCACGGCACGTCCACGCTCACCGCCTTCATCGGCTTCCACTTCGGCCAGAAGGTGGTGATCCACCGGAAATTCGTGCCGGAGGAGGTGCTGCGCACCATCGCGAAGGAACGAGTCACCAGTGTCTCGCTGGTCGGCGACGCGATGCTCAGGCCGCTCGCCGACGCGCTGGCCGGACCGCTCCAAGGCACCGACTGCTCCTCGCTGTTCACCCTGTCCAGCTCGGGCGCGGTGATGTCGCAAACGGTCAGGAACCAGTTCCAGTCGCTGGTGCCCGGGGTGCTGATCCTCAACAACTTCGGCTCGTCGGAGTCCGGTTTCAACGGCACCGCGACGGCCGACGCGGGCCCCGACCGCGGCTTCCGCATCTCGGTCGACTCGCACATCGCGGTGGTCGACCCGGCCACGCTCGAACCGGTGACCGGCGCGGCGCCCGGCCGTATCGCGCTGCGCGGCCACGTACCGCTCGGCTATTACAACGACCCCGCCGCGTCCGCGGCGACCTTCTTCCGGCGGGACGGCGAACGCTGGGTACTGCTCGGCGACATGGCCACCGTGGACGAGGACGGCGTGGTGACGGTGCTCGGGCGGGGCTCGCAATGCATCAACACCGGTGGCGAGAAGGTCTATCCGGAGGAGGTCGAGGAGGCGCTCAAGGCGCATCCCGACGTCTACGACGCGCTGGTGGCGGGGGTGCCGGACGAGCGCTGGGGCCACCGTGTGGCGGCGGTGGTGCAGCCGCGCGACGGGGCGGACCCGCTCACCCTCGAGGACGTGCAGGCGCACTGCCGTGCGCGGCTGGCCGGGTACAAGATTCCGCGCAGTCTGGTGGTGACCGACCGCATCCAGCGCTCCCCCAGCGGCAAGGCCGACTACCGGTGGGCCCGTTCGATCGTCGTACAGGGGGCCGGATCCGGCGGGTAGGGTCCGATCATGACCGTACATGATCACCAACGCGGCGCCGGGCGGAACTCCGGCCGCGAGTCGCCGCATGCGCCGCACTCCGCCCTGTCCCCGCTCTCTCCCGGCCTCGATCCGGCCCGCACCGCGCTGGTGCTGGTCGACCTCATGGACCGGATCGTCGCGTTACCCCTGGCTCCGCACAGCGGGCCCGACGTGCTCACCGCCGCGTGCGGCCTCGCCGCGTCCTTCCGGGACGCGGGCGCGACGGTCGTCGCCGTCCGCGCGCAGCGCACCGGCCCCGCGGAACAGCCGCCGGGCAGCGGCCTGGTGGAGGGCGTGGCGCGGGACGGCGACCTGCTCGTCGTGAAGCGGACCGTCGGCGCCTTCCACGACACCGGCCTCCACGACCGGCTCCAAGAGCGCGGCATCGACACCCTCGTCCTGGCCGGGATAGCCACCAACATGGGCGTGGAGTCCACCGCGCGGGCCGCCGCCGACCACGGCTACCGGCTGGTCTTCGCCGAGGACGCGATGTCCGGCCTCACCGCCGCCGAGCACCAGGCGACGGTCTCCCTCGACTTCCCCCGGTTCGGCACCGTCGTCTCCGCCGCGGAGGTGGAATTCGCCGGTCCCGGCTGAACCCGCCGGTCTTGGGGAACCTAGGAGTGGCGGCGGGGTGGCCCGCCGCCTTCTTTTTCACCCTGGTTTCTGTACCTACTAGTATGTACACTCGGTTCCATGGACACGGCGGAGCGGTTGATCGAGAGCGCCCAGGAGCTGCTCTGGGAGCGGGGCTATGTCGGGACCAGCCCGAAGGCCATACAGGACCGGGCGGGTGCCGGGCAGGGCAGCATGTACCACCACTTCCGGGGCAAGCCGGACCTCGCGGTGACCGCGATGCGGCGCAGCGCCGCGCAGCTCAGGGCGCAGGCCGAGGAGCAACTGGCGGGCGGCGAGACGGCCGTGGAGAAGGCGCTGGCGTATCTGCTGCGCGAGCGCGACGCCCTGCGCGGCTGCCGGGTCGGCCGGATGGCCATGGACCCGGACGTCATCGACAGCGCGGAGCTGCGACAGCCGGTGGCGGAGACCTTCGGCTGGCTGTGCGACCGGCTCGCCGGGATCATCGCCGACGGCATGGACAGCGGCGAGCTGCGGCCGGGCCTGGATCCGTACGACACGGCCGCCGCGATAGTCGCCGTCGTCCAGGGCGGTTACGTCCTGGCCCGCGCCGCCGACTCGCAGGAGCCGTTCGACCGGGCGGTACGGGGTGCCACGGCGCTGCTGACGGCGGCGCGTACGGCGTCCTGACCACCGCCGCCCTGCCCCGCTTCTCGACCCGACACCTGACAGGACCCGTCCCGCCGCACGACGGCGGCGCACCGCTCCGAGGCGGCGCCGCGGCACTCATGGGGGAGCCACCGACCATGCTCGCGATGAACTACCGCATCACCCTGCCCGCCGACTACGACATGGGGATCATCCGGCACCGGGTGGCGACCCGCGGCCACCTCCTGGACGACTTCCCCGGCCTGGGCGTCAAGGCGTACCTCATACGTGAGCGCGGGGTCGAGGACTCGCCGGTCAACCAGTACGCCCCGTTCTATCTGTGGAACACCCCGCAGGGCATGAACGGCTTCCTGTGGGGTCCCGGTTTCCAGGGGATCGTCAGCGACTTCGGACGGCCGGTGGTCGAGCACTGGACCGGGCTCGGCTTCGCGCGCGGACCGTCCTTCGGCGCCGTTCCGCGCGCGGCGGCCAGGCGGGCGTGGCCGCTGGACCCGGGCGCCGAGCCCGCCGCCGTGATCAGTGCCGCGCTCGCGGAACTGCCGGAGCTGGCCGCACGCCCCGGCGCGCACAGCGTCGCGCTCGCCGTCGACCCCCGGCGGTGGGAGCTGCTGCGCTTCACCCTGTGGGAACAGACGGCCCCGCCCGCCCCCGGCGAGGAGCGGTACGAGGTGCTGCGTCTGTCGGCACCGGAGTTGGACACGATCGAGACGGGACAGCAGTGGTGACCACCCCTACGGCTGATACGGCGCGTACATCCCCAACGGTTCCTACGGCCCGTACGGTCCCTGCGGCCCCTACGACGATGACGCCGAGCACGATCGACCGGGACGCGGGCTACCGGCTGCTGGCCGAAATGGCGGGCCCCTCCACCGTCGAGTCCACCCTCACCGGCCTCGACTCGCTCGCCCCCGGCTTCCCCGACTGGATCGTCACCGCCCTCTTCGGCGGCACCTACCAGCGCGAGGGGCTGGCCCTGCGGGACCGGCAGATCGCCAATCTGGCGGCGCTGACCGCGATCGGCGGGGTCGAGCCGCAGCTCGACGACCATGTCCGCAACAGCCTGCGGATCGGCATGTCCCCACGCGAGATCGTGGAGGTGATGGTGCACCTCGCACCGTACGCGGGCGTGCCGAGGGCGTTGGCCGGGCTGCGGGTGGCGGCCGGCGTCTTCGAGGACGGGGCGGGCGGCACGGGCAGCGCGGACTGCGCGGGCGATTCGGGTGGCGCGGGCGATTCCGGCGATTCCGGCGATGCGGGCAACGCGGACGACGCCGACGGCACAGCGCCGGGCGGTGCGCGATGAGCGGGCGGTCCGGGACGAGGGCGGTGCGTACGGTCCTCGGGGACATCGCGCCCGACCGGCTCGGGGTGTGCGACGCCCACGACCATCTCTTCCTGCGCATGCCCGCGCTCGCCGGACAGGAGCTGGACGATCCGGCGGCGGCCGGGGCCGAGTTGGCCGCATTCCGGGCGCTCGGCGGGGCGGCGGTCGCCCAGTGGACGCCGTTCGGCCTCGGGCGGCGAGCGGTCGAGCTGCCCGCGCTGTCGCGGACCTCGGGCGTGCACGTCGTGGCGGCGACCGGACTGCACCAGGCCGCCCACTACGCGCCCGAGCTGGTGGAGCGGCTGCGCGCGGACGGCCTGGCCGGCTTCTTCACCGCCGAGCTGACCCGGGGGCTGCTCGACGGCGACGATCCGGACGGCCCGCGCGGCACCGCGAGGGCGGGCATGATCAAGGTCGCCGGGATGTTCCACGGCCTCGACGGCCACGCCCGGCGGGTCCTGGCGGCGGCGGCCGAGGCCCACCACGCCACGGGTGCGCCGATCGGCGTCCACCACGAGCTGGGGACCGCCGCGGTCGATGTCCTCGGCGTACTCCACGGCGAGGAGGGCGTGCCCACCGCCAGCGTCCTGCTCGGCCACCTCAACCGCTTCCCCGATCCGGGCGTCCACCGCGAGCTGGCCGCCTCCGGCGCGTTCCTCGCCTTCGACGGCCCCTCACGCGCCAACCACGCCACCGACTGGCGGCTGATCGACTGCCTGGTCGCGCTCGCCGAGGCCGGCCACACCGCGCAGCTCCTGCTCGGCGGCGACACCACGACGGCCGCCGCCCGCTCCTCGACCGGCGGCGGTCCGGGGCTGCCCTACCTCCTGCGTACGCTCCGGCCGCGCCTGGAAAGGGAGTTGGGCACAGCGGCGGCCGAGGCGGTCTTCGTGACCAACCCGGCGCGGGCGCTGTCCGCCGAATGGCTCGACGGGGGCGGGACCACGGGCGCCGACAGGCCCTAGCGCGGGTCCGGTCGGCCGCCGGTCGCCGCGCCCTGGGCCAGGTCGGCGACCACGGCCGCGTGGTCGGAGGGCCAGACGCCGTCGACCGGGCGGTCACCGGCCCGGTGGGTGCGCTGGACGGCGCCGCGCGTGCCCCCGGCCGTCGGCATGCCGACGAAGATGTAGTCGAGGCAGGTGGGCCGGTTGCCGAAGTTGGCCGCGTCCTGCTGGGTGATGTCCCACGTGCCGTTCGGCAGGGCGGGGTCGGCGAACCGCCAGGCGTCGACCAGCACGAGCCCCGGAACGGCGGGCGCCGTCCGGTAGCCGCCCATCAGCCGGATCTCGTCGAAGTCCGGTTCCGCGTTGAAGTCCCCGGTGACGACGGGCGGATGCCCGCCGGTCGACCGCTCGGCCACGAAGGCGGCCAGCTCCCGCACCTGGAGGCAGCGGACCGCGGAGTCGGCGGCCCCGGAGTTGAGGTGGGTGGTGAAGAAGGGCAGCGGGCCGCCGGGCGCGTCGATCAGCGTGTGCAGCGCCGTCTTGCCGTCGTCGGCGGCGGAGCCCGCGGGCAGCCGACGCTCGGCGGTCTCCAGGATCGGGTGGCGGCTGAGCACCGCGACCCCGACGTCGACGGTGGTGTCACCGCCGTTGCGCCCGTGCCAGCGGTCCTGCACCGGGGCGCGCGACCAGGCCCACTCCATGCCCAGCTCGTCCGCCAGCCACCCGGCCAGATTCTCGTCCGCGCTCCCCCACACCTCCTGGAGGCCCACGACGTCCGGCCGGACGTCGGCCAGCGTCCGCACGATCGCGTCCCGCCGCTCGCGCCAGTTCCCGAACCGCCACCAGAGATTCCAGGTCATGACGCGGGTGGTGTCCGCCGACCCGGAGCCGCTGCCGGAGCCGCCGCTGGAGCCGCCGTCGAAGCCCGTGTCCGAGCCGCTGCCGATATCCACTCGCCGGTTCCCCTCGCCGCGCCTACCGTGTCGGGATGTCCACTGAGGTGATCATTCTCAACGGCGGATCGAGTTCCGGGAAGTCCAGGATCGCCCGCTGCCTGCAAGATGTGCTGCCGCGGCCCTGGCTGACCTTCGGCTGCGACACCCTGGTCGACGCGCTGCCCGCCGCGATGCGCACCTCGGAGGACCCCGAGGGCGGCATCGGCTTCGGACCCGACGGCTCGGTGTCGGTCGGCGACGACTTCCGGCTGCTGGACATCGCCTGGGCGCGGGGCATCGGGGCGATGGCCCGCGCGGGGGCCAGGATCGTCGTGGACGAGGTCTTCCTCGGCGGGCCCGACTCCCAGGAGCGCTGGCGCACCGCCCTGACCGGCCTCGACGTCCTGTGGGTCGGCGTGCGCTGCGACCCCGAGGTGGCGGCGGCCCGCGAGACCGCCCGCGGCGACCGCGCCTCCGGCATGGCCCGCTCCCAGGCCGACCTCGTCCACCGCGGTGTGCGCTACGACCTGGAGGTCGACACCAGCCGCACGCCGTCGCTGGCCTGCGCCCGTACGATCGCCGCCCGCGTCACCGGCTGACCGCCGCCGGACGACGGCACCGGGCGCCCGCGACGGCCACGCCGCCCGTCGGTCACGGTGTCAGGCGGCGCGGCCCCCGTCGCCGGAAGGCGCCGACCGTACCCGTCGGGCCTCAGCCCCGCGCCCCGTCCGCCGGCCGACCGGCCGGGACCGGGGACAGGAAGGCCCGCACCTCGCGCAGGAAATGGGCCGGGCGGTCGTCGTGGATCATGTGACCGGCCTCGATGGTGACCAGGCGGCAGTCGGGGATGCGGCCCGCGACCCGGGCGAGCTGGTCCTGGCGCAGGTGGCTGCTCGGGCCGCCCGCGACGAGCAGGGTGGGCGCGGTGATCGCGGTGAGGTCGCGCCACCAGGCCGGGTCGGGGTCGTTGCGCTGCGCCGCGACGGCGGGCAGCAGACGCCAGTCGTACGGGGTCGGATCCTCGGGGGCTTCGGTCGGGACGGGGCGCGGCGGATCGGCGGGGAAGGGCAGCGGGCCCTCCTCCAGTACGAGCCGCCGTACGGCGTCCGGTCGCGCGATGGCCGCAAGCGACGCGGCGAACGTGCCCAGCGAGTGGCTGACCACCGTCACCCGCCGCAGTCCCAGCGCGTCGAGGAAGCCGAGCACGTCGTCCCGCAGCAGCTCGAAGGAGTACGTGCCGGGGTGTTCGCTCGCGCCGTGGCCGCGCAGGTCGGGCGCGTACGCGCGCCAGCCGTCGGCGGCCAGCGCGTCCGACACCGCGCGCCAGGACGTACGGTCCTCGCCCAGCGCGTGCAGCAGCAGGAGCGGCGGCCCGTCCGCCGGACCGGCCACCTCGTAGGCGAGCCGAACACCGTTCGCCTCGACGTTCAGAATCTCACCCATACGCCGAGGCTACGGTGCCGCGGGCCGCTCACAGCGGGCGTTCGCGCTCGGCCCAATACGGCTCGCGGAGCCGTCGCTTGTAGAGCTTGCCGTTGGGGTCGCGGGGCATCTCGGCGACGAAGTCGACGGTCTTGGGCCGCTTGTACCCGGCCAGTCTCCGGCCGCAGTGTTCGAGGATGTCGTCGGCGAGCGCCGGTCCCGGCTCGTGTCCGGGGGCGGCCTCGACCACGGCCTTGACCTCCTCGCCCCACTCGTCGTGCGGGATGCCGAAGGCGGCGGCGTCGGCGACGGCGGGGTGGGTGAGGAGGGCGGCCTCGATCTCGGCGGGGTAGATGTTGACGCCGCCGGAGATGATCAGGTCGATCTTGCGGTCGCGCAGGAAAAGGTAGCCGTCCTCGTCGAGATAGCCGAGGTCGCCGACGGTGAAGAAGTCGCCGATCCGGTTGGACCGGGTCTTGGCCGCGTCCTTGTGGTAACTGAAGCCGCCGGTCTTCATGTTGATGTAGACAGTGCCGACCTCGCCGGGCGGCAGCAGGTTCCCGGCGTCGTCGTGGACGGCGATCTCGCTGATCGGCCAGGCCCGCCCCACGGTGCCGGGTTTCTTCAGCCACTCCCGCGCGGTGGCGAAGGTGCCGCCGCCCTCGCTGGCCGCGTAGTACTCCTCCACGCACGGGCCCCACCACTCCAGCATCGCCCGCTTGACGTGGTCGGGGCAGGGCGCGGCGCCGTGGATCGCGTGCCGCATGGACGTCACGTCGTAGCGCCCCCGTACGTCCTCCGGCAGGGCCAGCAGCCGGTGGAACTGCGTGGGGACCATGTGCGTGTGGGTGCAGTGGTAGCGGTCGATGACGCGCAGCATCTCCTCCGGCGTCCACTTGTCCATCAGCACCACCGGGTGCCCGATGTGCAGGGCGGCGCCCGCGAATTGGAGCACGGCGGTGTGGTAGAGCGGTGAGCAGACGAGGTGGACGTTGCCGTCGAAGGGCTTGATCCCGAAGATCCCGAGGAATCCGCCGAGATACGTCTCCTCGGGCGGCTTGCCCGACAGCGGGCGGCGGATGCCGCGCGGGCGGCCGGTGGTGCCCGAGGTGTAGTTCATGACCCAGCCGCTGGTCCTGGCGTCGGGCGCGGTGGCGGGCTGTCCCGCGAGCAGGTCGGCGAAGGGGCGGAAGCCGTCGATGTCGCCGACCGCGTACCGCCGGTCCGAGGCGAACCCCGCCTCGTCGGCCGCCTCGCGGGCGGCCTCGGCGAAGCGCTCGTGCGCGATGAGCACCTTGGCGCCGGAGTCGGCGAGTATCCAGCCGATCTCGGGGGCCACGAAGTGGTGGTTGACGGGCACCAGGTAGAAACCGGCCTGGAAGGCGGCGAGATAGGCGGTGAAGAACTCAACGCCGTTGGGCAGGACGACGGCGAAGGCGTCGCCGGGCTCCAATCCGGCCGCGCGCAGCCCGTGCACGAGCCGGTTGGACGCCGCGTGCAGCCGCTCGGCGCTCCACTGCTCGCCGTCGGGCGCGGTGAGAACGGTACGGCCGGGGTCCTGTTCGGCCTGTGCCCAGAAGCCGTTGGGCGTGGACGTGTTCATCCGGTCCTCCTCAGCGGTCGTGTCTGCCGGAGCAGATCTGTTCTGCGCGTGCGGGCGGTCAGCGCCGGTCACGCCCTGGGCCGGGGGCGGCGCCGTCCCGCGCGCCGCGTCCGGCGATACGGTTCAGCCGGTCCATCGCGCGCTCGAAGCCGCGCGTGAGGTCGTCGAAGACGGCCTGGACGGGGCGCTCCTGGTTCATCGCGCCGACGATCTGGCCGACCGGTGTGCCGAGCAGCGGGCCGACCTCGTAGCGCTGGATGCGGGAGACGGCGTCGGCGACCAGCAGGCCCTGGAGCGGCATCGGCAGGGTGCCGGGGCCTGCCGGGTCCTCCCAGGCGTCGGTCCACTCGGTGCGGAGCTGGCGGGCGGGTTTGCCGGTGAGGGCGCGGGAGCGGACGGTGTCGCCCGAGCCCGCGGCGAGCAGCTTGCGGGTGAGGGCGGGCGAGTGCAGATCGGCCTCGGCGGCGGTGAGCCAGACCGAGCCGAGCCAGACGCCCTGCGCGCCCAACGCCAGCCCGGCGGCGACCTGTTCGCCGGTGCCGATGCCGCCTGCCGCGAGCACCGGCAACGGGTCGACGGCGCGCACCACTTCGGGGACGAGCACCATGCTCGCGATCTCCCCGGTGTGGCCGCCCGCCTCGTAGCCCTGGGCGACCACGATGTCGATGCCCGCCTCCTGGTGGTGCCGCGCGTGCCGGGCGCTGCCGGCGAGCGCGGCGACCAGCACACCGTGGTCGTGGGCCCGGCGCACGACGTCGGCGGGC
The DNA here is from genome assembly GCF_040610915.1 of Streptomyces sp. NPDC003300. Lineage (NCBI taxonomy): Bacteria > Bacillati > Actinomycetota > Actinomycetes > Kitasatosporales > Streptomycetaceae > Streptomyces > Streptomyces sp. NPDC003300. Next base: position 112,164 of record NZ_JBEXNE010000018.1, on the reverse strand, counting down.
GGTGAGCCCAGCGCGTTGGCGAGCAGCTTGATCGGGTAGTCGAAGGCGACGTCGAGCTGGTCGCGGGCGACCTTCTCCATCCAGCCGGTGATCCGCCAGCCCGCGCGCTCGTGGGCGGCGAGTGCGGGGACGCCGTGTTTGGTCAGCAACGCCTCGACGTAGGCGCGGTGTTCCGGCGGGATCATCGCCTCGACGTCCGCCTCGGTGACTCCCTCGACCTTCTTCGCGGGCATCACCACGTCGAGGCCGTACGGCAGTTTGTCGGTGTGCCCGTCCAACCAGTCGAGGTCGCGGACGAGTTCGTCGGGGGCGGAGTAGCGGACCGCGCCCAGGACGCCCATGCCGCCCGCGCGGCTGATCGCGGCGGCGACCGCGGGGAACGGCGTGAAGCCGAAGACGGGGTACTCGATGCCCAGCCGTGTGCTCAGCTCGGTCTCCATGGGGGGCAGGATGCCGCAGCCGGTCTGGAGAGGGAAGAGATTTTCTGACGCAGTGTCAGATTTCTGTGACCCGCGCCCGTCGCGCGGGGGCGCGACGCCCGAGCGCGCCACACCTCGGCGGCGCTCCCGGCCGCCCCCCCCCCGTCACATCAGCGGCGCTCCCGGCCGCCGCCCCGTCACGTCGGCGACACTCCCGGCCGCCCCCCCGTCACATCAGCGGCTGTCGCCGCCCTCGTCGCCCCGCCGCACCGTCATCACCGCCGCCGCGACCGCGGTCGCCGCCAGGATCGCGGCGGCCGTGCCGAGGGCGGCCTGCGCGGCGGCGCGCGGCGTGCCGTCCCCCGCGAGGTAGACGCCGCCGATCACGGCGACGCCGATGGTGCCGCCGAGTTGCTGGACGGCGTTGAGCAGCCCGGCGGCCGAGCCGGTCTCCTGCCGGCCGACGCCGCTCAGCGCGGTGGTGAAGAACGGCGGGGTGAACAGCCCGGTGCCCAGGCCCGCGACGGCGAGCGCGAACAGCAGCGCCGTCGGGTACGCGTCGGGCGCGGCGGACCGGTAGGCGAGGACCGCGCCGCCGATCCCGACGCCGAGGAAGGCGATCCCGGCGTGCATGACGCGGGTCCCGTAGCGCGGGACCAGACGGCCGCCCGCGGCCACCGACCCCGCGGACAGCCCGAGCGACCAGGGCAGCATGGTCAGTCCCGCGGTGAGCGGGCCGCGGCGCAGGCCCAGTTCGAGATGGAGGACCACGGTGATCATGACGCCGTTCATGACGGCGAAGAACAGCGTGGAGGTGGCGAGCGCGGCGGGAAAGGCACGGCCGCGCAGCAGGGCCGGTTCGATCAGCGGCGCCCCGCCGCCGCGCGCGGTGCGCCGCTGGTGGACGACGAACAGCGCCAGTACGGCGGCGCCGACGGCCGCCACCGCCCATCCGGCCGCTCCGGGCGAGCCGGTGGCCAGCGGGCACACCACCAGCGCGGTGCCCGCCATGGCCAGCGCCGTCCCCGCCGGGTCGAGGCGCGGCCGGACCGGGGCACGGTCCTCGCGCAGCCGTCGCGCGACGGCCAGCACGACGACGGCGAGCGGGACGTTGACCATGAAGCAGGCGCGCCAGGACGAGCCGAACAGGTCGGCGTGCGTCAGGACCCCGCCGAGCACCGGGCCGAGGACCGCGGAAAGGCCCATCACCGGGCCGATCGTGCCCAGCGCCTTGGCCAGTTCGTCGCCGTCGAACATCGCGCGGATCAGGCCGAAGGTCTGCGGGATGATCAGCGCCGCCGCCGCGCCTTGCAGCGCCCGCAGTCCGATCAGCGTCTCGGGGGTCGGCGCGAGCGCGCACGCCAGCGACGTGACGGCGAAGGCCGTCACCCCGATCCGGAAGACCCGGCGGCGGCCCGCGATGTCGCCGAGCCGGGCGCCGGTCAGCAGCCCGAGCGCGAACGCGAGGGTGTAGGCGGCGCTGAACCACGGGATGGCGGCTGCCGCGCCGCCGAGGTCGGTGTGGATGACCGGGCCCGCGACCTGCACGATCGTGGCGTCCAGCAGATTCATCGCCTCCGCGACCAGCACGGCGGCCAGCGCGATCCACCGCCAGGGGTACGCGGACGGCGGTACGGAACCGGCCGCTGGTCCCTCACCCGCGCCGGGACCCCCGGTCACGGCGGGCGCGCCGTGCGGGTCGTACGTGTCGTGCGTCTCGTGTCCTGTGCTGCGGGACATGCCTCTCCCCTGCGTACGGGTGCGCGGTCCGTCGTCCGTGCGCGTGGTCCGTCTCGCGACGCCCCGGCCCCGTGACCGACGACCACCACCGTCCCGCCCGTACGGCACCCGCTTCCATTTCCGTGGCAGAATTCGATGATTACTTCCATCGAGGTCGGCTGATATGGCGAAGGCGCTCGCACTCGACGATCTGGACCGCGGCCTGATCCACGCCCTGCAAGTGGACGGCCGGGCGCCGTTCACGCTCGTCGCGGACGTCCTCGGCTGCTCCACCCAGACCGTCGTACGCCGCTACCGCCGCCTGTACGCGCACGCGGGCCTCCGGGTGGTCGCGCTGCCCGCGCCGCGCAGCGCCGGTATCCACCAGTGGTTCGTACGGCTGACCGCCGCCACGCGCGCCGCGCACGACATCGCGGTCGCCCTCGCGCGGCGCCCCGACACCTCGTGGGTACGGCTGACCTCGGGCGGCACCGAGATCGTCGCGATCATCCACACCCAGCCCGCGGGCCCCGACGCGCACGCGCTGCTGCTGCGCGACATCCCCCGTACCGCCGGGATCACCGCGGTGTCCGCGCACTACCTCCTGCACACCTACGTCGGCGGACCGACCGCCTGGCACGGACGGGTCGGTGTCCTGGACGCCGCACAGCGGGCGCGGCTGCGCGCCGAGAGCGCCGCCGAGGAGCCGGACGCCTCGCCGTATCTCCTCACCGGCTCCGACCGCCTCCTGCTGGACGCGCTGCGCGACGACGCCCGGATCAGCTACGCGGAACTCGCCGCCGCGACCGGCTCCACGGCCGCCACCGTCGCCCGCACACTCGCCGAACTGCGCACGCGCGGCGCGCTCTTCCTCGACGTGGACATCGAACCCGCGGTGCTGGGCGTGACCGTGTCGGCGCTGCTGTGGATGCAGGTGAAGCCCGCGCATCTGGACGCGGTCGCCACGGAGTTGGCGGGCCACCGGGAACTGGCGATGGTCGCGGCGACGACCGGGCCGACGAATCTGGTCGCGCAGGCGCTGTGCGGGGACGCGGAGGAACTGCACCGCTATCTGACCCGCGAGGTCGCGCTCGACCCGATCGCGCGGATCGAGACGGCGCCGGTCCTGCGCACCTACAAGGCCGCCGCGACCCTCCGGATCGGCTGAGGACGGGGCCGAGGGGCCGGGACCGGATCGGACCCGCCGCTCACAACCGCTCGGGCGCGCCCTGCTGTTGGGCGGAGACACGGCGGTACAGGGCCTGCGCCTCGGCGGTCCTGCCGAGCTGTTCCAGGCAGTGCGCCTCGTCGTTGCGACTGGTGAGGGTGTCGGAGTGATCGGCGCCCAGCACGCGCTCGCGCGCCTCGGCGACCTCGTGGTAGACCGCGAGCGCGGTCGACCAGCGGCCCAGCCAGCCCAGCCCCACCGCTATCTCCCGCTTGCTGACGAGGGTGTCGGGGTGCTCCGCGCCCAGCACCCGCTCGCGCACCGCCGCCACGTCGCGTGCCTCGGCCAGCGCCCGGTCCCAGTGGCCGAGCCGTCCCAGATTGACCCCGAGCGCGTGCCGGGCCCGCAGCGTCTCGGCGTCGGTGGAGCCCCCGGTCCTGGTCCTGGCCTCGACCAACTCCTCGTACAGCGCGAGGGCGTCGCCGCTGCGGCCGAGCCGTCCGAGGCAGATGCCGGTCTCGTAGCGCGCGGCCAGCGTGTCGGAGTGGTCGGCGCCCAGCACCCGGGCGCGCGCGGCGGCCACGTCGCGGTAGGTGGCCAGCGCCTCGGCCCAGCGGCCCGCGCGGCCCTGCGCGTAGCCGACCTCGAAGCGGGTCACCAGCGTCTCGGGGTGATCGGCGCCCAGCACCCGCGCGCGGGCGTCGGCGACCTCGACGGCCATCGCGTACGACTCGTCCGTCCGGCCGAGACGGCCCAGGTTGAAGGCCAGATTGTGCTTGCAGTGCAGGGTGTCGGGGTGGTCCGCGCCGACCGTGCGCTCGCGCGCCGCCAGCACGGCCGAGTAGATCTGGTGGGCCTCCAGGTAACGGCCGAGGCTGCCCAGCGCGTACGCGGCCTCGTGCCGGGCCACCAGCGTGTCCGGGTGGTCGGGGCCGAGGACCCGGCGGCGTACGTCCGAGATGTACTCGTACAGCCGCAGCGACTCCTCGGTGCGGCCGAGCCTGCCCAGGCAGAAGGCGGCCTCGTGGCGGCTGGCCAGGGTGTCGGGGTGCTCGGTGCCGAGCGCGCGGTCGCGGGCGGCGGCGACGGAGGTGTGCAGGTCGTACGCCTGCCGCCAGTTGCCGACCCGGCCGAGGTCGATGCCCTCGGTGTGCCGGGCGGCGAGCGCGGCCAGGGTGTCGGGGCCCGCGGCGGCGACGACCACGCGGGTGGACCAGGCGCCGGTGAGTTCGTGGTGCGGCGCGTCGGGGATGCGGTGCGCGCGGGTGGAGCGCGCGGCGGAGCCGGTGGTCAGTCCGCTGGCCCAGGACGGCAGCGCCGAGGGACGCTCGGCGGCGGCCGCGCCCGCCGCCGCCCGCATGGCCTTGAGCCGGCCGCCGACGTCAGCGGCGTCCTGCGGGCGGTCCTCCGGGTCCTTGGCGAGCAGGTCGAGGATCAACCGGTCCAGTTCGGCGGGGAGTTCCGGCCGCGTCATCCGTGGCGGGTCGGGCGCGGTGTCGCGGTGGCCGACCAGGATCGACCAGGCGTCCTCCAGGTCGAACGGCGGCCGTCCGGTGGCCAGTTCGTACAGCACGCAGCCCAACGAGTAGAGGTCGCTGCGCTGGTCGACCTCGGAGACCGCGCCGATCTGCTCGGGCGACATGTAGTGCGGGGTGCCCATCGCCATGCCGGTGCCGGTGAGCCGGGAGGTGAAGCCGATGTCGTGGCCGAGCCGGGCGATGCCGAAGTCGCAGATCTTCACCGCGCCGTCGCTGAGCCGCATGATGTTGGCCGGTTTCAGGTCGCGGTGCACGATGCCCTGGGTGTGCGTGTACGCGAGGGCGTCCGCGACCTGTTCCGCGATGTCGGTGATGTCGGGGACCGGCAGCGGATGGCGCCGCGCGTCGTCCAGCACCTGGAGCAGATTGCGGCCGTCGAGCAGTTCCATCACCAGGTAGAGGACGCCGTCGTGTTCGCCGAAGTCGTGCACGACGGTGACCCCGCGGTGCTGGAGGGACGCCGCGACGCGCGCCTCGCGGCGGAAGCGCTCCTGGAGGATGCGGGTGAATCCCGCGTCGCCCGCGTGGCCGACCGGTTTCAGGCACTTCACCGCGACCCGGCGGCCCAGCGACTCGTCCAGCGCACGCCAGACCTCGCCCATGCCGCCGCGGCCGATCAGTTCGTGCAGCCGGTACCGCCCCTGGATGAGGGTCCCCAGTCCCTCGGGGCCGTTCCCCTGCCCGCGTCCCGGTCCGTGTCCCTGCTCGCGCCCCTGCTGGTAGGTCTGTTCGCGTCCCTGGCCGTGTCCCTGTGGATGTCCCTGGTCGTGTCCGTCGTGATGTCCAGCCGCCATCGCGTGCCGCCGCCCCCGTGGTCCTCGGTGCTTCCCCGGTCCCAGTATGGCCGCGACCGCCGACAAGCGGCACAGCGCATCAGGGCAAAACGGCCGCGGACTCGCGAAGCCGCGGGCCCGCCGGGCGGGTGACGGGTGACGGACGCCGGGCCCCACCCGTAGGACCGACGGCGGGGTGACGGCTCCGACCCGCCGGACCGCCACGGGGACGCGCCCCGGCGGGGGCCGAACAGCCGGGCACCCGCCGGACAGGTCCTAGCGGCGGACGCGCGGCATGCCCAGTCCGATCCAGGAGATGATCTCGCGCTGGATCTCGTTGTTGCCGCCGCCGAAGGTGAAGATGACGGCGCTGCGGTAGCCGCGTTCCAGCTCGCCGTGGAGCACGGCGCCCGCCGAGCCCTCCTTCAGCGGTCCGGCCGCCGCGGTCACCTCCATCAGCCAGGCGTACGCGTCCCGCCGGGCCTCGCTGCCGTAGACCTTGACCGCGGAGGCGTCCTGCGGGGTGAGGGTGCCGCGCTGGAGGGCGTCCACCATCTGCCAGTTGAGCAGCTTCATGGCGTCGAGCCGGGTGTGCGCGCGGGCCAGCCGGCCGCGGACCCAGCCGAGATCGATGACGCGGCGGCCGTCGTCGAGCTTGGTGTCGGCGGCCCAGCGCTGGACGTCGTGCAGGGCGCGGATCGCCATGGTGCCGTGCGCGGCCAGCGTGACCCGCTCGTGGTTGAGCTGGGTGGTGATCAGCCGCCAGCCCTTGTTCTCCTCGCCGACCCTGCGGGTGACGGGCACGCGGACGTCGTCGTAGTAGCTGGCGGTCGTGTCGTGCGAGGCCAGGGTGTTGATCACCGTGCAGGAGTAGCCGGGGTCGGTGGTCGGCACCAGCAGCATGCTGATGCCCTTGTGCGGCGGCGCGTCCGGATCGGTGCGCACCGCGAGCCACACCCAGTCGGCGGTGTCGCCGTTGGTGGTCCAGATCTTCTGGCCGTTGACCACGTACGTGTCGCCGTCGCGCACCGCGCGGGTCTTGAGCGCGGCGAGGTCGGTGCCCGCGTCGGGCTCCGAGTAGCCGATGGCGAAGTCGATCTCGCCCGCGACGATCTTCGGCAGGAAATACGCCTTCTGCTCGTCGGTGCCGAACTGCATGATCGTCGGACCGACGGTGTTGAGTGCCATCAGCGGCAGCGGCACCCCGGCCTGCGCGGCCTCGTCGAAGAAGATGAACTGCGCCATCGGCGTCATCCCGCGCCCGCCGAATTCGGTGGGCCAGCCGATCCCGAGCCAGCGGTCGGCGCCGAGCTCGCGGATCGTCCGCCGGTAGAAGTCCTTGCGTGCGGCGGGGTCGTCGTGCCGGGCGTAGGCGTTGTCCGGTACGAGACCGGCGAAGTAGTCGCGCAACTCGGCGCGCAGCCGCCGCTGTTCGGGCGTGTATTCCAGGTCCACGGCCCCTCCTGAACTCTTCGGGACTCCCGTCGGGACGCGTCGGCGGTGCCGGCCGCTGCCCCGATACCGGCGCACACAGTAGAACGCGTTCCAGAAATTCGGAAGGGCCGTGCGAGGGGCGGCGACGGCCGATACCCCGGCGCGGTAACGGGCGCGGCCGGGTGCCGCGACGGTCCACGACACCCCGCCCGCGGGCAGCCGGGATTCGCCGCCGCCGTGGGTGATACTGCAATTTCGCTGGTGGGCGCCGTGTCCACCGGTCCGTGGACGGACGCGAGGGACGCACACACGTATGGCCGACGGGCAGGACGACCCCCACGAGGACGACCGGACCGGGCCGCCGGGGGCCGGCGGGGAACCGGTGGCCGAAGGAGGGGAACCGGGAGCCGAAGGCGGGGAAGCCCCCGAGGAGGACATGCCGTCCGCGCCGGGCGCCACAGCCCTCGGCGTCCGGCGGTACCGAGGGCGGCGGACGATGCGGGTGACCGCGCTCGCCGTCTCCGTCCTGGTCCTGCTGACCGCCGCGACCGGTGCCTTCCTCTACCTCCGCCTGGACGGCAACATCCGCGATCTGCCCCTGTTCGGCGGGGTCGGCGGCGACGCGGGCACCGAGCGGGCCGACGCCTTCGGCAGGACCCCGATCAATGTGCTGGTGATCGGCTCCGACACCCGCGCGGACCCGGAGGACTGCCGGCTCGGCGGCGACTGCGGCCCGGGGCAGAACGCGGACGTGGGCATGGTGCTGCACATCTCCGCCGACCGCTCGCACGCCTCGGTGCTCAGCATCCCCCGCGACACGGTGACCGACCTGCCCGCCTGCCGCGACCCGCACGGCGGTGTCACCGAGCCCCGGCACGCCCAGATCAACTCCACGCTGCGCTACGGGCCCGGCTGTACGGTCGCGGCCGTGCACGCGCTCACGCGGATCCCCATCGACCACTTCGTGATGGCCGACTTCGCGGGCGTGGTCCGGATGTCCGACGCGGTCGGCGGCGTCCCGGTCTGCGTGGACCGCAATGTGTACGACTCCTACTCGCACCTGAAGCTGGCCAAGGGCAGGCACGAACTCCAGGGCACGGCCGCGCTCCAGTTCCTGCGCTCGCGCCACGCGTTCGGCGACGGCAGCGACCTCGGCCGTACGGACGCGCAGCATCTCTTCCTCGGCGCGCTCGCCCACCGGCTGCGCGAGAACAGCACGTTCACCGACCCGGCCTCGCTGCTGGACCTCGCGGACGCGGCCACCCGGGCGCTGACCGTGGACACCCGGCTCGGGAGCGTCTCCCGGCTGGTCGGCCTGATCGACGACCTGCGCAAGGTGCCGTCGGCGCGGATCGCGTTCGTCACCATGCCCAACATGCCCGATCCGGAGGATCCCGACCGCGTGGTCGTCTCGCACTCCGGCCGCCGCCTGTTCGCCGCCATCGCGGCCGACCTCCCGCTGACCGTCACGGACTCCCGGGCGATCGACGGCAAGCCCGACGATCCGACGGACGCCACGGGCCCCACGGACTCCGCGGATTCCACGGCGGGGGTCACGGGTGGTGACGACGGCGACCCGTCGGGGGACGCGACGCGGGACCCCTACGGCGGCGAGGCGGCCACCGCCACCCCGCGCCCGACTCCGGCCCCGCCCCTGACCCACGCCTTCGGCCGTACCGCCGGCGGAAAGGCCGCCTGCGCGCGGGTCGCCACCGGACCCGCGGTCACCGTGCGTGGCGAGACCCTGACCCCGAGCGCCGCCTTCCGCGCCACCCCCTGGATCCCGGTCTCCGCGCCCTGACGGTCCCGCTCACCTGAGCACGCGGGTGCGGAACGCGCTGTGCGGCGCGTATGCGGCGATACTGGGGGGAGACGCGACAGCCCGGCCGGAGCATGCCGTGGGCCGACCGGGCAAGGCGGTCCCCGAACCGCGTCCGGCCCCTTGACCTGGACGAGGGCCCCCGGGCGCCGCACTGCCGACCTTCTCAGGAGGTACTGATGAAGATGCTGATCAACGTCGCCGAGACCGTGGTCGCCGACGCGCTGCGCGGGATGGCGGCGGCGCATCCGGAGCTGACCGTCGACGTCGAGCGGCGGGTGATCGTGCGGCGGGGGGCGCCGTACGAGGGGAAGGTCGGTCTGGTGTCCGGCGGTGGTTCCGGGCACGAGCCGCTGCACGGCGGATTCGTCGGGCGCGGGATGCTGGACGCCGCCTGTCCCGGCGAGGTCTTCACCTCGCCCGTGCCGGACCAGATGGTACGGGCCGCCGCCGCGGTCGACAGCGGGGCCGGGGTGCTGTTCATCGTGAAGAACTACACCGGTGACGTGCTCAACTTCGACATGGCCGCCGAGATGGCGGAGGACGAGGGCGTGCAGGTCGCCAAGGTCCTGGTCAACGACGACGTGGCGGTGGTCGACAGCCTCTTCACCGCGGGACGGCGCGGTACCGGTGCGACGCTCTTCGTGGAGAAGCTGGCGGGCGCCGCGGCCGACGCGGGAGCGCCGCTCGACCGGGTGGCGGCCGTGGCCCGCCGGGTCAACGAGTCCTCGCGCAGCTTCGGCGTGGCGCTCAGCGCCGTGACCACGCCCGCCAAGGGCGCCCCGACCTTCGACCTGCCCAGCGGCGAGCTGGAGCTGGGCATCGGCATCCACGGCGAGCCGGGGCGCGAGCGCCGGGCCATGATGACGTCCGGCGAGATCGCCGATGTGGCGGTCGACGCGGTCGTGGAGGACCTACAGCCGGACGGACCGGTGATCGTGCTGGTCAACGGGATGGGCGCGACGCCGCTGCTGGAGCTGTACGGCTTCAACGCCGAGGTGCACCGGGCCCTGACCGAACGCAAGGTCCCGGTCGCGCGCACACTGGTCGGTAACTATGTGACCTCGCTCGACATGGCGGGCTGCTCGGTGTCGATCTGCCAGGTCGACGAGGAGCTGCTGGGGCTGTGGGACGCGCCGGTCTCGACGCCCGCGCTGCGCTGGGGCTGCTGAGCGCCTGCTCTCCCGCGCCGTACCGACCGCTCCCGGCCACCGGCCGCCACCGCCGAAAGGACCGTACAACCGTATGAATGCCCTCCCCTCCCCCGGATCCGCCGGCTCCACCGTCGACGCGGACTTCGTGCGGCGCTGGCTGGACACGGCCACCGCCTCCGTCGACCGCGAGTCCGAGCGGCTGACCGAACTCGACTCGCCCATCGGCGACGCCGACCACGGCAGCAATATGCGGCGCGGTTTCATCGCGGCGCGCGACGCCGTCGAGCAGGAACCGCCCGGCACGCCCGGCGGCGTGCTGGTGCTGGTGGGCCGGACGCTGATCAGCACGGTCGGCGGGGCGTCGGGGCCGCTGTACGGCACGCTGCTGCGCAAGGCGGGCAAGGAGCTGGGCGACGAGGAGGCCGTCGGCGCGGACCGGCTGCGGGACGCGCTGCGCGCGGGGGTGGACGGGGTCGCCCAGCTGGGCGGCGCGTCGGCTGGGGACAAGACGATGCTGGACGCGCTGCTCCCGGCGGTGGACGCGCTGACCGGCGCGCTCGACGCGGGCGGCTCGCTGGCCGAGGGCCTGGCCGCCGCGGCCTCCGCGGCCGACGAGGGCGCGAAGGCCACCACGCCGCTGCGCGCCCGCAAGGGCCGGGCCAGCTACCTCGGCGAGCGCAGCGTCGGCCACCAGGACCCGGGCGCGACCTCGGCGGCCCTCCTGGTCGACGCGCTGGCCGCCACGGCGCGGGACGGTGCCGCGTGACCACCCCGATAGTCGGCATAGTGCTCGTGTCGCACAGCGCCTCCGTCGCGGCCTCCGTCGTCGCGCTCGCCACCGGACTGACCGGCGGCGCGACCGATGTGCCGGTCGTCGCGGCCGGCGGCGGCCCGGACGGCGGGCTCGGCACCAGCTCCGATCTGATCGTCTCGGCCGCCCGTACGGTCGACCAGGGCGCGGGGGTGGCCGTCATCGCGGACCTGGGCAGCGCCGTACTCACCGTCAAGGCGCTGCTCGCGGACGACGAACTGCCCTCCGGCAGCCGGTTGTTGAACGCCCCCTTCCTCGAAGGCGCGGTCGCCGCGGTCGTCACGGCCTCGACCGGCGCGGACCTGGACGCGGTGGCCGCGGCGGCCGAAGACGCGTACACCTACCGCAAGTTGTGATCTGAGGCGCCGGAGAAGACCGCGGGCCCCCGCCGTCCCACACGGGTGACGGCGGGGGCCCGCGGGCTGCTGCGGGTCAGCGGCCGTAGCTGATCAGGGCGCGGACCATACGGCAGGTGATGTCGGACGGCGGGTGGACGCCGATGCGCTCGGCGGTGTCGTGGATCCGGCGGTTGCTCGCCTGCGCCGGGTCGTAGACGCCCGAGTCGAGCAGGGCGATGACCAGGCGCATCGTCTTGAGCCGACGGTTGTGCGCGATGTACCACTCACGCGGCCGTCCGGCGGGAAGCGGCTTCTTCGGCAAGGACAGTAGGGGCAGTGCGGCAACGGCCATCGGCATCCTCCTGAGGCGTCGGCCAACCCTCTCGAACACTGTCGATTTTACCGCCAAGCACTGACAAAGGCCGCTGCTCAGACGGGGGTTGGGGGAGGTTCTTCCGACCCGCGCGAGGGCCCTCCACACGGCGCTTCGCGGGGCACTTCGCAGGACATTTCGCCGAGGGCCTTCGCGGTCCGCGGGACAGGCCCGTGCGTGCCATGGGGCGAAGGGGCCGTTCGTGATCCGCCGGACAGGCCCTAGCCGCCGAGCAGCCGTACAGCGTGGTGGGCGGCGGCGAAGCAGCGCGGGTCCTCGTAGGTCGCGTACTCGCGCCGCGCCACCTCGGCGATCTTGATGGCGTGTTCGTCGCGCAGTTCGACCGCGGCCTCGACGATCCGGCGGCGCTCCGCGGGGTCGTGGGCGTCCACGGCCGGTGCGGCGGGGTCGGGTTCGCCGCGTCCGGTGAAGATGTTGAGCAGCGTTCCCGACACGTCGCGGACCGCTTCGTAGGAGGGCAGCGCGAGTTGCGGCGGCAGGTGCGGCAGCGTCATCCGGACCGCGGCGGGCGCGGTGACGGCGTGGATGGCGGGCACCGGATTGCCGCCCGGCCGCATCAGGGTGTACCGCCCGGCGCCGATCGCGGTCAGCTCGGCGAGCGCGGCGTCCACCGACTGTTCGAGCCGCGCGTCGGCGGCGGCGAACAGCTTGGACTTCGGTCGGCGGCCGAGTGTCCTGACCGCGCCCACGGCCTTCGCGCCGCGCGCGAGGGCGCCGTCCGGCGGCTGGTAGAGCGCGGCCCAGAAGGCGAGGCCGTTGGCCAGTTCATGGAGTTGTACGGTGCTCGGCGCGCCGACGGCGGTGATGCCGCGTACGGCGTGCGCGGTACGGATCACGCCGTGGGTCAAACCGGCGAACATGCCGGGAGTCAGCCGGGGCCACCACTTGACCAGGGTCTCCCGCCAGCCCGCGCCGTCGATCTCGCGCCGGAACAGCGTCGCCCAGTCGGCGAGCCGCCGGGCCTCGCCGAGCGCGGCGCGCCAGGAGTCGGGGTCCGCCGCGTCGATGGGGGCGAAGAGGTCGGGCGGCGCGCCGAGGCCGCGGTGGCCCGCGTACCACTCAACCCAGTCCGGTACCTGGTCGCCGTGGCCGAGGGCGGCCAGCGCCTCGGCTCCCATCGGGGCGTGGAGCGCGAATCCGCGCAGCTGATTGCCGGACCCGAGGAAGAACCCGGCGTGACCGAGCCGTTCCAGGGCCTCGTTGACGGCGGTGTCGTACGTGTCGTCGTGCGTGCTGTCGTACGCGTCGTCTTGGCTGGGGGTGGCGTCGGGCATGGCGGGCACGGTCCCCTCGGGGTTGCGCGGAAGCGGCGGTCGGGCGCGGGCGGTGCGGTGCGGTGAGTCGCAGTACGGTGCGGCGAGTCGCGGGCGGCGCGGTGCGGGGCGGGGCGGCGCGGTGCGGGAAACGGGCCCCGCTCCCCCTCGAACCGGGGAACGGAGCCCGCGCACCGCTGTCGCCCTGTACCGGTTCAGCCCCTGGCGGGGGCCGGGTCGGCGGGCGAGGCGGCGGCCTCCGCGGCGGCGATCTCGTCCGCGCTGAGCGGCAGCCCGTGGGGGTTGGCCGAGGCGCCGTCGATCTTCTTGACGAGCAGGCAGGACAGCGCGCCCAGCGCCATCACCACGACGGACACCAGCAGTGTCGGGTGCATGGCGTCGATGAAGCCGTGCCCGAAGACCGCGGTGCCCGCGTCCTGGATGCGGTGCGCCGCGTCGGCGGGGACGTCCGAGGGGAGCTTCAACCCCGAGGTGTTGCCTGCCACTTCGAGGTGCTTGCCCGCGTTGTCGAAGCTCTTCACGAACCCCTCGCGGTAGTCCGCGGGTACGCTCCCGGCCCGCTGCGCCGCCTGGTCCTTGAGGGAGGAGGCGAGCTGCCCCTGGAGCACCGCGCCAACCACGGCGCCCGCGAGCACGGAACCGACCTGCCGCAGGGCGTTGTTGACGCCGGACGCGGCGCCGGTGAGCTTGGGCGGCACATTGCGCATGACCTCGGTGGCCATCGGGGTGAAGGTGCAGCCCGCGCCCATGCCCATGATGAACAGCGGTGCCACGATGCCGGTCCAGCTCTGGCCGACGTCGGCCACGGACATCACCCACAGCAGGCCGCCGCCGTACAGCACGAGGCCGGTCATCAGGATGTACTTGCCGCCCAGCTTCTCGGAGAGCACACCCGCGGGCCCGGCCATCACGAAGGTGCCGACGGACAGCGGCAGCAGCACGATGCCGGACTTCATGGCGCTGTAGCCGAGGATGGACTGGAGGTAGACGGTGATCGGGAGGAAGAGGCCCACGATGCCGAACGAGATCGCGATGCCGACGAAGTTCATGATCGTGAAGTTGCGGTCCTTGAACAGCGAGAACGGCACGAGGGGTTCGTTGTCCTGCTGGCCGCGCTGGTAGACCAGGAAGACCGCGAAGACCACGGCGGAGGCGGCGATCGACGTCCAGATCCAGCCGTTCCAGTTGTACTTCTGCCCCTCGATCAGCGCGAAGGAGAGCAGGAAGAGGGTCAGCGACAGCAGGACGACGCCTGGAACGTCGAAGCGGTGCTTGACCGTTCGTTCCGCGTTGGGGATGAACAGCAGGGCGCCGGCCACCGCCAGGACGCCGAGCGGGATGTTGACGAAGAAGATCCAGCGCCAGTCGATCTTGGTGACGAGCACACCGCCGACGGCCGGGCCCGCGGCGCCGGACACACCGGCCACGATGCCCCAGATGCCGAGCGCGACACCGCGCTTCTCGTGCGGGAAGACGTCGATGATCAGGGAGAGGGTCTGCGGCAGCAGCATCGCGGCGCCGATGCCCTGGATCGCGCGGAAGGTGATGAGCTGCGACGGGTTCTGCGACAGACCGCAGGCCAGGCTCGCCAGGGTGAACAGCGCGACGCCGTAGACGAAGAGGTTCTTCTTGCCGGTCAGATCGCCCATCCGGCCCGCGGTGATCAGGAGTACGGCGAGCGCCAGGGTGTACGCGTTGGTGATCCACAGGATCTGGTCGAGTGACGCGTTCAGGTGCTCCACCATGTCCGGAATGGCGATGTTGACGATCGTCAGGTCGAGCAGTGTCATGAAGAACCCGATGGACAGCACCGTCAGGATCGCCCACGGGTTGCCCCGCAACTTGTTCACAATTCCTCCTTGCCGTGGGCGTGGCAGGCGCTCACGGTCGCGTGTGTCGTTCGAGGCGGCGACGATCAGCTCTACGGCCCCAAGAGGAGCCCTCCGCGAGCGGATGTGACATCGCCGTCGGGCGGTGAGGCAGGGATCACAGGCGTGACACCGGCGCGGCCACCGGCGGGAATCGCCGAGGTGAACGCGCGGGTGCGGGGGTGTGCTCGCCCGGCGCCCGCGGCGCGGTCAGGGCGGCGAAAAGCCCCCGTGTGAAGGGGAGTTCCCCCACGGAGGCTGTTGTGGGGCAGGACAAGCCCCTGGGAAAACCGTGACAGACGCCTTCTGGTCCGTCAACCGGCGGCTACAGGTGGGTCACCTCGCGCAGCACGGCGACCTCGCGGGGTTCGAGCCCTTCGAGAATGGTCAGGGCGGTGCGGCGGACCTCGGCCGCGGCGGCCGTGTCACCGGCGGCGTGATGGGTGTCACCCAGATAACTGAGCGTCACGACCTCCTCGGCGAGGTCGCCCAACGCCCGGGTGATCTCCAGCGACCGTTCGAAGGCATCGACGGCCTCCGCGTACTGCCCGAGCCCGTGGTGGGCGTAGCCCAGATTGTCCCAGGCGACCGCCTGCATCGGCCGGTCGCCGAGCACGCTGTAGAGCGCCAGGCCCTGCTGACACTGCGTCAGGGAGGCGGCGAAGTCGCCGAGCCTGCCCAGCAGCCAGCCCGCCGCGTTACGGGCCCGCGCCTCGCCGTGCTGGTGCGCGACGACGTTGAACAACTCCGCGGCCTGCTGGGCGTATTCGAGCGCTTCCTGGTAGCGGCCCCGGTGTTCGAGCACCGAGCTGAGGCCGAAGTAGGTGTGCGCGAGACCGGTGCTGTCGTCGAGGTCGCGGTAGACCCCGGCGCAGTGTTCGAGGTGGGTGAGGGCGGCCGGGTAGGCGACCAGCCACGAGTAGCTGGTGCCGAGACCCCGGTGCACGCCGGAGCGCCGGGGGCCCCAGGGGTCGGGCGGCGACGCCGGGTTGGGGCCGCGCCGGTCGGAGACGCCCATCAGGATCCAGCCGAGCCGGTCGGAGTGCACGTCGAAGCCGTTGACATCGGCCTGCGTGACGGTGGCCATCAGGACCTGCTCCTCGGCCTCCATCCACTCCGCAGCCCGCCGCGCGTCGGCGAGCGTCTCGGGCACCGCGCCCGGCTCCGGGTCCCCCAGCGTCAGCGGGATCGGCACCGGGCTCAGCAGCCTGGCCGCCGCGTGGGCGGTGTGCAGGTAGTGGTCGAGCACCCGCAGCAGGACCGTACGGCGCTCCGCCTCGGTGTCGTGCGTGGCGGTCAGCTCACCGGCGTACGCGCGGAGCAGGTCGTGGAAGGTGAAGCGGCCCGGCACATGCTCCATCACCAGGTGGGCGCGGGTCAGGTCGTACAGCGCGCGGCGTGCCTCGGCGACGGTCACCCCGGTCAGGCTCGCCGCGGCCGGGACGGTGATGTCGGGTCCCGGGTGGACCGACAGCAGCCGGAACATCCGCCGGGCGGACTCCGACAGGTGCCCGTACGACCAGGAGAAGACCGCGCGCAGGTCGGTGGAGGCGTCGCCGATGTCGAGGGTGTCGAGCCGGTGCCGTACGTCGCGCAGCGCGGCGACCAGGTCGGCGAGCGACAGCCGGGGCGAGACGAGGGCGCGGGCGGCGGCGATGCTCAGGGCGAGCGGCAGCCGGGCGCACAGCTCGACCAGTTCGGCGGCTGCCTCGGGTTCCGCGGCGGTGCGCTCGGGGCCGAGGCGGCGGGCCAGCAGGTCCAGCGACTCCACCGCGCTGAGCAGGTCGAGAGTGACGGGGGTGGCGCCCTCGGCGGCGATCAGGCCGGTCAGTTGATTGCGGCTGGTGATCACCACGGCGCAGGAGGTGCTGCCGGGCAGCAGCGGCCGGACCTGGTCGGTGTCGCGCGCGTTGTCCAGAACGATCAAGACCCGGCGGCCCGCCAGCAGGGTGCGGTAGAGCGCGGCGCGGGCGTCCAGTTCCTCGGGAACGCTCTCGGCGGGCACCCCGAGCGCGTCGAGGAAGCCGCGGATCGCCTCGACCGGCGCCAACGGGCGGGAGCCGGGAGCGAATCCGCGCAGATTGACGTGGAGCTGGCCGTCGGGGAAGCGCTCGGCGTTGCGCTGCGCCCAGTGGATGGCCAGCGTCGTCTTGCCGATGCCCGCGGTGCCGTCGATGGCCGAGATGACGGCGGTGCCGCCGAACTGCACGGCGTGGTCGAGGAGTTCGTCGAGGAGCTTGAGCTGTCTGCGGCGGCCGGTGAAGTGCCGTGAAGCGGCGGGGAGTTGGCGGGGCACGCGGGCCGGGGCGGCGACCGGTCCGCCCTCCGTGGCGCGCGGCTTCTCGGGGGCGGCGACCGAGGGATCATTGGCGAGAATCCGCTGGTGCAGCAGGTCGAGCGCGGGCGGTACGTCCAGCCCCATCTCGTCGGCCAGGCGGGTGCGCAGCCCGTGGAAGGCGGCGAGCGCCTCGCTCTGTCTGCCACCGCGGTGCAGTGCGAGCATGAGCTGGCTGACCGGCTTCTCGCGCAGCGGGTACTCGGCGACGATCGCGGACAGCGAGGCGACCACTTCCGTATGCCGCCCGAGGGCCAACTGGTGGTCGGTACAGGTCTCCTGGACCGCGAGCCGCCGTTCGTTCCAGGCCGCCGCCCTGGCCTCGATCACCCGCCCCGAGAGGCCGGCGAGCGCGGGTCCGTGCCACAACTCCAGCGCCGCGCCCAGCAGTTCCACGCACTCGGCGAGGTCGCCCGCGACGCGCGCCGACTCCGCGGCGGCCACCTGACGGTCGAATTCGGCACTGTCCAGCGCGCCTTCGCTCACCGCCATCCGGTATCCCGCGTCTCCGACGGCCGTGATGTCCCCGGTCCCGCCGGGAGCGGCGACCAGCGCCGAGCGCAGTCGCGACACCGCGTTGCGGATCTGCTTTCCGGCCGTGGCGGGCGGAGTCTCGTCCCAGAGGGCGTCGACGAGGTGGCTGAGCGATACGGTCCTGTTGGCTTCGAGGAGCAGCAGCGCGAGGACTCGCTGTTCCCTGGGCCCGCCGAAGGGTATTCGGGTCCGACCGGACCAGGCCTCCAAGGCGCCGAGGACCCGAAACCTCACGCCGTCCCCCTTACCGGGCTCGCCCGGCGTTGTGATCGGAAACTGCATCATAGACCGCGGGCTCCAATGAGGACCAGTTGAGGACGAGTTGAGGCCGCCGTGCCCAATGCTTGAGCCAGGCCCTTCAGCTGAGTAGTCGATGTAGTCGATTGATTAGTCGATCAGTGCGGTGAAGGCAAACAAGCTTGGCGGTCTTCCGCCACCCAACGGGGGTGTGGCGTGAAGATCGGCTCGATGGCATACGCCTCGGGTCCCGGCGGCCGATGGCCGGGACACGCGCGGTGCCTCCCCTGGGCGAGGCCCGGGTTCGGAACCGGCACGGGGCGGCTCCGCACCTGGGCCTCGTTCGTACCCCCGCGCTGGCCGGTGTCCTCGGTGCGGCTGTTACGGGACCGGGTATCCGGGGTGCGCCGCTCCCGGAGCGGTGGCGGGCGCGAACCACGTGGGGTCGTCGCGCAGCGCCATGTCGATCCGGCCGCGGGCGATCGGGCCGAGCGGCGGCAGTTCGTCCAGCGCGAACCAGCGCACGTCGAGCGATTCGTCGTCGTTCACCCGCGCCTCGCCGCCGACGGCCCGACAGCGCAGCACGATGTCGATGTACTGGGCGCGGTCGCCGTTGTCGTACCTCACCGGCTCGTTGGTGAAGACGCTCAGCACCTTCTCGACGACGGCGTGCACCCCGGTCTCCTCCTCGATCTCCCGGACGGCCGCCTCGGCGGGCTGCTCGCCCGGATCGGGGATGCCACTGATGAGCGCCCATTTTCCGGTGTCCGTACGGCGGTTGAGCAGGATCCGGCCGCGGTCGTCGAAGACGACGGTCACCACACCCGGCAGGAGCAGCAGGGTGTCCCCCGCCTTCGCGCGGATGTCTCGGATGAATTCGGGAATCGCCATGCCCAGAGCGTACGAGAACGACGGTGAACGCCACACCAGCACCAGGTTTCCCACGTGGTGCCGGGTTCCCGTACGACGTATCCACAGGTCGGGGTGTCACCCGTTACGGTGGCGACAGACAGCGCCCACGCGGGGAACGCGGGTGTGACGGTACCCCGTCGCGCCCGGGTGGCAGGGGGTACCGGGGGATGGACACGACGGCCGGCGGGACGCCGGGCGCCACGCGTACGAAGGCGGCCGGAGCGCCGCGCCCGCCGCGGCGCGAACCGCGTCCGTACAGCGGCACCACCGACGCCGTCGGCATCGCCCTCCTCGTCTGCTGCGGCGTCTGGACGCTGATCGCCGCCGCGGGCCGCGCCGCCCGCCCCGAGGGCACCCTGCTCGCCATCCTCGCGGTCAGCGCCGGATACGCGGCCGGCCGCATCCTCGGCGCGCTGCTGCCGGTGCTCGCGCCCGCCGTCGCGGCCGTGGCCGTACTCGCCCTGGTCCTCGTCCCGCCGAGCCGGCTGTCCGCGCACCCCGACGCGCCGCCGCTCGGCTATCCGAACGCCGACGCCGCGCTGCTGGTCCTCGCGGTCGGCGCCGCCTGCTGCGCCGCGTGGTCGGTCCGGGGCAAGGGGTGGCGGCTCGGGCTGCGGCTCGTGGCGGCGGGCGCGGCCGTCACCGCGCTCGCGCTGGGCTCGGCGGCGGGCTTCGCGGCGGGGATCGCCGTCGTCCTGTACTCGCTGGCCGCCGCCCGGATGCGGCGGCGGCTGCTCGGCCTGTGCGGGCTGGCGCTGGCCGCCGCGCTCGCCGTCGGCGGCAGCTACGCCGTCGCGGTCGACGCCCTGCCGTCGGGTCTGTCCGAATCGCTGACCGGCCAGCTCACCCAGCCGCGGGTCGAGCTGTGGCACGAGGCGATCGACCTGGCCGAGCGGCACCCGCTGCGCGGGGTCGGGCCCGAGCGGTTCACCGAGGAGAACGCCGGTCCGCCCGCGGACGCCACCACCGCCGTCGCCGCCTCACCGCCGTCCGCGCCGCTTCAGCTCGCCGCCGAGCAGGGCATTCCGGGCGCGGCGCTGCTCGCCGTCGCCTTCGGCTGGCTGCTGTACGCCCTGTGGCGTTCGCCGCGCCCGACCCCCGTCGTCCTCACCGCGGGCGCCGCCCTCACCGGGCTCGCCCTGCTCGCCACCGTCGACCACGTGCTCAGCTACGCCGTGGTCACAGCGGGAGCCGGGTTCCTCGCGGGCATGGCCACGGCCCGCCCTCTGCCGGACGACGGCTGCCCGCCGGTGGCCGGGTCGGCGTCCGGCCTCTTGCTGCCGGACGACGGATTCGGTCCACTGCGCTGACCGGGTGGCGCGGCCTCGGGGCCCGCCCCGGATACGGGTGTGCGGGCCTGGGCGTCTCCGGCCCGCGGGACGCGGGTCAGGCGCCGGAGGTGTGGCGGGCGGTGCGCAGCGTCAGCAGGTCGCGGATGGTGTCCACGGCGCCCTGCGCGTCGTCGACGGTGACCGTGAAGCGGCGACCGCTGCCGAGGTCGATGACCAGGCCCTGGCCACGGCGGACGACGACCGCGGTGCCCTCCTCGGGGCGCCAGCGGTAACCCCAGCCGCCCCAGTTGCGCGGGCTGACCAGGGGCGCGAGCTGGGCGCCGCTGACCTGCTCCAGCGGGATACGGCGGCGCGGCACTCCGATGTGGCCGCAGCGCACGTCGACCGCGTCGTGGTCGACCCGGACCCTGACATGCGTGAAGGCGACCGTGCCGAACAGCACCAGCAGTCCGACGGCCACGCAGCCCACCACGGACATCACCAGCGGGGCCAGGCCCGAGGCGGCGTCGGGGCCTTCCACGGCCAGCTCGATGCCCAGCGCCATGCAGGCGGCGCCACAGGCGGCGAGCACCCATTGCATGCGGTTACGGGCCCGCCCCGTCCAGACCTGGGGCGCGCCGCTCTCCGGCCGAGGAGGGTGCGTCATGCTGTGAAGGGTACTGGGATACCCACCAGAAGGCAGCCCTATGCACTCAGGCGGTGGCGGGTGTCACCAATGAGGCGCCTTCGGCGTACGCCAGCGCCGCCGCGGGGAGGGGGGCCGACCGGCCGTTGAGGACGACCTCGATCCGGCCGCCGCCGGTCGCCCGGGCGGCGGACCCCGCACGGCGCAGCGCCTGCGCGGCGACGGCGTCCGCCGAGCCGTACAGCACGGCGCCCGGGACGGCCGCGGCGATCCGGTCGGCGACGAGTTCGTAGTGCGTGCAACCGAGCACGATGGCCCGCGCTCCGGCGGGGGTCAGCGCTGCGGCGGCGGCGACCGCGGCGGCCACGGCCGCGGTGTCGCCGTGCTGTACGGCGTCCGCGAGACCGGGGCAGGGCACCTCGGTGATGTGCGCGCCGTTGCCGAATTCCGCGATCAGTCCGCGCTGGTACGCGCTGCCCGTCGTCGCGGGCGTCGCCCAGATGGCGAGGGAGCCGCCGGCCGCCGCCGCGGGCTTGATCGCGGGCACGGTGCCGACGACCGGCACGGCCGGTTCGAAGGCGGCCCGCAGCGCGGGCAGCGCGTGCACGGTCGCGGTGTTGCAGGCGACGATCAGCGCGTCGGGCCGGCGCGCGACCGCGGCCCGCGCGCACTCCAGCGCCCGCCCGGTCACGTCGTCCGCGCCGCGCGGACCCCACGGCATTCCCTCGGGGTCGGACGACAGCACCAGATCCGCGTCCACCCGCAGCCGCCGTACGGCCGCCGCCGCCGCGAGCAGTCCGATCCCGGAGTCCACCAGTGCGATCTTCACCCCGCCACTCTAGCGACGCCCCCCGCCCCGCCGTCGCGTCACCACCCACGACCCGCCCACGCCCCGATGCCGATCCCCGCACCGCCGAAGCCGCCGCCGCGCGGCGGTCGGAGGTTCGGCCCGATCCGCGTCGAGGAGGGTGGGGGCGCCGGGTGGCAGGGGGCCGCGCCCGGGCGGATGAGGCCATGGCCGCGGCCCGGACCGAAGTCGTCGCCGCCGCAGGCGGTGGGTACCGCAGCCGTCGGGCGGCCTTGGGCGGGCAGGGAGGCGGTCCGATCGGGCTTCGGGGAGGGCGGGGCGCGGCGGGTGGTGGGGGGTGGGTGCGGCAGACTGCGGGGCGTGACGGTGTTGATGGTGATCGCAGGGGTGTCGTTGCTGGCCTGGGTGTGGCTGGTGGTCGGGCAGGGGGGTTTCTGGCGGACCGATGTGCGGCTGCCGCGGCGGGGCGCGCTGGACGAGTGGCCGTCGATCGCGATCGTCGTGCCCGCGCGGGACGAGGCCGAGGTGATCGGGGTGAGCCTGCCGTCGCTGCTGGCCCAGGAGTATCCGGGCCACGCCGAGGTCTTCCTGATCGACGACGGCAGCACCGACGGCACCGGGGACCTGGCCCGCGCGCTGCACGACCGGCACGGAGGTCTGCCGCTGACGGTCTCCTCGCCCGGCGAGCCGCCGCCCGGCTGGACGGGCAAGCTGTGGGCGGTACGGCACGGCATCACGCTGGCCGCCGAGCGCAGCGGCCCCGACTACCTGCTGCTGACGGACGCCGACATCGCCCACCGGCCGGACAGTCTGCGCGAGTTGACGGCCGCCGCGGTCTCCCGCGACCTCGACATGGTCTCGCTCATGGCACGCCTGCGCGTGGAGACGGGCTGGGAGAAGCTCATCGTCCCGGCCTTCGTGTACTTCTTCGCGCAGCTCTACCCCTTCCGCTGGATCAACAAGGCCCGCTCCCGTACGGCCGCCGCCGCGGGCGGCTGCGTGCTGATCCGCGCGTCGGCCGTGGCCGCCGCCCGCGTGCCCGACTCCATCCGGCAGTCGGTGATCGACGACGTGGCGCTCGCCCGCGCGGTGAAGCGTTCGGGCGGCAGGATCTGGCTCGGGCTCGCCGAACGCGTGGACAGCGTGCGGCCCTACCCGGACCTGGGCGAGCTGTGGCGGATGGTCTCGCGCAGCGCGTACGCGCAACTCCGGCACAATCCGGCGGTGTTGCTCGGCACGGTGCTCGGGCTCGCGCTGATCTATCTGGTGCCGCCGCTCGCGGCGGTCGGCGGCGCGATCGCCGGGGCCTGGCCGCTGTGCGCGCTGGGGCTCGCGGCGTGGGCGGCGATGGCGGCCAGTTACGTACCGATGCTGCGGTACTACGGTCAGCCGTGGTGGCTGGCGCCGACCCTGCCGTACACGGCGGCGCTGTATCTGCTGATGACCGTCGACTCCGCGGTCGAGCACTACCGCGGCCGGGGCGCGGCCTGGAAGGGCCGCACCTACGCGCGGCCCGACGCCTCCGTCTAGGGCGCGTCGGCACCCAGCCCGTCGGCACGGAGCCCGTCGAGGTCCGCACCAAGTCCCTTCAGCCACGCCTCACTTGCGGCCCGGCGTCCAGTTCAGGCCCCAGCCGTACGCGTAGTCCGTCGTGCGCTGCGGGCTCACGCCGCGCCTGGGCACCAGATAGCGCGCCTCGCGCCGTACGACGAGGTCGTCGCCCTCGCGGACCAGCAGCGCGAGGGCGCAGACGTTGGACTGCACGGTGCACTCGTCGAGGACGAAGTCGACCGGGGCGCCGTACTGCGGCTGGAGCGTGACGGTGGCGTGCAGTCCCGCGAAGCTGCGAGCGCCTTCGTAGATCGTGACGAAGACGAGGATCCGCCGGAAGTGGGCGGTGTGGTCGAGGTTGACGGTCAGATTCTCGCCGGACGCGCTGCCGCCGGTGCGGTCGTCGCCGTCGAGCAGGATGAACGGCGGCTGGTAGAGCGAGCCGAAGGCGTTGCCGAGGGCCTGCACCACACCCTTGCTGCCGTCGGAGAGTTCGAAGAGCGCGCACAGGTCGAGGTCGACGCCGCCGCCCTTGCGGAACCGCCCGCCGCCGCGGGCCGGGTCGACCCGCCAGCTCAGATTGACCCGCAACGCGCCCGTGGCGCCGCCCTGTTTGGTGAGCGAGACCGCCGGCGCGTCCTTGGTGAGCGTGACCTTGGACAGCCGTACGGGGGCGGGTGCCGAAGCCGGAACGGGCGGCGCCATCGGGGCGGGTGGTGCGACGGGTACGACCACGGTCGGCTCCGGAGCGACGGCACGTGTCGCCTCGGGCAGAGGGTCGGACATGGGCTCAGGTACGGGATCGGGTACCGGCTCTGGCACCACGTCCGGCAGCCGCTCCGGCAGTTGATCCGCCCGCAGCCCGTACGCGGCGCCCAGCCCCGCGAGCCCGGAGCCGTACCCCTGCCCGACCGTCCGGAATTTCCAGCCGCCGCCGCGCCGGTAACACTCGCCGAGGACGTACGCCGTCTCCGCCGTGGCCCCCTCGCAGTCGAAGCGCGCGACCTCCGCTCCCCCGTCGGTGACGCGCAGCCGCAGTCCGGGGATCCGGCCGAAGGTGCCGCCGTCGGAGCGGGCGACGATCAGCACGGAGGTGACGGCCGTTTCGACGGACGCGAGGTCAACCGAAAGAGTGTCAGTGACCGTGCCTGCGGCCGGGTCCGGATCCGGCGTTCCACCAGCCGCGTAGCGCACCGCGCCGGAGGGGTGCACGGGTGCGGCGGCGTGCACCAGATCGTCCGCATCGCGGGCCCCGGTGTCCGCCACGAGCAGCGCGCAGACGTCGGCGCGCGGGATGCCCGTACCCGCCCGCCTGGTGAACTCCACCTGGAGGACCGCCGTGGGCAGCGGCATGTTCTCGCCCTTGCGCAGCGTCATCGGATGCCCCCTCGCACGTGCGCCGAGACGCCCGGTAACACCAAGGACGCACGGCTTTTACCTGATCACATGATGAGACGCTGACCGTTTTCCCCGGATTCGCTCATATTGGGGACAGGACCGCGCAACACGCAGCGCAAACAACCCGCTAATCGGTCTCCCCAACGACCACATCGTGGGCTTAACTTATGGCTCATGAGCTCCCCCCGCGGTTCTTATGGTGGCGGCTACAGCGGCTACTACCCCTCGTCCTCGTCCTTCCCGGACACCCCGATCTACGACAGCCTCGTGGCCGAGCGAGGCACACCGCAGATCGCCCCCATCCGCGTGCCGTCCTACACCCCGTACGAGACAGGCACCGGATACAGCGGCTACCCCGGCAGCAACCTTCCCGCGCTGCCCGCGCTCCCGGCTCTGCCGTCGGGGCCGTCGGCCCCCTCGCCGCAGTACACCCAGCCGCAGCCCGCCGCGCAGAACGGCTACCCGACGCCCGCGTACCAGCCGCCGCCCGCGCCGTACATCCCGCAGCAGACCGCCGCCCCGCGCGGCGGCTTCAACGGGAACGCCTTCAACGGCGGCAACGGCGGCGCTTTCAACGGCGGCGGCTCCAACGGGACGGGCACCGGCAACGGTTACAGCAACGGCGGCGGGTACCCGGCGCAGCCGCCGCAGCCCTCCCCCTCCGGCTACGAGGCCGCGCGGCCGGTCCCGCCGCGTCCCGTACCGCCGCGGCAGGCGCCCGGCGGCCACCCGGAGGAGCAGTATCCGCGGCGCAATCTCGGCCAGGGTGTTCCCCCGGCCGCCGGAGGCGGTTACTACCAGGGCTGATCAGGTACCTCCCGGGCCGATCGGCCCGGCGCGCGTGCTGGCAGGATGGCGGTATGACCTCGACCGTCCTCAGCGCGCTGCACATCTACCCGGTCAAGTCGCTGCGTGGAATCAGCATGCGGACGGCGGTCGTGGAGCCGTGGGGGCTCACCGCTGACCGCCGTTGGATGCTGGTCGACCGCGAGCGGGGCAAGGCCGTGACACAGCGGGAACAGCCGCGTATGGCGCTGCTGGCCGCCGAACCCGTGGGGGGTGGCGGTCTGCGGCTGACCGGTCCCGGGCTGCCGCCGCTCGATGTCGCCGTGCCTGAGCCGGGTCCGCTGGAGACGGTGACGCTCTTCGCCCACAAGATCGAGGTCGTGCCCGCGGGGCAGGCGGCCGACGACTGGTTCAGCGGGTATCTCGGCCGCCCGGTGCGGCTGATGCACATGGACGACCCCGCGGTCCGGCGGCCGGTCGACCCCGATTTCTCCGCGCCGGGCGACATGGTCAGCCTCGCCGACGGCTTTCCGCTGCTGGTGACCACGACCGCCTCGCTCGCCGCCCTCAACTCGTTGATCGCGCAGGGCGAGCGGGCCGAGGAGGGCCCGCTGCCGATGAACCGCTTCAGGCCGAACGCGGTCGTGGACGGCACCGAGGCGTGGGCCGAGGACGACTGGCGGCGGGTACGGATCGGCGAGGTCACCTTCCGCGTCCCCAAACCCTGCGGGCGGTGCGTGATCACCACCACCGATCAGGGCAGCGCCGGGCGCGGCAAGGAGCCGCTGCACACCCTCGGCAAGTACCGCAGGATCGGTTCGAGTCTTGTTTTCGGCCAGAATCTGATCCCCGAGAACCCCGGAACCCTACGGGTCGGCGACCCGTTGACCATCGTGGAGTAACGCGTCGCCGCGGCGCTCCCGCGACCCCCGCGGATCCACACGCATGAGTCGCGCCGTTTGCGGTAGTTGAACGGGTGTGAAGGGGGTCCGTCCATGAATCGCCAGAGTCGGCAGCGTCACCGCACACGGCTCAGGAAGTTCGGCTGGCGGTGGCGGCGCAATCCGCTGCGGCGCCGTTCCGATCTCGTCGAGGCATGGCTCGGCGTGGCCACCGTGGTGCTGCTCTGCGCGACCCCCGCGCTCGGCTGGTGGGCGGGCAGTTCGGTGGACCGGGCCCTCCAGCGGGTGGTGCGCACCGAGAACGCGCAGCGGCGGCTGGTCCCCGCCACCGTGCTGGATCCGCCGGACACGACGACGCCCGTGGTCGCCGACAAGGTCGGCACCGCCGATCCGCGCCGCGGCGATCTGCTGCGCTGGAAGTCCCCGGACGGCGAATCCGTCTACAGCGCGACGGTGCCCGGCGACATCGAGGTCTGGCGCAAGGGCGGTATCTGGCTGTGGACGGACCGCTCGGGCGAACTGGTCGCGCCACCGCTGGACTCGGCCACCGCCGCCACGCACTCCGTGCTGGCGGGCACCGCGGCCGCGACGTCCGCCGCCGGATTCCTGATGATCGTACGGCAGTTGGTGATGTGGCGGCTGATGAGCCGCCGGCTGACGAGCTGGGAGCGGGACTGGGCCCGCGTCGGCCAGGACTGGGGCCGCGCGGGAGCGGGCGGCTGAGCGGCGCGACGACCGGGCGGGACCGCGGGCGGACCGGTGTTCGTCAACAGCCGCCTTCCGCGCACGCTACGGTGGGTCCCCGGTCAGCAGATGCAAGAGGTGGGGGCACAGCAGCCCGATGGCACATGGCGTGGTCCAGGTGACCAATCCGAACAGCTCGCGGTGGCGCCGCCGTACGGGCGAGTACGAGTCCCTGGCCGCCGCGGTCGAAGCGGCGGCGGACGGTGACATCCTCTCGGTGAGTTCAGGCACCTACCGGGAGAATCTGGTGCTGGACCGCGCGGTGACACTGCGCTGCGCCGACGGCGCCGGGACGGTACGGATCGCCCCGGCCTCGGGCGTGGCGCTGACCGTACGGGCCGCCGCGACCGTCCAGGACCTCGTGGTCGAGGGCCAGGACATCTCGGCCGCCGCGCTGCTCGTCGAGGCGTGCGCGCCCGAGCTGACGGGCCTGCGGATCAACACCCGTTCCGCCGTGGGCCTTGAGGTGCGCGACGGCGCCCGGCCCACGGTGCGGCAGTGCACGGTGGACAATCCGGGCGGCCTCGGGATCAGCGTGCTGGACGCCGCGGGCGGGCTGTTCGAGGAGTGCGAGGTGGTCGCCGCGGGCCAGAGCGGGATCGCCGTACGCGGCGGGGCCGCGCCGCGCCTCGAGCGCTGCCGGGTGCACAACACCTCGGGCTCCGGCCTGTCGGTGACCGGCGAGGGCAGCGCCCTGGAGGCGGTGGGCTGCGAGGTCTACGAGATCCGCGGCAGCGGTGTGCAGGTCTCCGCGCGCGCCTCCGCGCACTTCACCGACTGCCAGGTGCACCGCACGACCGGCGACGGCATCTCGCTGGACACCGACGGGGTGCTGGCGATGGCGGACTGCGACATCCACGACATCCCGGAGAACGCGGTCGACCTGCGGGCGCGTTCGGTGCTGACGCTGACCCGCTGCCAGGTCCGCCGCTTCGGCCGCAACGGCCTGTCGGTGTGGGACCCGGGCACCCGCGTGGACGCCAACCAGTGCGAGATCCACGACAGTACGGGCGACTACCCGGCGGTCTGGGTGAGCGACGGCGCCGTGGCCATACTGGATTCCTGCCGGGTCCACGACGTGCCGGACGCGCTCTTCGTCCTGGACCGGGGCTCGCGCGCCGATGTCGTGGACACCGACTTCTCGCAGATCCGCAACACCGCGGTGTCGGTGAGCGACGGCGCGAACGTCCAGCTCGACGACTGCCGGATCCGGGAGGCCGCCACCGGCGCCTGGTTCCGCGACCACGGCAGCGGCGGCACCCTCGCGCAGGTCACCATCGACGACACCGCGACCGGGGTGATCGTCACCAAGGGCGCCGACCCGGCGCTCGACCGCTGCACGGTCACCAACGCGGCCGAGTCCGGCATCTACGTCTCGGCCGAGGGCCGCGGCACCTTCACCGCCGTCCGGGTCACCGGCAGCCGCGGCTACGGCTTCCACATCATCGACGGCTGCCGGTCCACGCTGACCCGCTGCCGTACCGAGCGCTGCGCGCGCGGCGGTTACGAATTCGCCGAGCCGGGCCCGGTCACCGAGGACTGCACCAGCGACCGGGCGGCGACGGAGGCCGATCCGGTGCCGGTGCCCTCGGGCGCCGCGACCGTGCAGCAGGCCGCGGCGACACAGTCGTACGGGCTGCTCGGCGGTGTTCCGGAGCAGCGTCCGGTGGCCGAGACCGCGCCGCCCGAGCAGGTCGCGCGGGACAGCGACGACGTGCTCGGCGACCTGGACGCGCTGGTCGGCCTGGACAGCGTCAAGCGCGAGGTGCGCACGCTGATCGACCTGATCGCGGTCGGCCGCCGCCGCCAGGAGGCCGGTCTGAAGGCGCCCTCGCTCCGCCGCCACCTGGTCTTCACCGGCTCCCCCGGCACCGGCAAGACCACGGTGGCCCGGCTGTACGGGGAGATCCTGGCGTCGCTCGGTGTGCTCCAGCGCGGCCATCTCGTCGAGGTGGCGCGGGTGGACCTGGTGGGCGAGCACATCGGGTCGACGGCGATCCGTACCCAGGAGGCGTTCGAACGGGCCCGCGGCGGTGTGCTGTTCATCGACGAGGCGTACGCGCTGGCCCCCGAGGACTCCGGGCGGGACTTCGGACGCGAGGCGATCGACACGCTGGTGAAGCTGATGGAGGACCACCGGGACGCGGTGGTGGTGATCGTCGCCGGGTACACCGCGGAGATGGAGCGCTTCCTCGCCTCCAACCCCGGTGTGGCGTCGCGTTTCTCACGGACCATCACCTTCGGCGACTACACCGCGGAGGAGCTGCTGCGGATCGTGGAGTCGCAGGTCCTGGAGCAGGAGTACCAACTCGCGGACGACGCGGGCGAGGCGCTGCTCAAGTACTTCACCGCGATCCCGAAGGGTCCGGGGTTCGGCAACGGCCGCGCGGCCCGGCAGACGTTCGAGGCGATGGTCGAGCGGCACGCGGGACGGCTCGCGCAGGTCGAGGAACCCACGCACGAGGAACTCCAGTTGCTCTACCCGGAGGATCTGCCGGAGCTGCCCTGAGCGGGCAGCGCGGTCGGCGCCGGGGCGGACCGTACGGCCCGCTCCGGCCCTGACCGCGCCAACTCGGCGAGCAGCGCCGTGCGTTCCTCGGCGAAGGCCGGGTCGGCCTGGAAGTCCGAGTGCCCGAGCACCGGTTCCGGCAGCGGGTGGTACAGACTGCGGCCGTACGCGACGGGGTCGAGCAGCGGACCCCGGTCGACGTACGGCGCGGCCGAACTGCCGTGCTCCTCCGGTGCGTTGGAGCGGGCGCCGAGGTGGACGGGGCCGCCGATCGGGTCGGTGCGGCGCCACAGATTGCGCCAGGCGTGCATGTCGTCGTGCAGCGCGCGCAGCCGGTCGGGCCCGAAGTGGGCGGGGAACCAGCGGCCGTAGAGCCGGGCCAGCGGACAGCCGTAGGTGAGCAGGGCGACGCGGGCGCGCGTGGCCGGGTCGAGCTGCCAGACCGCGGCGGCGGCCAGGACGCTGCCCTGCGAGTGGCCGGACAGGATGATCCGGCCGCCGGTGCGCCGCGTCCAGGTCTGGATCCGCCAGCTCAGGTCGGGCACCGCGCGCTCGGCGTAGCAGGGCGGCGCGAAGGGGTGCGCGGCGCGCGGCCAGAAGGTGCCGACGTCCCACAGGATGCCGACCGTGCGGCGCGCGGAGGCGTCGCGGTACGCCCGCCGTCCCAGCGCGATCAGCGCCACCACTCCGGCGCCGACCATCCAGGAGCCGAGCGCCTGCGCGGTGCCGGCGACCGCGTCGAGGACGCCCGGCGCCCCGGCGGCGGTCTCCCCCGGTGTGCGGCCCGAGCGCAGGGCGCCCACGAGGGCCCCGGCGCCCAGGGCGAACGACGCCGCGCACACCACGGCGATCAGCGTCGGCGCGGTGTCGGTCAGCCCGGCGCGGGCTAGGGTCCCGGCGATCTGCCGGGTCCTGGTCCTGTGGTGCGGCTCGTCCGGGTACATCCGCTCGACCTCCGCGCGCAGCTCCCGCTCCCGGCGCCGCAGCCGCCACATCACCGCGGCGGCGCACAGCAGGAGCACCGCGAGGACGGCGGGGATCACGGACGCCTCCCAGGTCAGCACGGCGGGCGGCCCGGCCAGCGAGCTGCCCTTCTCGCCGGGCGTCGGACCCCGGTCCAGCCAGTCCGCGCACCGCTGCGCCACCCCGCCGGTCAGCACTCCGCCCATCGCGCAGGCCAGCAGCGCGACGGCGGGCCCGGCGAGCCCGCGCAGCGCGACCCCGCGGTCGGCGGGCAGGTCGTCGGGGGCGTCGTCAGGTGAATCGTCGGGCGCGTCGTCAGGCACGTCGTCAGGTGAATCGTCGCGCGCGTCGTCGGACCCGCGAGGGGTCGCGGACGTCGGCGCGTACTCCGGCGGAGGCGAGCGGTGCAGGAGCAGCGCCGTCACCGCGAGCGCGGCGATCAGCGCGCCCTGGAGCACGGTGAGCACGGTGAACGTCTGGGCGGCGGGCAGTCGTCCGGCGGAGGTCCAGCCGGGCCGGTGCCAGGCGCCGTAGACGACGGCCGCGGTCAGTGCCGCCGCCGTGCCGTTGAGCAGGACCCGCGTGGTGAGCCGGTCGGTGGTGTCGTCCACGTCGTTCTCGGTACGGCGGGCCCGGCACGCGGCGACGACGGCCGCCGTGCCGAGGACAGCGAGCAGCCCGGCGAGCGTCCAGCCGACCGCCGGGAGCGCCCGCCCGCCGTGCCCGTGGTCGTAGCGCAGGGCCGGGACGCACAGGGCGGCGGCGACGGTGAGCAGGCCGGCGGCGGTGTGGGCGGTGCGCAGCCGGGCGACGGACCGGCGGCCGTACCAGAATCCGGGCAGCGCGAGGGCGGGGGTGCCGGAGCCGGGCGGCGGGGCCTGCCGGTCGTTCGGGCGCTGCGACTCGTACGCGTACCAGGTGCGGTGGGACAGCCACCACAGCAGGCAGGTCAGGGCGAGCGGTGCGGTGGCGGCCAGGGCGAGGCGGCGGCCGGGCTCGCTCCACCAGCCTCCGCGCTCGACGGCCGCGAAGCCGAGCCACGCCTTGTCGCGGGCGCAGGCGGCCCGGCCCGCGCACTGCCACGCGACGATGTCGAGGGCGACTTCGCAGGCGGCGGCGACCAGCAGCACGGTGAGGGTCAGCGCGATCAGCCGGACGAGGACGTCGTAGCCGCGGCGCAGCCGGTGCCGGGTGGACGGCGGGCGCATCCAGTGCGCCAGGTTGGCGATCATGAACGGCAGGAGCAGCAGCCACAGCGCGCGGCTGCCGTTGCCCGAGGTGAGGTTGGACCAGCAGTACGCCTCGGCCACCGGGCCGTCGCGGTGTTCCTCGGGGTGCGCCTCGGCGTCGGCGTCGCGGACGCGGCGGTGTATCCCGGCGATGTCGTCGCCCGCGACGCAGACGATGCGGGAGTCGTCGAGCATGAGGGCGGGGGTGGTGCCGCCGACTCCGTGGACGAGGAGTTCCAGCGCGAGCGTCTCGCACGTACCGGCTTCGAGTCCGGTGTTCGCCTCGGGTTCCGCTTCGGCTCTCGCCTCCGCTTCCGCCGCCCGCGCGTCCGTTCCGCCTTCCGCTCCCGCTCCCGCTCGTGGTGACACCGCGTCCCCCGTCCCTCGCTGTTCCCTCCGGTGGTGCCCGCCCGGCCCGTGGGCAGCCGTCAGCCCGGCAGCCGTGCCGTAATCGTGATGTCGATGGTCGGAAGTCGTACCGGTCCGGTCACCTGACGTACACGCGATGTCGCCGCTCATGGAAAGATGACCGCAGCACGTCGGTGGACGGCATCGCGGACAACGAGACGGACGGGACGGGGTCACGGGTGAGCGACAACCAGAACCTGCTCGCGGAGCAGCGGCGGGCCCTGATCCTCGACGAGGTGCGGCGGCGCGGCGGTGTCCGGGTCAACGAGCTGACGCGGCGGCTGAACGTCTCCGACATGACGGTGCGGCGCGATCTCGACGCGCTGGCCCGGCAGGGTGTCGTGGAGAAGGTGCACGGCGGCGCGGTGCCGGTCGTCGAGGCCAGCAGCCACGAGCCGGGCTTCGAGGCGAAGTCGGCGCTTGAGCTGGGCGCGAAGGAGGCCATCGCGCGGGCGGCGGCGACCCTGGTCACGCCGGGCAGCGCCATCGCGCTGGCGGGCGGCACGACCACCTTCGCGCTGGCCCACCATCTGCTGGACGTGCCGGATCTGACCGTGGTCACCAACTCGGTGCGGGTCGCGGACGTCTTCCAGTCGGGGCAGCGGCGGACCGGCGCCCACAGCGGCGAGGCGAGCGCGACCGTGGTCATCACCGGTGGTGTGCGCACCCCGTCGGAGACGCTGGTCGGCCCTGTCGCGGACCGGGCGATCCAGTCCCTCCACTTCGACCTGCTCTTCCTCGGCGTGCACGGCATCTCCGTGGAGGCGGGCCTGTCGACGCCGAACCTCGCGGAGGCCGAGACCAACCGGCAGTTCGTGCGGTCCGCCCGCCGCGTCGTGGTGATCGCCGACCACACCAAGTGGGGCACGGTGGGCCTGAGTTCCTTCGCCTCGCTGGAGGACGTGGACACTCTCGTGACGGACGCGGGCATTCCCGAGGTGCTGCGCGCGGAGATCGCCGAGCACCTGTC
The DNA here is from genome assembly GCF_040610915.1 of Streptomyces sp. NPDC003300. NCBI lineage: Bacteria > Bacillati > Actinomycetota > Actinomycetes > Kitasatosporales > Streptomycetaceae > Streptomyces > Streptomyces sp. NPDC003300. The sequence continues at coordinate 79,252 of NZ_JBEXNE010000018.1, read as the reverse complement.
GGAGCTGATGGTCGCCGAGGAGCCGGAGGGCTCGACGGGCGCGGCCGACAACTGACCGCCCGGCTAAGGGTGTTCAGGACCTCGGCTCAGTTCGTATAGGGCTTCGGCCCAGGCCGTCCAGGGACTCGGCTCCGGTCGGTCAGGGACTCGACCCAGCCCGTCCAGCGGCTCAGCGGTATTCGGCGAAGCGTGCGCGCACGGCGAGGAGCACCAGCACACCGGCCGCGCCGAGCGCGCCCGCCGGGATCTGGGGCCAGCCCGCCAGGTCGTCGTGGGCGGCTTTCGCGTGCGTGTCGAAGTCGTCGAGCTGACGGCCCGCGAGGACGTCCAGGGTGGTGGCGAAGTCCCAGAAGTCGAAGGCCACGTCACCGCGTCCGACATTGGTCAGGACAACCGCGGCCTCGTCCGTCCTGCCCCGCGACTTCAGTGACCGCAGCCGCTTGTCGTCGGCGAGGAAGTGGCCGTAGCGGGTGAGAACGTCCTCGTACGCGGCGCGTTCGGCCGCGGTGGCGTATCCGTCGGGGCTGAGCAGTGCGTCGAGTCGCTTGACCAGACCGTCGAACTGCCGCTGGTCGGCGACCCCGTAGGCGGCGTCGTGGACGAACCAGCGGCTCTCGCTGGCGGCGGCCTGCGCGGCGGTGGCGCGGGCCTCGGCCAGCCGGGACCAGGGGCGCAGCCCTTCGCGGCCGGCCGCGGTCACGGCGTCGGCGGACGAGGTGAGGGCGAGAGTGCCCACGAGGGTGACGAGCAGCGCGGCGACGGTGGCCGCGACCAGCGCCGGGTTGAACAACCGCCGGTAGTCGGTGGCCAGTTCCCACTGCCACCACAGGAGGAAGCCGAGCGTCAGCAGGCCGACAACACCGATGACGAGGGCCCAGCGCAGCGCGGCCGAGCGGGCCGCGGACTCCAACTGCGCCGCCCTCGCCTCGTACCCGGCGGACAGCTCCGTGGCCTCGGGCAGGAGCTGGTCGTGCATGATCTGCCCGGCCTGGACGTTCATCGCCACGGCGCGCGGCGGCGGGTGGCCCGCGGTGCGGTCGGGCTGCTGCTCGTCCACGTAGGCGGCCCGGCCGCTGAGGTCGTCGTAACGGCCGAGCCCGTCGAGCAGGTCCCGCACCCGGACGCTCTGCGAGCGGTCGGCGGCGAGCTGCCGCAGCAGGTCGCTGATCTCGGCGCGCCGCTGCTGCGCGGTGATCAGCGCGATGAGCTGGTTGCCGACCTCGACCTGTGCGTCGGTGGCGGATCTGCCCGGTGCGAGGGTGTCGGCCCGCTGGGCGTCCAGGTCGGCCAGGGCGAAGCGCAACTGACCCGCCACGGCGGCCCGTTGGGTCACCGCGTCCCGCAGGCCCGCGGTGTCGGACCGTACGCCGATCGCCCCGGCGACCGCGACGGCGCACAGCGCGGCCAGCAGCGCCAGCGCCGTCAGGGCCCTGGTACCGAGCCGCCGCGGCCCGGCCTTCCCCCGTCGAAGGCCGCGCCGCGGCGCGCGTATCGTCTCCGGTTGCCTGACCGTTACGGCCACCACCGCCGGCGGGTCGCCCGCCGGGGGCCGCGTCACCTGAGACGTCGTCATGCGGCGACGCTAGGCGCGTCCCGCGAAACCCCGGTGGCCCCGGAGCGACCGCCCGGTGTCCGGCCCGTAACAGAACTGCCGCGAAAGGTACGTGCGACCGCGAACCGGCCGCGGGCGCACCGGAGTTCAGCGCGGCCCGCGCGCCGTGGTCTTCCCCGACTTCCCCGTCCTCCCCGGAGCACGGCCGCCGCCGCTCCCCTCCCCGTCACCCTCGGTCGGGGATTCCGGCTGCCACAGCGGGTGTTCCTCCTTGATCCACCAGCGCGGTACGTAGCCGGTGCGCAGGCCGCGCCGCGCCTCGGGGTCCTTGCTGGCGAACCAGACGTGTCCGGTGATCCCGGCGGCCAGCAGGAGCGCCAGCCAGTCGTGCACGAAGGTGGCGCCGGTGCGGTAGAGCAGCGGGGACATCCGGGGGAACCACATGATCAGCCCGCTGCCGATCATCACCAGCACCGCGCCGACGCTGAAGGCGGCGAAGAGCTTCTGGCCCGCGTTGAACTTGCCCGCCAGGCTCGGCTCGCGCCTGCGGGTGCGCAGCGCGGCGCGCAGCCAGCGCCAGTCGTGCGGGAAGAACCGGCCGAGCCCGCTCGCGTCCCGGCGGAAGGCACGCGAGGCCAGTCCCAGGATCACCGGTACCGGGAGCAGGATGCCGGACCACTCGTGGACGGTGACGACCAGCCGTCTGCGGCCGACGATCTCCGACAGCGGCGGGAAGTACAGACAGGCGGCGGTGAACACGCACACGCCCATCAGCCAGGCCAGTGAGCGGTGCACCCAGGTCTCGGCGCGGGTGAAGCGGCGCAGCCCGGTGACGGCCCGTGCCTCACGTAGTCGGGTCATCATGGCGGCCGTTCGACGTGCCGACCCATCCGTCCACGTCATAGCCGTAGTGCTCCCAGTAGCCGGGTTCGACGTCCTTGGTGACCGTGATTCCGGACAGCCACTTGGCGGACTTGTAGAAGTACATGGGCGCGGCGTAGAGCCGTACGGGTCCGCCGTGCGCGTCGGTGACGGGCTTGTCGTTCATGGTGAGCGCCACCAGCATGTCGGGCCGCCTGGCCTGCTCCATGGTGAGGCTCTCGGTGTAGACGCCGTCGAAGCAGTTGAAGCGGATCGCCCCGCCCTTGGCCTGGACGCCCGCCGCGTCGAGCAGGGTGGACAGCCGCACCCCGGAGAACGCGGTGCTCGGCACCCGCCAGCCGGTGACGCACTGCACGTCGTGCACCATCCGCACCTGCGGCAGCGCCCGCAGATCGGCGAGGCGGTACGAGGCGGGCTTGTCGACGAGGCCGCCGACGGTCAGCCGGTAGTCGTTCTCGCCCCGGTGCGGGATGGAGTTGGACACCGAGTAGAAGCGGAAACCGCCGCCGCCGGGCAGCAGTCCGGTCACCCCGGTGGGGTCCTTGGCGCTGACCGACGCCAGGATCGTGTCGAGCTTGCCCTGGACGGCGCTGCCCACGCCGACGCCGACGGCGCCGAGTCCCAGCATGCCGAGGATGACTCGGCGACCCACGGGGGTGCCGCGCCCTTCCGATTCCGCGCCTTCCGGGGAGTCCTGAGCGTCCTGCGAGTCCGGGGTGTCCCGCGGTTGGGGGGTGTCCGGCGTTCTGGGGGTGTCCGGCGATTTCGGGGTGTGCGGGACTGCCGACGGCGGAAGCGGTTCCGGTGACCTCACCGGGTGGGACGTGCTGTCTTCCATTCCTCGATTCGAGCACGCCGGAGGCCCGCTGGCCAGGGTCGGCGGCACTCCGTCAGAGTTTCGTCACATCCGGGTCCGTTTATCCGCGTCCGCTGTGCGTTCCGCGAGGTCGCGGCGGGTGCGGGTGCGGGGACCGGCACACGGCTGTGCCACCATGCCCGTCATGGGTGACAAGGATCAGTCGGACATCGCGCACTACGAGCGGCCGGAAGGGCTGCCGCCGGTCAACGGGTACAGCCACGCGGTGGCGTTCACCGGACGCATGGTCGCGGTGTCGGGTCAGGTGCCGCTCGACGCGGACGGCACGCTGGTCGGCGGGGACGACGCCGAGGCCCAGATCCGGCAGGTATTCGTCAATCTCGTGGCGGCGCTGGCCGCCGCGGGCGCGACGCCGGACCGGATCGTGAAGCTCACCGTCTTCCTCACCGATCTCGCCGACCTCGCCGCCTTCCGGCGGGTGCGGGACGAATTCCTGGTCCCGCAGAGGCTCCCCGCGTGTTCCCTGGTACGGGTCGCCGGGCTGGTCAACCCCGCGTTCCGGGTGGAGATCGACGCGCTGGCGGCGATCTGATCAGGCACTGGGTCCGGCGCCGGACCGCGCCGACCTCGTATCTGACGTGGCGTCAATTCGGCCAACTGCCGTGCGCCAGAAAGGCGTCGATCGCCGCCGCGTACGGCGCGATGTCCAGGCCCTGCGCCGCGAGCCAGGCGTCGGAGTAGTACTTGTCGAGGTAGCGGTCGCCCGGATCGCAGATCAGGGTGACGACGCTGCCGGTGCGCCCCTCCGCGACCATCTCGGCGATGATCTTGAAGGCGCTCCACAGCCCGGTGCCGGTGGAACCGCCCGCCTTGCGGCCGATGGCCGTGTCGAGGGCGCGTACGGCCGCGACCGAGGCGGCGTCCGGGACCTTCATCATGCGGTCGATCGCGCCGGGCACGAAGCTCGGCTCCATGCGCGGCCGCCCGATCCCCTCGATCCGTGAACCCCGGTCGCAGGAAACGGACTTGTCACCGGTCAGCCAGCCGTCGAAGAAGCAGGAGTTCTCCGGGTCGGCGACGCAGATCCGCGTGTCGTGCTGCATGTAGTGCACATAGCGGGCGATGGTCGCCGAGGTGCCGCCGGTCCCCGCGGTGGCGACGATCCAGGCCGGGTCCGGGTACCGCTCACGGCGGAGCTGCTGGAACATCGACTCGGCGATGTTGTTGTTGCCGCGCCAGTCGGTGGCGCGCTCGGCGTACGTGAACTGGTCCATGTAGTGCCCGCCGGTCTCGGCCGCGAGCCGCGCGGAGACCTCGTAGACCGTGCGCGGGTCGTCCACGAGATGACACCGGCCGCCGTGGAATTCGATCAGCCGCTGCTTCTCGTGCGCGGTGGTGCGCGGGAGGACCGCGACGAAGGGCACGCCGATGAGACCCGCGAAATAGGCCTCGGACACGGCGGTTGAGCCGCTGGACGCCTCGATGACCGGCTTGCCGGGGCGGATCCAGCCGTTGCACAGCCCGTAGAGGAAGAGCGAGCGGGCGAGGCGGTGCTTGAGCGAGCCGGTCGGGTGGGTGGACTCGTCCTTGAGGTAGAGGTCGATGCCCCACGACTCGGGCAGCGGGAAGCGCAGCAGGTGGGTGTCGGCGGACCGGTTGGCGTCGGCCTGGACCTTGCGGACGGCTTCCTTCAGCCAGGCGCGGTAGCCGGTGTCGGTGCGGTCGACGTCCACCGTGCCCGTACGGCCGCCCGCCCGGTCACCCGCCCCGGCCGCTCCGGTCGCCCCCGCCGCTCCGGCCCCCTCGGCGGTTCTTCCCGCGCCGCTCGCCCCGTCCGATCGCTCGCCGGTCTCGTCCGAATCGTTCGCGTCCATGCCGTGGATCATAAGCGTCTAAACCACCGGAAAGCGGTCCAGCACTGGCCCGTCGGCCTTTGCGCAGGCGGGCGACGGTCCCGGAAGTTGCGGATTCGGCCACCTGGGGAGACTCTGAAATCGCATCACGGAGTGCTGTAGCAGTCACTCTACGCATTTTCGCTCAGGTGTTCCCATCGGAGCGGCGTACGTCCCGGACCCGCCCCGCGGTGTTCCGGCCCCCGCCGCGGAGGGAGTCGCAGCCGTGATCATGCAAGCCGACCAAACCGACAGAGAGTGTGCGCTCGAACTCGACGCGCATCCGTACCGGATCCAGCAGATCCGGCGCATCGTGTCCGCCCAGCTTCGCTACTGGCGACTCGACCCGCTGATCGACGCGGCGTCGCTCGGCATCAGCGAACTGCTCGCGAACGTCCACCGCCACGCCAAGCCCGACAAGCACTGCTCGGTGCGTCTGTCGCACGCGTCCGACCGCCTCACGGTGGCCGTCACCGACAACGACCCGAGGCTGCCGAAGCTGGCACCGGCCGCCGCGGAGCCGCTGGCGACCGCCGGTCGCGGGCTGGCCATGGTGGAGGCGGTGAGCGACAGCTGGGGCACCGATCTGCTGCCCGAGGACGGCGGCAAGGTCGTGTGGTTCGTGCTCCGCACACCGATGCCGCGGCCGTCGCTGGTCCCGCTGCGTGCCGCTGTGGCCTTCGAGCCCCCGCGTGAGCGCATCGCCGCCGTCGCCGCCAGTATCGCCATACCGGTCGCCTGACCGACCCGGTGCGCAGGCCGCCCGTCACGGCGATCCCGTACGGTGCCTGCGCGGCGATCCGCGAGGCCACGGAACCGGCCGTCGTATCCCCCCGTGCGGATACGACGGCCGGTCCGTCTGTGCGCGCGCTCCTCCGCTGTGCCCCGCTGTCGTGTCTCGCTGTCGTGTCCCGCTGTCGTGCCGGGCCGCCGTGCCCCGCTGGCTCACTCGGTGGTGACGGCCCGCAGGACGTCCAGCTGGGCCGCCCGTCGCGCGGGCCGCTGGGCAGCGCGCTCACGCCGTACCGCCCTTGCCCTCGCGCAGGTCACGGCCGAAGCGCTCGTCCAGGACCGACAGTCGGCGCCAGTACTCGTCCTCGTCGATCTCGCCCGCGGCGAAGCGGCGGCCGAGCAGGGTGACCGGCGAGTTCTCCGCGGCCTCGGCGGCCGCCTCCGACCGCCAGGGCGCGGCCCGCCAGGGGGCGCCGCGCCCGCGTCCGCGCCAGACGGTGCGGCGCAGCACGGTGATCACGGTGACGACCGCGGCCGCCCAGATCAGGGGCAGGAACAGAATCCACGGGCCGGGCCCGCCGTCATGCCAAGCCAGGGTGTTCATCGCTCGTCAACTCCTCGGTGGATGCCGGGTCGGGAGGCTTCTTCCGACACCACCGAGCCTCGTCCTCCACGGGCCGCCCGTCGTCGTACGGCCAGCGGCACCCGCGCTACCACCCGCGCAGTACGCGGCGGCCCCGGCGCTGCTCCGGTCGAGGGCGGGCGCTGTCGTACCCCTGCCCTAGGGTCGGGGACATGTGGCGCTGCACGGGACTGGGCTGGGGTCAGGGCGGTCCCGAGTGGACGTGGTGGCATCCGGTGCACCGCGGCCGGTCGAGCCCGCTGCGGCTCGGCGGACCGCTGTCCCTGGCCGTCGGCGCGGACGCGGTACGCACCTGCGCGGGGGTGTGGCGCGGCGGCCGGTACGTGACGTGTCCTTACGGCGCGCGGCTGCCTCCCGACGTACGGCGCGACCAGTGCGAGCGGTGCGCCGCGCTGGACCGTTCGTATTCGGTGGCGGCCGACACCAAGGCGGACGATCCGCGGCCGTACGCCGTCTATCTGGCCTGGTTCGGCCCCGGACTGCTCAAGGTGGGCATCACGGCGGCCGAACGCGGCGCGGCCAGGCTGCGGGAGCAGGCCGCCGTCTGCTTCACCTTCCTCGGCGAGGGGCCCCTGATGACGGCCCGCCGTACCGAGACGATCCTGGGCGCGGCCCTCGGCGTCCCCGACCGCGTCTCCGCTCCGGCCAAGCGCGCCGCCCGCTACGCGCTGCCCGACGCGGAGGCCCGCGCGGCCGAACTGCGCGGCCTGCACGCCTCGGTGGCCGGCCTGCTGCCCGACACCTTGCGGGCTCGGCCCTGCGAAGTCGTCGACCACGCCGTCCTGTTCGGCCTCTCACCCGGCCAACTCCCGCCTCCCGCCGCCCGCATCACCGCGCTGCCGCCGGGCAGCACGGTCACCGGGACGGTCAGGGCGGCGGCCGGTTACGACGTCTACGTGCGGGTCTCGGAGCCGGAGGGGGCGGAAGACTCGGGCCGCCTTCTGCTGCTCGACACCCGGCTCGCCCAGGGCTGGCCCCTGCTGCGCGCGCCGCACGGCGCGCCAACGGACGTCCCGACGGCCGTCACCGCGCCGGCCAAGCAAGCCCCGCCGCCGCTCTTCTGAGGGCTCGCCGCTGCGCGGTCTGTCTTGCCCGCCCGCCCGCCCACCCGTGCGGGTGCTTTGTCGTCTGCGGGTGCCGCCTGTGCCTGGTCGGTGCCGGTCCGGGGCACCTCCTCGAAATCCGTACCACCTGGCCTCTGCGAATCCGGCACCCGGCCGTCAACGTATTTCTGCGGGGGCACCCCGCCCCGTCCCCTCCTCGCCCGTCGGCGTCCGCTTGTCCGGTGGGGGTGGCCGAGAGGGGGTGGGTGGGGGCTCGGGCACGTCGGCGTCCGACGGTCCGCTGTGGCTGAGGAAAGTCCCAAAGACCGGCGACGGCGCCCGGCCGTTCCTCCACCGTGGGATCGACGGAGAGCGCCCCCTCAGGGCGGAAGACACCCGGGGCACCCTCACAATCTTGGACACCCACCCCGGCCCCCACAGACAGGCGGACGCCGACGTACCCGAGCCCACCCACCCCCTTTCGCCCACCCCGCCGGGCGGTCGGGGGCGCAGGGCAGAGCCCCTACCCACCCCCCTCGGCCACCCCCACCGGACAGGCGGACGCCGACGTACCGGGAGGGGACGGGCCGGGGTGCCCCCGCAGGGGGACGAACGGACAAGGGCTGGACGTCATCGAAGTGCGGACACGTTCGTCGCCCGAGGAGGTGCCCCGGACCGGCACCGACCCAGGCACAAGCGGCACCCGCAGACGACAAAGCACCCGCAGGGGTGGGCGGGCGGGAAAGACAGACCGCGCAGCGGCGAACCCTCAAACCAACGGGCACCCCTCACCCGCCCAGCAGCGCCAGCGGATCATCCAGCACCGGCTGCCACGCCAACTCCGCCGCCCCGACAAGGCTGTTGTGGTCCAGAGCACAAGCAAGCAGCGGCACACTACCGCTGCGCCCCCAAAGGCTGTGATCGGCGACAACAGCCCGCAAACGCTCCGGATCGGCGTCCAGCAGATAGCGGTGCAGGCCGCCGAGAAGGATGCGATCGGGGTTGAGGACGTTGACGAGTCCGGCCAGACCGCGCCCGAGGCGGTCGATGAGGGTGTGCGCGGCGTCGCGGACGGAAGGGTCGGACGGGTCGTCGTACTCCCTGCGGAGCAGGTCGATGGACTGCTGGAGCAGCGAGCCCTCGGGCCCCGGCGCGCGACCGGCCGCTTCGAGGAAGGCCAGCGGGTCGGCCTCGACGTCGAGACAGCCTCGGCTGCCGCAGTGGCAGGGGCGTCCGTCGGGCAGCACGGTGAGGTGGCCGACCTCCAGGGCGAGCCCTGAACTGCCGGTGTGCAGACGGCCGTCGAGGACCAGGGCGCCGCCGACACCGCGGTGTCCCGAGGCGACGACGAGCAGGTGCTGGGCGTCGCGTCCCGCGCCGTGCCGGTGTTCGGCGAGCGCGGCGACGTTGACGTCGTTGCCGATGAAGGAGGGGACGGGGTCGCCGTCGGGTCCCGTGATGCCGACGCGGGCGATCTGGCTCGCGAACACCTGCCGTACGGGGGCGCCCGCGGGCCACGCGAGGTGCAGCGGGTTGAGTGCGGTGCCCTCGGGCTCCGCGACGGCGGACGGTACGGCGAGGCCCGCGCCGACGCAGACCCGTCCCGACGCGCTCAGCAGCTCCGCTCCGGCCTCCACGACCGCGGCGAGCACATGCGCGGGGTCGGCGTGCACGGTCATGGAGCCGGGCGCGGTGGCGACGATCTCGCCGCCGAGTCCGACCAGCGCGGCCCGGAATCCGTCGGCGTGCACCTGGGCGGCGAGCGCGACCGGTCCGCCGGGGGCCACGTCGAGCCGGTGCGAGGGACGGCCCTGGGCGCCGGAGGGGCCGGTGGGCCGGGTGTCGACCCGGATCAGTCCCAGCGCCTCCAGCTCCGCGGCCACCGCCCCGGCCGTGGCGCGGGTCACTCCGAGCTCCGCGGTGAGCAGGGCGCGGGTCGCCGCGCGGCCGGTGTGCACGAGGGAGAGTGCCGGGCCGAGCGCGCCCCGACCCCTCTCAAGCCTTGTCCGAATCTGTGTCACCCCTCTATTCTGACTTTGTGCCGACGCTAAACAAAATAGGGACGGCCCTCGGCCGATCCCACCACACTCCCCCACCCTCTCCTGCCCTACGCCGCCTGCGCGTCGCCCTGACCGTCTTCTTCGCCGTCGACGGCTTCCTCTTCGCCGGGTGGGTCGTCCGCATTCCCGCGATCAAGGCCCAGACCGGCGCGACCGCCGGTCAGTTGGGCCTCGCGCTGCTCGGTGTCTCCGTCGGCGCCATCGCCACGATGGTGCTCACCGGACGGCTCTGCCGCCGCTTCGGCAGCCGCCGGGTGACGGTGCTGACCGGCATCCTCCTCTCCCTGAGCATCGCCCTGCCCCCGAGGACGCACTCGGCACTCGCCCTCGGCCTCGTCCTGCTGCTGTTCGGGGTGGCCTACGGCGGCATGAACGTGGCGATCAACAGCGTCGCCGTCGACCTGGTCGCGGCGATGCGCCGCCCGGTCATGTCCAGCTTCCACGCGGCGTACAGCATGGGCGGGCTGCTCGGCGCGGGGCTCGGCGGCCTGCTGGCACCGCACCTGTCGGCCGCCACGCACCTGCTGCTGCTCACCCCGATCGGCCTGCTGACGGTCTTCCTCGCCGGACGCGTCCTGCTGGCGCACCCGCTGCGCCAGCCGTCGGCGGTCGCGGCACGCCAGACGGCCGGACCCGTACAGGCCCGTACGGAACCGCCGCTCGCGGACGGCCCGGCCCGTACGGTCGCGGCACCTGCCGACGCGGTCACCGCGACGGCGGACCCTGTGCACGCGCCCGCCGCGAAGACCGCGCCCGGCAAGCCCGCCAGGACGGGGCTGATCGTCCTCCTCTTCGGGCTGATCGCGGCGTGTTCCGCGTACGGCGAGGGCGCGCTCGCCGAGTGGGGGCCGCTGCACATCGAGCAGGATCTGCACGGCGGGTCGAGCATCGCGGCGGCCGGTTACGCGGCGGTCGCGGGCGCGATGATGCTCGGCCGCCTTTCCGGTACCGCGCTGATCGAACGTCTGGGACAGACACGGGCGTTGGTGCTGGGCGGCCTCACCGCCTCCGCGGGGATGCTGATCGGCGCGCTGGCGCCGTCGACCCCGGTCGTGGTGGCCGGTTTCGCCGTCACCGGGCTCGGCCTGGCCAACCTCTTCCCCACCGCCATGGCCAGGGCGGGCGAACTGACCGGCCCGGGCGGCGTCGCGGCGGCCTCCACCCTCGGCTACGGCGGCATGCTGCTCGGCCCGCCCTCGATCGGTTTCCTCACCGACGCCGTCGGCCTGCCCACCGCGCTGACCACCGTCTCCGCCCTGGCCGCGGTCGCGGCGGCCATCGCCTACGGCGTACGGAACAGCGCCGCGCGTGCCGAGAAGTGACCGACGGAACAGGCGCTCACCGGCACGTATCACGGCATGCTGGTCCCCGGCCGCGAGATCCACTGCCGGAAGCGTAGGGCCCGGAGACCGGGCGGGGCGAAGGCGTCGGAGCCTCACGGGCCGGAACCGTACGGGTTCGGAACCGCAAGGAGGAGCGATGCGCATACCGTCCTGGCTGACCACCGCCACCGGCCCGCTGCACCGGGAACGGATCTCCCGCGGCTATCTGTACGTCGTCGGCGCCGCGCTGGCGCTGATGCTGCTGGACACGGCGGTCTTCTCGCACCGCAACGCCTCGCTCACCGCCGTCCTGCTGGTGCTGCTGACCCTGCCGTGGACGCCGCTGATCTGGGCGCTCTTCGCCGCGGTCGGCGGCATGGACACGCGTGGCACCGCCTTCGGCTGGTCCGGCTGGACGCTGACCGTCGTGGCCGCGCTGGTCTCCGCGGCGCTCAACGCCGTACTGCTCGGCTACGCGGCCCGGTACGCCCGCCGCCGCGCCGACACCAGGGGCGAGCGCTCCGCCGACGGCTCGACGGCCGCGGAGACGGGCGCCCGGCCCACCCGCTGAGCGGGCCGCCGGCCCCGTTTACTCCCTCGCCCGCACGGTGACCGTCCTGCGAGAATCCGCGCATGGAGAGCGATCAGCGGACGGGGAAGCGGACGGGGAGCATGGAGACAGCCGAGTTCATCGACACGCTGCGCGACGAGGGCACGCTGCTCGCCGACGCGGCGGGCGGCGCCGGTCTCGACGCGCCCGTGCCGCCGTGCCCCGGCTGGCGGGTGCGCGACCTGCTGGCGCACACCGGCGCGGTGCACCGCTGGGCCACCGGGTACGTCGCCGAAGGCCGCATGGAGCGCGAGCCGTTGGACCCGGCGGTGCCCGACGACCCGGAGCTGGTGGACTGGTACCGGGGTACGCATCGGCGGCTGACGGAAGCGCTGGTCACCGCCCCGGCCGATCTGACGTGCTGGTTCTTCCTGGCGGCACCCTCGCCGCTGGCCTTCTGGGCGCGGCGCCAGGCCCATGAGACGACTATCCACCGGATCGACGCGGAGGCGGCGCTCGGCCGCGACCCGTCCCCGGTGGCCACCGGCTTCGCGGCGGACGGCGTGGACGAGCTGCTGACCGGCTTCCAGGCCAGGCGGCGGGCCAGGCTCCGCACCGACCGGCCGCGCACGCTGCGGGTCCGGGCGGCCGACGTGCCGGGCGGCGCCCGCGAGTGGCTGCTGCGGCTCTCGCCCGAGGCCCCGACCGCGGAGCGCGACGCGCCCGGTGAGGCGGACTGCACCGTCACCGGCTCGGCGGCCGACCTCTATCTGGCGCTGTGGAACCGCGGGCCGTACGAGCGGCTGTCGGTGACGGGTGACGACGCACTGGTGGAGCTGTGGCGTCGGACGGCGAAGATCACCTGACGAACGGACCGGGGCCCGCGGATTGACGAACGGGGTCAGCTCTGGACGAGCATCCGTTCCAGCACGGCGCGGTGGCAGGGGCGGGCCTGTTCGTAACGGGCGCGACCGGTCTCGGTGAGGCCGACGCGTACGCCCCGGCGGTCCTCACTACAGATGCCGCGGTCGACGAGACCGTCCTTCTCCAGCCTGGCGACGAGCCGGGACAGCGCGCTCTGGCTGAGGTGGACGCGGTCGGCCAGCTCCTGGACGCGGAAGGTGCAGCCGCCGTCCTGGGGGTCGCCGGAGGCGAGCAGGTCCAGCACCTCGAAGTCGCTGGCGCCGAGCCCGTACTGGTGCAGCGCACGGTCGAGTTCACATGCCGTGCGCGCGTGAACGGCAAGGATCTGCCGCCACTCGTCCACGAGCGCCCGCTCACCCTTGTCGCCGGTCATGTCTGCACGGTAGCAGAAAGCGAACCCTTCATGCACGGACATTAAATGCGCTTGCATTGAATGCGTGCGCATGTAAGTCTCGCCTCCATGACCTCTCCGTCTCCTACCGTCCCCCGCACCGAGGAGCGATGGAGTGCCCTGCAGTGGGGCACGCTCCTGGTGCTCTGCGCGGCGCTCTTCCTCGACGCACTCGATGTGTCGATGGTCGGCGTGGCGCTGCCTTCGATCGCCCACGACCTCGACCTCTCCACGTCCTCGCTCCAGTGGGTCGTCAGCGGTTACATCCTCGGCTACGGCGGCCTGCTGCTGCTCGGCGGCCGCGCGGCCGACCTGCTCGGCAGGCGCCGCGTCTTCCTCATCGCGCTCGGCGTCTTCGCCGTCGCCTCACTGCTCGGCGGCCTGGTCGACTCAGGTGAACTGCTGATCGCGACCCGCTTCATCAAGGGCCTCAGCGCCGCGTTCACCGCGCCCGCCGGACTGTCGATCATCACCACGACCTTCGCCGAGGGCCCGGTCCGCAACCGCGCCCTCACCATCTACTCGAGCTGCGGCGCCACCGGCTTCTCCATGGGTCTGGTGCTCTCCGGCTTCCTCACCGAGGCGGGCTGGCGCTGGACGATGCTGCTGCCCGCGCCGGTCGCGCTGATCGCCCTCGCCGCCGGTCTGAAGCTCATCCCGAAGAGCCCGCGCGAGAGCGGCAAGGGCCGCGGATACGACCTGCCGGGCGCCGTCACCGGCACGGCCTCGATGCTGTTGCTGGTGTTCACCGTGGTCTCGGCGTCCGAGGCGGGCTGGGCCTCGGCCCGCACGCTGGTCTCCTTCGCCGCCGTCGCCGTCCTGCTGGCGTCCTTCGTCGCCATCGAACACCGCTCCTCGTCCCCGCTGATCCGGCTCGGCGTCCTGCGCTCGTCCAGCCAGATCAGGGCCAACCTCGGCGGCGCCACCTTCTTCGGCTCGTACGTCGCCTTCCAGTTCCTCGTCACGCAGTACATGCAGAACGTGCTGGGCTGGAGCGCCCTGCACGCCGCGCTCGCCTTCCTGCCCGCGGGCTCACTGGTGGCGGTCCTGTCCACCCGGATGGGCCCGATCGTGGACCGGTTCGGCACGCCACGGGTGATCGCCGTCGGCTTCACCTCGCTGGTCATCGGCTACATCCTCTTCCTCCGGATCAATCTGGACCCGAACTACGCGGCGGCCATCCTGCCGTCGATGCTGCTGCTCGGCGCCGCCTTCGCGCTGGCCTTCCCCTCCCTCAACATCCAGGCCACCAACGGCGTCAAGGACCATGAGCAGGGCATGGTCTCCGGGCTGCTCAACACCTCCTTCCAGGTCGGCGGCGCCATCTTCCTCGCCGTGGTCACCGCGGTGGTCACCGCAGCCGGCGGCGATCACCCGGCGAACAAGCAGGCCATTCTCGACAGTTACCGGCCCGGCCTGTGGGTCGTCACCGGCATCGGTCTCGTGGGCCTGCTGCTGACCCTGTCCGGGCTGTTCACCCGCAGGAAGGCGTCCTACGGCATCCTGGTCGCGTCCTCGGCCGACTTCGAGAACGGGGGCGCGGGACGGACCGGCGCCGCCGGTTCCGCGGCTGCCACGGGGTCTGCCGGTTCCGCGGGCTCCGCCGAGGCGGCCGACGAATCGGAACAGGTCGCCGTGCGCGACTGATCACCCGGTCGGCCGACCGCTCGGCCGACTGTCCGATTCCCATCCCGCGTCCCTTCCGGCGTCCTCCGACTCCCTTGGTGATCCGGGCACTTGACGACCGGCCCCGCGCGAAAAGGCATCGCGCGGGGCCGGTCGTGCCATGGCAGACTTGGCCGCATCGCGATTGCGACGGGAGGGGCGGGGGATGCGCGGAAGCCGTACGCAAGCGGAACGCGACGCCATCACAGTCGAAATGGTCTTCGCCATGGTGTCGGGCGCCGTGCTGGCGGCGGTCGGATTTCTGGCGGTGGTGAGCCCGGTCATGGCGGACGAGGCCCACGGCACGGCCCGCGAAGGGTGGTTCACCGCCGCGGTGATCGTCGCCGCGGCCGCCTTCTGCGGGCGCGTCGCCCTGACGCTCCGCCGCTTCGAGCAGCGGGGGCACGCGCTGCACGAGCGGATTCCGTTACCCGGGGCACCGGTCGGCGCGGACGCGGGCGCCGAGAGGGGCGCGGGCGCCGAGTCGGGCACCGGAACCGGTCCTGATACGGGGGCGCAGTGGGGTACGGAGGCCGGCCGTTCGCCTTCGGGTGGTGGGTCGGTGACGTCGGGTCAGCCCAGCCAGCCGGGCCGGACGAGCCCGGACTCGTAGGCCATCACGACCAGTTGGGCCCGGTCGCGCGCCCCGAGTTTCACCATCGCGCGGCTGACATGCGTCTTGGCGGTGAGCGGGCTCACGACGAGGCGGCGTGCGATCTCGTCGTTGGACAGCCCGATGCCGACCAGCGCCATCACTTCCCTTTCCCGCTCGGTGAGTTGGTCCAGGCCGACCGCCTGCGCGGGCTCCTTGGAACGAGCGGCGAATTCGGCGATCAGCCGTCGGGTCACACCGGGCGACAGCAGCGCGTCGCCCTCCACCACCGCCCTTACCGCGCGTAGCAGTTCGTCCGGCTCGGTGTCCTTCACCAGGAAGCCGGAGGCTCCGGCGCGGATCGCCTCGAAGACGTATTCGTCGAGTTCGAAGGTGGTGAGGATGACCACCTTGACCTCGGACAACGCCGGGTCGTCGGTGATCCGGCGGGTGGCGGCGAGACCGTCCGTCAGCGGCATGCGGATGTCCATCAGCACGGCGTCGGGGGTCATGTCGCGGACCAGCCGCAGCGCCTCCTCGCCGTCGGCCGCCTCCCCCACCACCTCGATGTCGCTCTGCGCGTCCAGCAGCGCGCGGAATCCGGCGCGTACCAGCACCTGGTCGTCGGCCAGCAGCACGCGGATCACGAACGCTCCTCGGTGGCCTCGGCGGCCTTGGTGAACTCGGTCGCCTCAGCGGCTCCGTCGGCGGGGGTGGGCCGGTCGGCGCGGTCCTGCGGCGGCGGCTCGACCGTGCCCGATCGTACGGCGCGTGGCGTCGGCGGGGCGGCCGGTGGGGTCGGGCCCTCGGGGCGGTCGGCCGGGGCGGAGGGTCCGGGCGTCGGGCCGATTGGGGCCTCGGTGCCGCCGGCCGGTACGCCCGGCGCGACGATCGGCAGCAGCGCGCGGATCCGGAAGCCGCCGTCGGGGCGCGGGCCCGCCTCCAGCGTGCCGCCCAGCGCGACGCTCCGCTCGCGCATGCCGACCAGGCCGTTGCCCCCGCCGCTCTCGCCGCCCGCGACGGCGGGTCCGTCGTCGTCGACCGTCACTTCCACGCTGCCGGACCGGTAGCCGAGGCGGATACGGGCGGCGCGGGAGCCGGAGTGCCGCACGATGTTCGTCAGCGCCTCCTGCACGATACGGAAGGCGGCGAGGTCGACGCCGGGCGGCAGCGGGGCCGGTGCGCCGTCGACGGTGACCTCGGCCTTCAGGCCCGCGGAGCCCGCCTGTTCGACCAGTTCGGGGAGCCGGTCGAGGCCCGGTGCGGGCGAGCGCGGTGCCTCGCCGGGGGCGCGGAGCGTACTGAGCACCTGCCGTACCTCGCCCAGCGCTTCCTTGCTGGCGGCCTTGATGGTGACCAGCGCCGTCCGCGCCTGCTCCGGCCGCTGGTCCATCAACGCGAGGGCCACGCCCGCCTGCACATTGATCACCGAGATGCTGTGCGCGAGCACGTCGTGCAGTTCGCGGGCGATCCGCATGCGCTCCTCGTCGGCCTTGCGGTGCTCGGCCTCGGCCCGCTCACGGCGGTCCCTGGCGATCTGCTCGCGCCGTACCCGGTACAGCTCGGCGGCGGCCAGCACCGCGAGCAGCCAGGCACCGGCCGCAGAGGTCGCCGTCCAGGACGCGCGGCTGTCGCCGGAGGGCGGCAGGTAGCGGTAGAGCCACTGGCCGATCAGCGTGTGTCCGGCGAGGAACACCAGGGCGATGGCCGGCACGGCCCTTCTGTGGCCCGCGGCGACGGCGCTGAAGAAGGCGACGACGAGGCTGGCGAAGACCGGGCCGTAGGGATAGCCGAGCGTGATGTAGAGCAGCGTCGCGCCGCAGGTCGCGGCGGCCACGACGACCGGCGCGCGGCGGCGGAGGAGCAGGAGTGCCGGGCCCGCGAGCAGCAGCAGGTAGCCGAGCCAGTCCAGGTCGACCCGGCCGGTCTGGTGGCCCGACGCCACGCGGGTGCCGACGACCTGGACGAAGGCCAGCGCGAGTGCGGGGATCCAGACGGGCCGCGCGAACGGGATTCCGTGGCGCGGCGGCCCTGTCGGCTCCTCGTGGCTCATGCGTTCCACGCTAGACCGCGGTCCGGGAGGCGGCGTCCGCTGTACGGGGGCACCGCGACTACTTCGCGGGGAGTACGCCGTCCGTCGCCGACGCGTCCGCGGGTATGTCGTCAGGGGTGTCCGCCGAGGCGCTCGCGGCGGCGCCGAGGCCGACTTGGCGGGCCAGTCCCGCGGCTGCCAGTTCGAGGAATTCACGGCGGGCCTCGACCACCCGGTTGAACTGCCCGAAGACCTCGAAGCTGATCAGCCCGAAGAGCTGCGCCCAGGCGGCGACGAGCGCGGCGACCGTCCGCACCGGCAGATCGGGGGCCAGTTCCGCGGCGAGCCGGGCGGCGTCGGCGCGGACGGGGGCGGCGAGCGGATTGCCGGGCGGCTGCGTGAGCAGGCCGTCGCGGTGGGCGTCGCGGACGACGGAGAACAGGGCCAGGGCGGCGCGGGAGGCGGGGCCGATGGTGTCGAGCGGCGCGGTGTAGCCGGGTACGGGTGAGCCGTAGATCAGCGCGTACTCGTGCGGATGGGCGACGGCCCACTCGCCGGCGGCGCGGCAGATCGCGACCCATCGGTCGGCCGGTGCCGCGCCCTGCTCCACCGCGCTCGCCAGGGCGTCCTCCGCCGCCGCGCCGATCGCGTCGTAGGCGTCGATGATGAGAGCGGTGAGCAGATCGTCCCTGCTCGGGAAGTAGCGGTAGAGGGCGGATGAGACCATGCCCAGTTCGCGTGCGACCGCGCGCAGCGAGAGCCGCGCCGCTCCCTCGGCGGCGAGCTGGCGTCTGGCCTCTTCCTTGATGGCCGCGGTGACTTCGATCCTCGCCCGTTCCCTGGCTCCTCTGATCACGCTCATGGCAGCCAGTGTGCCATCTCCAAGAGCATCAGCCAAGAAAGAGAGCAGTGCTCTTGCTTTTTCTCACGAGGCGCTGGCACACTGTTCTCAAGCGAGAGCACCGCTCACAACAGCGGTCACGACAGCAGTCGAGAAATCGGAGAGATCGCCATGTCTGAGCAGGTCGCACACGTCAAGAAGCCCGGCTGGTTCACCGTCAACGTCCTCAATCGCACGGTCGGCTGGCTGACCCGGCGCGGTTTGAGCGTCTGGGGTTCGCGGGTGCTGGCCGTCCGGGGCCGCAAGAGCGGTGAGTGGCGGCAGACCCCGGTGAATCTGCTGACCTTCGAGGACCGGCGGTATCTGGTGGCCCCGCGCGGCCACGTCCAGTGGACCTACAACATGCGGGTGGCCGGCGGCGGCGAACTGCACCTCGGCAAGAAGGTCGAGGAGTTCACCGCCACCGAGGTGGCCGACGACGACAAGCCCGCCATCCTGCGCGCCTACCTCAAGCGCTGGAAGGCCGAGGTCGGAGCCTTCTTCGACGGCGTGGGCCCGGATTCGACCGACGAGGAGCTGCGCGCGATAGCGCCCAACCACCCGATCTTCCAGGTCCACGCCACCGACGGGAAGTGAGGCGCGGGAGTACGGCACAGGGCCCGGAGCCGGGCCGGGGCCGACGTCAGGCCCGGTCGACGGCCTCCAGTGCCTTACGGGCGAGCGGGTGGGTGCGGACGAGTTCGGCGAGCGAGCTCTTTCCGCGGGTGATGCCCGCGAAGGCGCGCCAGGCGGGCGGGAATGTGGTGAGCACGGCGTGCAGCATTCCGGGGCGACGTTCGAAGAGGGTCAGCATGCGGCGGCCGACCCCCATCTCGACGCCGAGCCCGGCCTTCACCGCGAAGGTGTAGTTGAGGGCCTGGCGCCTGGCGTCCACCGCGTCGTGGGACTCGGCGATGCGCACGGCCCACTCCCCCGCCAGACGGCCGGAGCGCAGCGCGTAGGAGATGCCCTCGCGCGTCCAGGGTTCGAGCAGGCCCGCGGCGTCGCCGCAGACCAGGACGCGGCCCCGGGAGAGCGGGGAGTCGTCGGCGCGGCAGCGGGTGAGGTGGCCGGAGGAGACGCTGGGTTCGAACCCGGCCAGACCGAGGCGGGCGATGAAGTCGTCCAGGTAGCGCTTGGTGGCGCTGCCGTCGCCGCGGGCGGAGATCACGCCCACGGTGAGGGAGTCGCCCTTGGGGAAGACCCAGCCGTAACTGCCGGGCAGCGGGCCCCAGTCGATCAGCACCCGTCCCGCCCAGTCCTCCGCGACGGACGTGGGGACCGGGATCTCCGCCTCCAGGCCGAGGTCGACCTGGTCGAGCTTGACGCCGACATGAGCGCCTATCCGGCTCGCACTGCCGTCGGCGCCGACGACGGCGCGGGCGTAGACGGTCTCCTCGACGCCCTTGCCCGCCGGGCCGCCGCTGCCGTTGAGCACGACGGCGACGGTGCGACGGTCGGGGACACCGGGACCGTGCTGCTCCACACGGGAGACGGTCACTCCGGTGCGCAGCTCGGCGCCCGCCTCGCAGGCGGCCTCCACGAGGGCGTTGTCGAATTCGGGCCGGTTGATCAGCCCGAAGAGCATCTGCCGGGAGCGCTTGGTGCGCGTCAGCTTGCCGTTGAGGCTGAAGGTGACCGCGTGCACCCGGTCGCGCAGGGGTAGTTCGAATCCCGGCGGCAGGGCGTCCCGTGAGGACCCGATGATGCCGCCGCCGCAGGTCTTGTACCTCGGCAGTTCGGACTTCTCCAAGAGGAGGACCCGACGGCCCGTCACGGCCGCGGCGTGGGCCGCGGTGGCCCCCGCGGGGCCCGCGCCGATCACCACGACGTCCCAGACCGCGAGCGCCTCGCCGTCGTTCGCGCCGCTGTCCTGCGCCGCCTGCTCACCGCTCACGTCTGTTTCGCTCCCGCTCGGCCTGTCCGGCTGTGTTGCCCCTGTTCAGCCGCATCCTATTGCGCCCGTCCGGAACATCTCGCTGTGGCACCATCGGCAGCGACCCCGTTGTGTGCACCAACGACCGATGTTGCCACCTGATTCCTGCTAGGAGCACCTATGTCCAGCACCCCGCTCGCCGATACCGTCGCCGCCCTGCTTCCCCGTGCCCGGACGGAGCTGGCGGAGCTGGTGTCGTACGCGTCGGTGGCCGATGAACGACAGTTCCCGAAGAGCGAGTGCGAGAAGGCGGCCGTCTGGGTGGCCGACGCGCTGCGGGCGGAGGGCTTCCAGGAGGTGGCCCTGCTGGACACCCCCGACGGCACGCAGTCGGTGTACGGCTGGCTGCCGGGGCCCGAGGGCGCGCCGACGGTGCTGCTGTACGCGCACTACGACGTGCAGCCGCCGCTGGACGAATCGGCGTGGCTGTCCCCGCCCTTCGAGCTGACCGAGCGGGACGGCCGCTGGTACGGGCGTGGCGCGGCCGACTGCAAGGGCGGCGTGCTGATGCACCTCACGGCGCTGCGGGCGCTGCGCGAGCACGGCGGCGCTCCGGTGAACATCAAGGTGATCGTGGAGGGTTCCGAGGAGCAGGGCACCGGCGGTCTTGAGCGCTACGCCGAGGAGCACCCGGAGCTGCTGGCCGCCGACGCGATCGTGATCGGCGACGCGGGCAACTTCCGGGTGGGGCTGCCCACGGTGACCTCGACGCTGCGCGGCATGGTGCTGGCGGAGGTCCGCGTCTCGACGCTCGAAGGCAACCTGCACTCGGGGCAGTTCGGCGGGGCGGCGCCGGACGCGCTCGGGGCGCTGATCCAGATCCTGGCGTCGCTGCGGGACGCGGACGGTTCGACCACGATCGACGGTCTCGACGCCTCGGGCGAGTGGCCGGGGCTGCGCTACCCGGAGGAGGACTTCCGGCGCGACGCCAAGGTGCTGGACGGTGTGGAGCTGGTCGGCAAGGGCAGTGTCGCGGACCGGATCTGGGCGCGTCCCTCGGTGACGGTGCTGGGCATCGACGCGCCGCCGGTCGTCGGCGCGACCCCGTCCGTACAGGCCACCGCGGGCGCGCTGGTGAGCGTCCGGGTCCCGCCGGGCACCGCGGCCGAGCAGGCGGCCGAGGCGCTGACCGCGCATCTGCGGGCGGCGGCTCCGTGGGGCGCGAAGGTGGAGGTGACGCAGCGCGGCAGCGGTCAGCCGTTCCGCGCGGACACCGGGAGCCCGGCGTACACGGCGATGGCGGACGCGATGCGGGAGGCGTACGGGGAGGAGTTGGCGGTGGCCGGGCAGGGCGGTTCGATCCCGCTGTGCAACACCCTGGCGACCCTGTATCCGCGAGCCGAGATCCTGCTGATCGGCCTCAGCGAGCCGGAGGCGCAGATCCACGCGGTCAACGAGAGCGTGTCGCCGCGGGAGCTGGAGCGGTTGTCGCTGGCGGAGGCGCTGTTCCTGGGCCACTACGCGGCCTCCAAGTCCGCGGGCGGCGCGGCCTGACCGAACCGCGGGACCCGGCCGCCGTCACCGCCGTCCACGCCGGGTGGGCGGCGGCGGGGGCAGCGGCGGCCGGGCGGGGCGGGGTCATTCGGCCGGGTGACCGGCCTCCAGGTTGAGCGGGCGGCCCTGTTCGCGGGCGCGCAGCGCCCAGCGCAGCCGGTCGAGGCGGGCCGGTGGGAGCAGTCCCGCGGCCTCGTCCTCGGTGACGAAGCGCCAGCCGCGCAGTTCGGCGCCGGGCAGCAGCAGGCGGCCGATGTCCGCTTCCGCGACCCGGCCGCCGTCGAAGATCAGGCGGAGCCCGCCGTAGCCGGGCGGGCGTGGCGGTTCCCAGTCGACCACGAGGAGTTCGAGGCCGCGGGCGAGTTCGAGCCCCAGTTCCTCGGCGACCTCGCGGTGTCCGGCGCGCGCGGGCGACTCGCCGCGTTCGACGACGCCGCCGGGGAACTCCCAGCCGGGTTTGTAGGTCGGGTCGACCAGCAGGACGCGGTCGGCGTCGTCGAAGAGCAGGACGCCGGACGCCACGGTCTCCGCGGTCGGTTCGGGGGTCTGAACGATCCCGCAGGCCCCGGCGCCGCGCCCGACGGCCTCGGTGACCCGCAGCGCGGTCTGACGGGGGGTCAGGCCCGCGGTGGACAGGATGTGCGCATCCAGGGCGAGCCACGGCAGGGCGTTCTCGTAGTCGGCGATGCGGTCCAGCGCCCAGCGGCGGGCCCGGTCGTTCGTTCCGGTGCGGTCGGGGTGGTCGTCCCTGGTGGCGATGCGTTCACGCAGGATCGTTTCTCCTGGTTCCAGCAGCACGTGCCGGACCTCGATGCCACGGGACGCGAGGCCACCGAAGATCTCGTCGCGGTAGTCCTGCCGCAGCAGGGTCATCGGGGCCACCAGAACGCCGCCCACCTCATTGAGGAGAGCGGCGGCGGTCTCGACCACCAATCGCCGCCATATGGCCAGGTCCTGATAGTCGGTCACTTCTTGGAGCCGTTTTTCCGGCAGCAGTTGGCGCAGACAGCCGCCGAGTACCTCGGGGTCGTACAGGGTGCTTTCCGGTATCAGCTCCAGCATCTCCAGTGCGGCGCTGGTCTTCCCCGCGCCGAACGCCCCGTTCACCCAGATGATCACGGTGCCCCCTTTTCCGTAGACCCCTACGAATTGCCCGGATCATCGTGGGCGGCAAACGCGCCGTGGCCCGCGGCGGCGCGTACCGGCCGCAGCGGTCGGCGCGGGGAGGCCAGCGTGACGGACACCGGACCGTCGCGGTGCGGGCCGTCGGAGCGCGGCCCGGGCCGCGTCGCCGCCTCCGCGGGCACCACCCTGTGCTCACCGCGGACCGGGCGGCGCCCGCCGCGTCGAGCCGGGCACCGCACGCGATGCGGTGGAAGGCGCGGGTCGCTCCCGCCTCCCGGTCCTCGGAAACGCCCCGCCCCTCAACGGGACTCCGCCACGGCGGCGGCACGGGCGGGCCTCGGCGCGGCACCCGGTTTGCCGCGCAGCGGGTCCTCCTCGGCGAACAGCGCGGCCAGGAAGGCAGCGGCGCAGACGGCCGCGGCGACCATGAAGATCTGATGCGTCCCCGTCGCGCCGGAACGCAAGTACGCGTCCCGCGCCGCCCGCGCCCGGCCGACGCCCCTCGGTGGCCCGGGTGAACAGCGAGCCGAAGACGGCCACGCCGAGCGAGCCGCCGCCCGTACGGAAGAGCGTGGTGCCGGCGGACGCGACGCCCATGTCCCGCATCCCGACGCTGTTCTGGGCGATCGTCGTGGGCATCCGCATCAGCAGGCCGAGCCCCGCACCGGCCGGAGCTGGTGGCCGACGCGCCCTGGACGCTCTGCCGGTACAGCGGCGGATGGAGCGTGGCACCGAACATCGCGGCGCCCACCGCGAAGATCATCATCGACGAGAGCCGGACGTTGCGGGTGTCGAACACCCGCAACGGCAGGACGGGTTCGGCCGCGCGACGCTGCGAGGCGACAAAGGCGGCCAGACCCAGCGCGGCGGCGACGGCCAGCGGGCCGATCCGCCAGGAGGCCCAGGCGTAACGGTTGCCCGCCCAGGTCCCGGCGAGCACAACCGAGGAGAGGGCGAAGGTCATGAGGACGATGCCGAGCCAGTCGGTCCCGGCCTTGCCGCGGGAGGCGGGTAGCGGGTCGCGGGTCGCGGGCAGCCGCAGCATCACCTGGCACCACACCAGCGCGAGCAGGCCGAGCGGCAGATTGACGGAGAAGGCCCAGCGCCCGCCGAGGTGGCCGGTGACGAAACCGCCGAGCAACGGGCCGCCGATGGTGCCGAGCACCATGACCGAGGCGGTCATGCCCTGATAGCGGCCCCGCTCGCCGCGGCGGCACCAGCGCGCCGACCAGCGAGAAGGCGCCCACGGCGAGACCGCCCGCGCCGAGCCCCTGGAAGGCCCTCAAGGCGATCAGCGCCGTCATCGGCTGCGCGGCACCGGAGTGCGCGCCCCCTGACGAGACACGGCACGCGGTGGCGTCCACGACGCGAAGCACACCGCGCGGAGGCCAAGGTCTCGGGGCCCACCCCCAGATGCCCTCACCTCGCGGAAGAGAGCGCACCGAGATCTCGGCGCGCACGGTGCGCCGCCGTCACCAATCGCCAGAGGGCACACCAGGTCTTTTGAGGGGCGCGGGGAACTGCGCGCCCAGCCAGCGCGCAGCCGCGGACCGCAGCCGGCCCCCGCGAGGCGGTCACCTCTTCGGATTGTCGGGCCACCGGGCCGACAAGAGCCGAGCACGCCGCGGGCCCCCGCCCCCACAGGAACCGCCCTCGCGGACGCGGACCCGGCGGCGAGCCGCCCCGTCAGATCGTCGTCGTAAAGGCGTCCAACCGCAGCGCCTGCGCCGCAGCCGCCGCCGCCCCGACCAACCCGGCATCCGTCCCGAGCTTGGCGGGCACGACATCGACCCCGGCCGCGAAGGAGAGCGTGGCGTACCGCGCGAGGTGCTCCCGGAGAGGATCGAAGAGAATCGGCCCGGCCCCCGCGACACCCCCGCCGATGACGGCGACATGGATCTCGACGAGCGTCGCGGTGGCCGCGATCCCGGCCGCGAGCGCCTGCGCGGCCCGGTCGAAGGAGGCCAGCGCCACGGCGTCCCCGCCGCGCGCGGCCTCGGCGACGGCCGCCGCCGTGGGCGCGGCACCGGCGGGCGGCACCCAGCCCCCGTCCAGCGCGCGGCGCGCGATGTTCGGCCCGCTGGCGATCCGCTCGACGCAGCCGCGCGACCCGCACGGGCAGAGATCACCGTCGAGGTCGACGCTAATGTGACCGATGTGCCCGGCATTGCCGGTGGGCCCGGGAAGGAGGGCGCCGCCGAGGACCAGACCGCCGCCGACCCCGGTGGAGACGACCATGCACAGCGCGTTGTCGTAA
The DNA here is from genome assembly GCF_040610915.1 of Streptomyces sp. NPDC003300. Taxonomy (NCBI): domain Bacteria; kingdom Bacillati; phylum Actinomycetota; class Actinomycetes; order Kitasatosporales; family Streptomycetaceae; genus Streptomyces; species Streptomyces sp. NPDC003300. The sequence goes on along the minus strand of NZ_JBEXNE010000018.1, from coordinate 54,463 downwards.
CCGCGGGCGGCTCCCTGCCAGTGCTCGGCCGCGGTCATGGCGACGCCGTCGCCGGTGAGGACGACGGGCAGGCCGCCGACCGCGTCGGACACCCGCGCGACGAGCGGGAATTCGCGCCAGCCTGGCACGTTGACCGGGCTGACGGTGCCGTGCGCGGCGTCGACGGGACCCGCGCTGCCGATGCCGACGGCGACGACGCGGGGCCACACGGCGGTGGCCCGCAGCTCGGCGATCACGTCGGTGACCGCCCGCACCACCGTCTCGCCGTCCTCCCCCGCGGGCGTCGCCCGCAGCGCCCGCGCCAGCAGTCGCCCCTCCGCGTCGATGAGCGCCCCGGCGATCTTCGTACCGCCGATGTCGATTGCGGCCACGAGTGGACCGGTAGCGCCTTGGGGGTGCATCGCTCGGGGATCTCCTCTTTCCTGACGTTCCTGACGAATATCCTGGCGAATCGCCCGGGGTTCCGCGGAAACGGCACCAGAGATAGTCTCGCCTAACTCTGACAACGTTGTCCAACTCTTCCCGCAGGGAATACTACGATCGTGACCCACAGTTCTGGACGAGTTCCCCGGCCCACCATGAAAGATGTCGCCGCCCGAGCGGGCGTCGGCCTCAAGACGGTGTCGCGGGTGGTGAACGAGGAGCCCGGCGTCACCCCGGACACGGTCGCCCGCGTCCAGGCGGCGATCGACGCGCTCGGCTTCCGGCGCAACGACAGCGCGCGACTGCTGCGCACCCGCCGCACCGCCAGCGTCGGCTTGGTGCTCGAAGACCTCGCCGACCCGTTCTACGCCCCGCTCAGCAGGGCGGTCGAGGACGTGGCGCGGGCCAACGGCGCGCTGCTGTTCACCGGGTCGAGCGCCGAGGACCCGCGGCGTGAGCAGGAGTTGGTGCTGGCGTTCTGCGCCCGCCGGGTGGACGGGCTGATCGTGGTGCCCGCGGGTGACGACCACCGGTATCTGGTCCCGGAGATCGAGGCCGGGGTGGCCACGGTCTTCGTCGACCGTCCCGCGGGCCGGATCGACGCGGACATGGTGCTGACCGACAACGCGGGCGGCACCCGTGACGGTGTCGCGCATCTGATCGCGCACGGACACCGCAGGATCGGCTTCATCGGTGACCAGCCGGGCATTCACACCGCCGCCGAGCGACTGCGCGGCTACCGCGAGGCGATGGCCGACGCGGGGCTGACCATCAGGCCCGAGTGGTACTCGATGGGCCCGACCAACCCCGAGCGGGTCCGCGCCGTCCTGGCGTCCCTGCTGTCCGGTCCCGAGCCGGTGACCGCGCTGTTCGCGGGCAACAACCGCGTCACCGTCACCGCGGTGCGCGTGCTGTCCCACCACCCGCGCCCGGTCGCCCTGGTCGGCTTCGACGACTTCGAACTCGCCGATCTGCTCGACCCGCCGGTCAGCGTCGTGGCCCAGGACTCGCCGGGGCTCGGACGCAGCGCGGCGCAGTTGCTCTTCCGCCGCCTGGAGGGCGGCGCGGACGCCGCCCCCGCCCGGCTGGAGCTCCCCGCCCGCCTGATCGCCCGCGGCTCCGGCGAGATCCCCCCGTCCGACTGAGCACCCGCCGGGCCCGTAACGGCATCGGTCCTTGTCCGGCGGGCATGCGCCCGCCGCGTCAGGGGGCGTCCGCGATCCGCGGGACAGGCCCCTAACGGCCCGCCAGCGTGTCCAGCTCCCCTCGGCCGAGCCCGGTGCGCTCGGTGACCTCCTCGGCGTCGATGGCGCCGCAGTCGAGGCCGCGCAGCAGGTAGCCGCTGAGAGCGCGGGCCGTGGCGGGCTCGTCCATGACGTCGCCGCCCGCCTTGGCGACGTAGGCGGCGAGGCGGGCGGCGGAGGCGTCCAGGCCCTCGCGGTAGAAGGCGTAGACGGCGGCGTAGCGGGTCGGCAGGTGGGCGGGGTGCATGTCCCAGCCCTGGTAGTACGCGCGGGCCAGTGAGCGGCGGACCAGGCCGTAGTGCAGGCGCCAGGCGTCGTGCACCTGCGCGGCCGGGCCGACGGGGAGCACGTTGGTGGAGCCGTCGGACAGCCGGACGCCGGTGCCCGCCGCGGCGACCTGCATGACCGCCTTGGCGTAGTCGGCGGCCGGGTGGTCCATCGACTGGTGGGCGGCGCTGACCCCGCACGCGGCGCTGTAGTCGAAGGTGCCGTAGTGCAGACCGGTGGCGCGGCCCTTGGCGGCGTCGATCAGCCGCGGCACGGTCGCCGTGCCGTCGGGGCCGAGGATGGACTGGGTGGTCTCGATCTGGATCTCGAAGCCGATCCGCCCCCGCGGCAGCCCGGCCGCCCGCTCGAACTCCTCGCACAGCCGCGCCATCGCCGCGACCTGCGCGGGGAAGGTCACCTTGGGCAGTGTCAGCAGCAGCCCGTCGGGCAGACCGCCCCCGTCCAGCAGGGCGGTCAGGAAGAGGTCGAGCGTACGGATGCCCCGGTCGCGGACCGCCGCCTCCATGCACTTCATCCGGATGCCGACGTACGGCGGCGCGCTGCCGTCCGCGACGGCGGCCGTCACGGTGCGGGCGGCGGCCACGGCCGCCGCGTCCTCCTCGGTGTCGGGGCGCGGCCCGTAGCCGTCCTCGAAGTCGATCCGCAGGTCCTCGACGGGCTCGCGCTCCAGCTTGGCCCGCACCCGGTCGTGGACCTCGGCGGCCAGCCCGGTGGACGGCCCCGCGGGAAGGCCGAGTACGGCGGCGAGCGCGGCGGCGTCCGGGGCGTGGGCGTCGAGTGCGGCCAGCGCCTGGTCGCCCCAGTCGCGTACGGTCCGGGGGCCGAAGGCGTCGGCGGGTACGTAGACGGTGTGCACGGGCTGCCGGGTGCCGGGGTCGCCGGGGTAACGGCGGGCCAGTACGGCGTCGGTGCCGGCCAGACCGGCGCCGATGTCCGCCCGTACCGCGTCCGCCAGTGTCGTACCGGCCGCCGCCGCGCCCGCTGAGCCCTGCGCCATGTGCCACCCTCCCGGAAATTCAACAAATCGTTGAAGTGAAGCTAGCCGTGCCGTAGGCCGAGGTCAACACCCCACCAGCGGGGCGCCGGACGGACGACGGCCCCCGCACGCGGCTGGCGTGCGGGGGCCGTCGGGAGGGGTCGGTCAGCCCTTGCGGGCCTTGATCTCCTCGGTGAGCTGGGGGACGACCTGGAAGAGGTCGCCGACGACGCCGTAGTCGACGAGGTCGAAGATCGGCGCCTCCGCGTCCTTGTTCACCGCGACGATCGTCTTGGACGTCTGCATGCCCGCGCGGTGCTGGATCGCGCCCGAGATGCCGTTGGCGATGTAGAGCTGCGGCGACACCGACTTGCCGGTCTGGCCGACCTGGTTGGTGTGCGGGTACCAGCCCGCGTCCACCGCCGCGCGCGACGCGCCCACGGCCGCGCCCAGGGAGTCCGCCAGCGCCTCGATGACCGAGAAGTTCTCGGCGCCGTTGACACCGCGACCGCCGGAGACCACGATCGCGGCCTCGGTCAGCTCAGGACGCCCGGTCGACTCCCGCGGGGTCCGCGAGACGACCTTGGTGCCGGTGGCCAGTTCACCGAAGGCCACCTCCAGCGCCTCGACCGTCCCGGCCGCCGAAGCCGCCTCGACCGGCGCGGAGTTCGGCTTCACCGTGATGACGGGGACGCCCGTGCTGACCCGGGAGCGGGTCGTGAAGGCGGCGGCGAACGCCGACTGCGTGGCCACCGGGCCGTCGGCGCCGGCCTCCACGTCGATCGCGTCGGTGATCAGGCCCGAGCCCAGGCGCAGCGCGAGCCGCGCGGCGATCTCCTTGCCCTCGGCGGAGGACGGCACCAGGACCGCGACCGGGCTCACCGCCTTGGCGGCGGCCTCCAGCGCGTCGACCTTCGGTACGACGAGGTAGTCGGCGAACTCCGGCGCGTCGGCGGCCAGTACCCGCACGGCGCCGTGCTCGCCCAGCACGGAGGCGGCGGCGTCGGCGCCGGGGCCGAGGTGGACCGCGACCGGCTCACCGATCCGGCGGGCCAGCGTCAGCAGTTCGAGAGTCGGCTTGCGGACGGCACCGTCCACGTGGTCGACATAGACGAGGACTTCACCCATGGAAATGCACTCCTACGAAAAAGTTTGACGGGGCGGATACGGACCGGAACGGCCGGAAGCGGGCCCGGGACAGCGTCCGGGAGGGCGCCCGGCATCCGGTCAGATGAACTTCTGGCTCGCCAGGTACTCCGCGAGCTGCTTGCCGCCCTCGCCCTCGTCCTTCACGATCGTGCCCGCCGTCCGCGCCGGACGCTGCGTGGCGTCCTCGACGGCCGTCCACGCTCCGGCCAGGCCCACCTCGGCCGCGTCCAGACCCAGATCCGACAGGTCCAGGGCCTCCACCGGCTTCTTCTTCGCCGCCATGATCCCCTTGAACGAGGGGTAACGGGCCTCGCCCGACTGGTCGGTCACCGAGACCAGCGCCGGAAGCGACGCCTCCAGCCGCTCGCTGGCCGCGTCGCCGTCGCGGCGGCCGGTCACCTTGCCGTCCTCGACCGACACCTCGGACAGGAACGTCACCTGCGGCACGCCCAGCCGCTCGGCCAGCAGCGCGGGCACCACGCCCGCGGTGCCGTCGGTCGAGGCCATGCCGGTCACGACGAGGTCGAAGCCCGCGCGCTCGATGGCCTTGGCGAGCACCAGCGACGTGCCGAGGATGTCCGTGCCGTGCAGGCCGTCGTCCTCGACGTGGATCGCCTTGTCCGCGCCCATCGACAGCGCCTTGCGCAACGCGTCCTTCGCGTCCTCGGGACCCACGGTCAGCACCGTGATCTCCGCGTCGTCCGCCGCGTCGGCGATCTGCAGCGCCTGCTCGACCGCGTACTCGTCCAGCTCGGAGAGCAGGCCGTCCACCGCGTCGCGGTCAGTGGTCAGGTCCTCGGCGAAGTGACGGTCGCCCGTGGCATCGGGCACGTACTTCACTGCGACTACGATCCTCAAACTCACGCCAGCTCTCCTACCTACTGCATCGTTGCAACGTCTTCGTCCAACTGCCCCGGAATCCGCCCCGGAATGGCAGCATAGGCGTCCGCGGCGGCGGCTCCCCGCCGGGACGCAGCAACTGCCTCGACAGAAATATTACTCGCCAGTACACAGAGCTGGTTCCCCGTTAGCAAGGACCTTGAACTGTGATGTGGCCGACGCCGCAGCCGTCAGTGGCCGAGTGAGTTGAAGCCGCCCTGGTGGTAGAGGAGCGGGCGGCCGGGACCCTGGGGGTCGCCGGCGACGGCCTGGGCGATGACGATCCGGTGGTCGCCCGCCGGGATGCGCGCCACGACGCGGCACACCAGCCAGGCCGGTACCTCGTCGAGCAGCGGCACGCCGTGCGGGCCGGACGCCCAGGCGGTGGCGGGGCCGAAGCGGTCGGCGCCACTGCGGGCGAACGTGCCGGCCAGCACTTCCTGGTGCTCGCCGAGTATGTGGACGCCGACGAACGACGCCTCGGCGACGGTCGGCCAGCTCGACGACCCCAGGCTGATGCCGAAGGAGAGCAGCGGCGGCTCGGCGGACACCGAGGTCAGGGAGGTGGCGGTGAAGCCGACGGGGTCGGGGCCCGCGGCGGTGATCACGGCGACTCCGGCCGCGTGGCGGCGGAAGACCGAACGGAAGACGGCGGGGTCGAGAGCGGGGCCGGGCGCGGGGTCGAAGGCCGAGGAGTCAAAGGCGGCGGGGTGATCGCTGATGGCAGTCACGGTCAGATCCTTCTGAAGCGGTCGAGCGGCGGAGTGCGGGTCGTGGGCGCTCAGCAGCTCGGACAACGCGCGCTGGAGTGCCGACCGAAGTCGACATCGGCGCGCGCGTACAGATACGCGTACAGAAAGTGGTCGTGCGACATAACGTCAGAGTGACGATTCGGACGGGGTCACGTCAAGACCCGCCCGGAATATGGAATTTCCGTCACACCGCGCTCCCTCGGAGGCTGACGGCCCCTCAGATCGGCCGGCCCGCCCGGCTCGTCAGACAGCCGCGCCCAGCGCGGCGATCACGTCCGCCTTGCGCGGCTGACCGGCGGCCCTGCGCACGATCGCGCCGTCCGCGTCGAGGACGAACACGGTCGGGGTCTTGAGGACGCTCAGCCGCCTGACCAGCTCCAGGTGCGCCTCGGCGTCGATCTCGACGTGCCGGACGCCGTCCACCATGCCCGCCACCTCGTCGAGCACGCGCCGGGTGGCCCGGCAGGGCGCGCAGAAGGCGCTGGAGAACTGCACCAGGGTGGCGCGCTCCCCCAGCGGCCCGCCGAGGTCAGCGGCCGTCAGCCGCTCGTCGCCGTCCTTCGTCCGCACCCGGATTCTCCCGTCCCTGCGCCGGTGCACCAGCCCGTAGGCGCTCACGGCCAGCAGTACGGCCAGGCAGACCACAAGTCCCGTCAACGCCGTGCTCCTCGTCCGCTCACACATCTCGTACGTCTCATACGCCTGGTCATACGTCCGGTCACACACACCGTCGTACGTCCGGTCACACACACGGCCGTACGTCCGGCGGCTTCCCGCCCCGCGTCTTTCCGATCCGTGCAGCGTTCATGCGAACGCAATGATTCCCGCGGTCGCGTTCCGTCGCTGGTCGGCCATTATTTCAGTCATGGAGATCGATGTACGAGGGCCCCGCTTCGGTGCGTCCCTGACCACGGTGGTGCTGGCGGTCGTGCTGATCACCGGCAGCGGCTGGCTGCTGGCCGTTCAGGCCGCGGTCTTCGCCGTGGGAGCGGTGGCCGGAGTGCAGAATTCGCCGTATGGCTGGGTTTTCCGCACCCTGGTGCGGCCCAGGCTGGGGCCGCCGCCCGGCACCGAGGACGCGGCCCCGCCGCGGTTCGCGCAGGCGGTGGGTTTCGGCTTCTCCGTGATCGGTGTCATCGGCTATCTGGTGGGCCCGCAGTGGCTGGGTCTGGCGGCCACCGCGTGCGCGCTCGCCGCCGCCTTCCTCAACGCCGCTTTCGCCTACTGCCTGGGGTGCGAGGTGTATCTGCTGCTGAAACGGGCAGCAGCCTGATGGGTTCCGCCGCAGGTCGTGAGAAGAATCTCGCCTTGGCACCGGTCCCCGGGATGACAGGGGGCCCGCCGGCGGGGCACCATCGCTCAGCGGCCGAACAACTTACGGGCGCGTAACTTCCGCCGGGAGCGCCGCCCCGGAGAGAGCAGGTGCCCCGACATGGCCGAACTCGTCTACCCACCGGTGATCGCTTGTGCCCGCACCATGTTCAAGGTGCAGGGGCTCAAATTCGACATCCGGGGCACCGAGAACGTCCCCCGCCAAGGCGGCGCCCTGCTCGTCAGCAACCACATCGGCTATCTGGACTTCGTCTTCTGCGGTCTGACGACGCTGCCCGCCAAGCGCCTGGTGCGCTTCATGGCGAAGGAATCGGTTTTCCGGCACAAGGTGTCGGGTCCGCTGATGCGCGCCATGAAGCACATTCCGGTGGACCGCTCCGAGGGCATGCACGCGTACGCGCACGCCCTGGACGCCCTGCGCGGCGGTGAGATCATCGGGGTCTTCCCCGAGGCGACCATCTCGCAGTCGTTCACGTTGAAGTCGTTCAAGTCGGGTGCGGCCCGGCTGGCGATGGAGGCCGGTGTGCCGCTGCTGCCGATGGCGCTGTGGGGCACTCAGCGGCTGTGGACGAAGGGGCACCCGCGCAATCTGGGCCGCAGCAAGTTCCCGATCACGCTGCGGATCGGCGAGCAGATGCGCCCGCAGGAGAACGAGAAGGCGGGCGCGCTCACCCGGCGGCTGCGGCTGCGGGTGCAGGAGCTGCTGGACGACGCGCAGCGTACGTATCCGGGCAGGCCCTCGGGCCCCGCCGACCGCTGGTGGCTGCCCGCGCATCTGGGCGGCACCGCCCCGACGCCGGAGGAAGCGGCGGCCAGGGACCGCGAGCAGCAGCCCCAGCCGAGCTGAGGCGGGACCCTCCGGACGCGGGACGCGACGGCGTCCTCACGCCAGTTCGGTGGGCAGCGTCCTGGCCAGTTCCGACCGGTCGCGCGCGCCGCGCAGGGCCTCCAGTACGGCCGTGGGCGGCGCCGCGTGCACGAGCGGATAGTCGGCCTCGCCGATCTCCGGGCGCACCGCCCACGCGAGCCGTTCCTCGTCCAGCGAGAAGCGCGCGTCGACGCCGGGTTTGTTGCCGCGCGCGTCCAGCCGTGACCAGTGGTCGCGCCCCGGCAGCAGCAGGGCGATCAGGCCGTGGACCACCGGGTCCGTACCGTCGTTGTCCGTGAGCCGCTGGTAGCAGAGCCCGGCGGGGATGGACGCGGCGCGCAGCAGCGCCGTCAGCGCGTGTGACTTGGCGTAGCAGATGCCGGTGCGCTGCTCCAGCACGTCGGAGGCCCGCCAGGTGACGCGGTCGTCGCCGGAGTCGAAGGAGTGCGGGATCGTGTCGCGGACGAATACGAAGGCGGCCCGCGCATAGTCATGCGGTCCGGTGGTACGGGCCAGCAGCGCGGCCGCGGTGTCGCGCACTCGCGGGTGGCCGTGGTCGATGACGTCGTCGGCGGCCGTATACGCCGAGAGGTCGGCGGTCTCCAGGATCAGCTCCATATGCGGGAGCCTAGGAAACCGCCGACCACTCGATCAATCGAATTACCGCCAACCGCATACTCATGCGGCCGACTCCGGGCCGCCGGACAGGCCCTAGGCCCGCATCTCCTCCTCGAGCGCGGCGGCGAAGCCGTCCACGTCCGACTCGGTCGTGTCGAAGGAGCACATCCAGCGGACCTCGCCCGTCGACTCGTCCCAGAAGTAGAAGCGGTAACGCTTCTGCAGCCGCTCGCTGACCTCGCGCGGCAGCAGCGCGAAGACGGCGTTGGACTGCACGGGCCGCAGCACGGTGACCCCGTCCACGCCCTGTACGGCCTGCTCCAGGCGGCGGGCCATCGCGTTGGCGTGGGCGGCGCTGCGCAGCCACAGGTCGCCCGAGAGCAGCGCCTCGAACTGCACGGAGACGAACCGCATCTTGGAGGCGAGCTGCATCGACAGCTTGCGCAGGTAGTCGATGGCGCGCACCCGCTCGGGGCTGAGGACGACCACGCACTCGCCGAGCAGCAGGCCGTTCTTGGTGCCGCCGAAGGAGAGGATGTCCACGCCCGCCTCGGTGGTGAAGCGGGCCAGCGGCACGTCGAGGCCGGCCGCCGCGTTGGCGATCCGCGCGCCGTCCAGGTGCACGGCCATGCCGAGCTGGTGCGCGTGGTCGCAGATCGCCTTGATCTCCTCGGGCGTGTAGCAGGTGCCCAGTTCGGTGGTCTGAGTGATCGAGACGACCTGCGGCTGGGCCCGGTGCTCGTCGGAGAAGCCGTACGCCTGCCGGTCGATCAGCTCGGGGGTGAGCTTGCCGTCCGGGGTCGGGACGGTGAGCAGCTTGAGGCCGCCGACCCGCTCGGGGGCGCCGCACTCGTCCACGTGGATGTGCGCGGACTCGGCGCAGATCACCGCGCCCCAGCGCTCGGTGACGGCCTGGAGCGCCGTCACGTTGGCGCCGGTGCCGTTGAAGACCGGGAAGACCTCCGCGCGCGGGCCGAAGTGGCCGCGGAAGACCTCCTGGAGGTGGCCGGTGTACTCGTCCCCGCCGTAGGCGGGCTGATGGCCGCCGTTGGCGAGGGCGAGCGCGGTGAGGATCTCCGGGTGCACCCCGGCGTAGTTGTCACTGGCGAAGCCGCGCACCTGCGGGTCGTGGCGGCGCACGGCGTCGCTGGCGAGCTGTTCTGTCACGGTCGGGGCGTCAGCCACTGTCGGGTCCCGTTCACTTCCGTAGGGCTCTGGTCCCAGACGTCCGCGATGGCCTCGGCGAGGTCGCGCACGTCGGTGAAGCCGGCGAATTTGGCGTTCGGGCGCGTGGCCCGCATCTCATCGTGCACCAACGCCTTGATCACCAGCACAGTGGCCGCGGCCGTGGGTCCGTCGGCGCCGCCGAGCTTGCGGAAGGAGTCGCCCAGCGCGAGCGTCCACGCCTCGGCCGCGGCCTTGGCCGCGGAGTAGGCGGCGTTGCCCGCGGTCGGCGTGGTGGCGCCGGACGCGCTGATCAGCACGTACCGGCCGCCGTGGCTGCGCATGAGGCCGTCGTGGAAGGCCAGCGAGGTGTTCTGCACGGTACGGATCAGCAGCTTGTGCAGCACGTCCCAGTCGCCGAGGTCGGTCTCGGGGAAGGACGCGGAGCCGCGCCAGCCGCCCACGAGGTGGACCAGGCCGTCGACCCTGCCGTGGTCCTTCTCGATCCGGCCGGCCCAGTCCTGGGTCGCCTCCAGGTCGAGCAGGTCGACGATCTCGCCGGTGATGTCAGCGCCGCCCGCGTCGTAGCGCGCCGCGTCGACGGCCTCGGCCAGCCGCTCGGGGTCGGCGTCGGCGGCGATCACATGGCCGCCCTCGCGCGCGAGCCGTTGCAGTACCGCCCGCCCCGCGGGGCCGCCCGCGCCCGCCACGGCGATCACCGCTCCGTCGAGACCACCCGTGTACGTGTCGGTCGTCATGTCCGCCTCCTCGGCCGCACCGGTCACGCGGCGCCCCGAAGTGAGCTCTCGCCGGTGATTCCCTTGGTCGAGGTGATCACCGTCCGCAGCTTCTTCGCAAGGGCCTCGTAGAACATGCTGAGCGGAAACTCGTCCGCCAGCACGTCGTCCACGAGTTTGCGCGGGGGCTGGGACAGGTCGAGGGCGTCGGGGCCCTTCGCCCAGACCGAGCCGGGATGCGGGGAGAGGTAGCTGGCGACCAGGTCGTAGGCAGCGAACCAGTGCACGAGCTTGGGCCGGTCGATGCCGTCCCGGTAGAGCGTCTCGATCTCGGCGCAGAGCTGGTTGGTGACCTGCGGTGCGCGCTCCCAGTCGATGTGCAGGGTGTTGTCTGTCCAGCGTACGGCGTCGTGCTTGTGCAGGTACGCGAAGAGGAGCTGTCCGCCGAGTCCGTCGTAGTTGCGGACGCGTTCACCGGTGACCGGGAAGCGGAAGAGCCGGTCGAAGAGGATCGCGTACTGCACGCCCAGGCCCATCGGGTGGCCCTCGGCCTGGAGCTTCACGGCCTCCCTGAACGTGGTCAGGTCGCAGCGCAGCTCCTCCAGCCCGTACATCCAGAACGGCGCGCGCTGCTTGATCATGAACGGGTCGAACGGCAGGTCGCCGTGGCTGTGCGTGCGGTCGTGGATCATGTCCCACAGGACGTACGTCTGCTGCGCCAGGTCCTGGTCGGCGATCAGCCGGGCCGCCTCCTCGGGCAGTTCCAGGCCGAGGGTGTCGACGGCGGCGGCGGTCACCGCGCGGAAGCGGGCGGCCTCGCGGTCGCAGAAGATCGCGCCCCAGGTCCAGCGCTCGGGGGCCTCGCGGACGGCGACGGTCTCCGGGAAGAGCACCGCGGAGTTGGTGTCGTAGCCGGGGGTGAAGTCCTCGAAGGTGATCGGTACGAACAGCGGGTTGTCGTACCGATTGCGCTCCAGCTCGGCCAGCCAGTCGGGCCAGACGACGCGCAGGGCGACGGCCTCCAGATTGCGGTCCGGGTTTCCGTTCTGCGTGTACATCGGGAAGACGACCAGGTGCGGCAGGCCGTCGCGGCGGTCGGCCGCGGGCTGGAAGGCCAGCAGCGAGTCGAGGAAGTCCGGGACGCCGAAGCCGTCGTCGGACCAGCGGCGCAGGTCGGCGACCAGGGCGCGGTGGTACTCGGCGTCGTGCGGGAGGAGCGGGGAGAGCTGTTCGACCGACTCGGTCACCCGGCGCACGGTCCGCTCGGCGTCGTCCTTGCTGGGCGCGCCCTCGGCCTCGAAGTCGATGGAGCCGTCCTTGCGCTGCCAGGGCCTGATGGCTTCGACGGCCTGCTTCAGCACCGCCCACGCGGGGTGGCCGACGATGCCCACGCCGGACGTACCGCCGCCGTCCGCCACCTTCGCCGAAAGAACTTCGCCCATGACCCCTCCTCCACAAAAGAAACTGTCGTCCGGACACCGTATCCGTGACCTTGTTGATCCATCAAGGGGAGCCGGTGGAGATTGTCCTGCCTGATGGTCGACAGGCCGCTGTTCTTCCTGTCGTCTGCCAGGATGGGTCACTAAAACTTGCGCTCAGGGGCCGCTTGAGCACGCGGTCCCGAGTCGTCACGGCGTGTTCCGCCCGCCGTCGCCCGGTCTCGCTAGGGTGCCGGTATGAGCTTCCTCACCGTCGGCCACCGCGGGGTCATGGGCGTCGAGCCGGAGAACACCCTGCGCTCCTTCCGCCGAGCCGAAAAGGCGGGCCTGGACCAGATCGAGCTGGATCTGCACCTCAGCAAGGACGGCGCGCTGATCGTCATGCACGACGCCGACGTCGACCGCACCACCGACGGCGCCGGCCTGGTCCGCGACCTCACGCTGGACGAGATCCGCGGCCTGGACGCCGGGCTCGGCGAGCGCGTACCGGTCTTCGAGGAGGTCCTCGAAGCGGTCGGCCGGCCGATCCAGGCCGAGATCAAGGACGTGGCGGCGGCCCGCGCGCTGGCCGACACCCTGAGCGCGCACGGCGCGACCGACCGGGTCAGTGTGCTGTCCTTCCACGACGAGGCGCTGGCCGAGATCCGTACGCTGCTGCCCGACGTGCGCACGGTGCTGGTCGCCAGCGACCTCGGCCCGGAGATCGTCACCCGCGCCCAGGCGGTGGGCGCCCGCCTGGTCAGCCTGGAACTGCGGCAGGTGAACCTGGACGTCGTCGAGCGCTGCCAGGCCGCGGGCATCGCCGTCATGGCCTGGACCGTCAACACCGCGCAGGAGTGGGCCCTGGCCCGCGCACTGCGGCTGGACGGCGCCGCCACCGACCTCCCCGAGGAACCGGCCATCGCGTAGCGCCGCGGTCCCGTACCGGCGTCATCCCGGCGCGCCGCGGTCCCGCGGCTCCGCGGCTCCGCGCAATGTGCCGGACACAAAGGTCCGGCATCCGGACAACTGGCCGAATCGCGTGGACAGACGCGCCCGCGCGGTGCCAAGGTCCCGCCATGCGTCCCGCGATCTCGCTGTCCCCGCGCCGTGCCGCGCTCGCCGCGGCTGCCCTGCTCACCCTCGCACTGGCCGGCTGCTCGCCCCAGGACGACACGACCGACGCCGGTCCCTCGTCCTCCGCGGCGTCGGCCGGTGCGCCCGGCACCACCACCGCCACCACGGCGTCGTGCGCGCCCGGCACGCTCGCCACCCGTACCCCCGGCAAGCTCACCGTCGGCACCGACAATCCGGCGTACGACCCCTGGTTCTCGGACAACAAGCCGTCCAACGGCAAGGGGTACGAGTCGGCGGTCGCGTACGCGGTGGCCAAGCAGCTCGGTTACGCGCCGGACCAGGTCGTCTGGCAGACCGTGGCCTTCAACAAGGCGTTCGCGCCCGGTGCCAAGAACTTCGATTTCGACATCAACCAGGTTTCGATCAACGACGAGCGCAAGAAGGCCGTCGACTTCTCGCCCGGCTACTACGACGTACGGCAGACCGTCGTCGCGCTGAAGACCTCGAAGATCGCGAACGCGCACAGTGTCGCGGACCTGAAGAACGCCAAGCTCGGCGCCCAGGTGGGCACCACCAGCCTGGACGTCATCGACAACCTGGTGAAGCCCGCCAAGCAGCCCGCCGTCTACCAGCGCAACGACCTCGCCGTGGCCGCGCTCAAGAACGGCCAGGTCGACGGGATCGTGGTCGACCTGCCGACCGCCTTCTACATCACCGGGGCCGAGGTCACCGACGCCAAGGTGGTCGGGCAGTTCGCGGCGGCGGGCTCCTCGCCCGAGCAGTTCGGGCTGGTCCTCGACAAGGGCAGCAAGCTGACCGCGTGCGTCTCGCGGGCCGTCACCGCCCTGCACGGCGACGGGACGCTGGCCGCCCTGGAGAAGCAGTGGCTGTCGGACGCCGTCGGCGCCCCGGTGCTCGGATGACCGTGCGGGACGACCCCGCGCAGGTCGACACGTACCAGCCGTCCGCGCGGCGGATCGAGCGCGAGCTGTACCGACGCGCCCGCGGCCGCCGCGCCCTGGTAGTGGCGAGCGTCAGCACCCTGGCGACCGCCGGGGTTCTGATCGGGCTGATCGTCAGTTCGCCCGGCTGGCAGCGCACCCGTGAGACGTTCCTCAACGGGCACTACGCGCGGCTCGCGCTGCCGGACGTGCTCCAGGGCCTCTGGCTCAATCTGCGGCTGATGGTGGTGTGCGGCGCCGTCGTCTTGGTCGCGGGGCTGCTGCTGGCGGTCGTGCGCACCCTGCGCGGCCCGGTGTTCTTCCCGCTGCGCGCCCTGGCGACGGCGTACGTGGACTTCTTCCGCGGGCTGCCGCTGATCATCTGCCTGCTCGCGGTGGTCTTCGGCGTGCCCGCGCTGCGGCTGAGCGGCGTCACCAACGACCCCGTGCTCCTCGGCGGCCTGGCGCTCTGCCTGACGTACACCGCCTATGTCGCCGAGGTGTTCAGGGCCGGGATCGAGACCGTCCACCCGAGCCAGCGCGCCGCGGCCCGCTCGCTCGGCCTCAGCAGTGCGCAGACGATGCGGTACGTGGTGCTGCCGCAAGCCGTGCGCCGCGTGGTGCCGCCGCTGCTCAACGACCTGGTGTCGCTCCAGAAGGACACCGGCCTGGTGTCGATCGCGGGCGCCGTGGACGCCGTCTACGCGGCGCAGATCATCGCCAGCCGCGACTTCAACTACACGCCGTACGTGGTCGCGGGGCTGATCTTCGTCGCGCTGACCATCCCGATGACGCGGTTCACCGACTGGGTGACGGCCAGGATGAACCGGCGGCAGTCGCAGGGAGGCGTCGTATGAGCGGCACGGGCGGGGACCGGCTCGCCAAGGACGTACCGCCCCAGGCGCGGGACCTGGCCGATCCGGACCGGAGCCGGGACACGCCCGTGCTGCGGCTGGAGTCGGTCCGCAAGACGTACGGCTCCTCCGTCGTTCTGCGGGACATCGCGCTCGACGTGCCCGCGCACACGGTCACGGCGCTGATCGGCGCGTCCGGCTCAGGGAAGTCCACGCTGCTGCGCTGCGCGAATCTGCTGGAGGAGATCGACGACGGCGCGATCTTCCTGGACGGCGAGGACATCACCGACCCGCGGGCCGACCAGGACGCGGTACGGCGCAGGATCGGCGTCGTGTTCCAGGCGTACAACCTGTTCCCGCACATGACGGTGCTGGACAACATCACGCTGGCGCCGCGCCGGGTGCACGGGGTGCCGCGGGGCGAGGCGGAGGAGCGGGCGCGGGAGCTGCTGGCCCGGCTGGGGCTCGCCGACCGGGCCGCGGAGTATCCGGACCGGCTCAGCGGCGGCCAGCAGCAGCGGGTGGCGATCCTGCGGGCGGTCGCGACCAGGCCGCGGCTGCTGCTTCTCGACGAGGTGACCGCGGCGCTCGACCCGGAGCTCGTCGGCGAGGTGCTGTCGGTGGTCCGCGACCTGAAGGAGCAGGGCATGACGATGGTGATCGCCACCCATGAGATGGCGTTCGCCCGCGATGTCGCCGATCAGGTCTGCTTCCTGGACGCGGGCGTGATCCTGGAGCGCGGCACTCCCGCCGAGGTGTTCGGCGCCCCGGCCGAGCAGCGCACGCGGGACTTCCTGCGCCGGATCACGGAGGCGGGACGGCTGTGACGGCCGGCGCCGGGCGACCGGGTTCGGGGCGCCGGGTACCGGGTGGCACGGGTGGATCGGGTGGCGGGCGTCCGGGTCTCAGACCAGCTTCTTCGTGAGCAGCTCGAACTCCAGGTCGTCCCTGGTCGGCAGCCCGAAGCGCTCCTCGCCGTACGGGAAGGGGCTGGTCTGCCCGGTGCGCTGGTAGCCGCGGCGGACGTACCAGGCGATCAGGTCCTCGCGGACCGAGATCACCGTCATGTGCAGCTCGGCGACGTCCCACTCCTCGCGGGCGAACCGTTCGGCCTCGGCGAGGATCACCTTGCCGAGCCCGGCGCCCTGGAGCGCGGGCCGTACGGCGAACATCCCGAAGTACGCGTGGTCGCCGCGGTGTTCGAGCTGGCAGCAGGCCACCACCTCGTCGCCGGACTCCACCACCGTCAGCCTGCTGTCCGCGCCTTCGATGACGGCCAGCACGCCCTCGGGGTCGGTCCGCTGCCCCTGAAGGATGTCCGCCTCCGTCGTCCACCCCGCGCGGCTCGCGTCGCCGCGGTAGGCGGACTCGATCAGCCCGACCAGGACGGGGACGTCGTCGGGGGTGGCGGCGCGGAAGCGGGGAGCGGCGATATCCATGCGGGCAAGGCTATCCCCAGGTCCGGGCCGCGCTCACGGGTCCTGCCGAGGTCTTCGCGGGCGGGCGGCGTCGGCGCGCGACGGGGCGCGTGCTCGACGTGGGGCAGGGCGCGTGGTCGGCGTGCGACAGGACGCGTGCTCGGCGCGCGGAAGGGCGCGTGTGCGGCGCGCGGAAGGGCTTCGTGACAGAGCTGGTGTTCACAGCGCGGGGGCGGTCTCGCGCAGCGCCACCTCGAAGCGCCGGACGCCTTCGGTGATCTCGGCGGCGCCCGTGGTGTAGGCGAAGGTGATCCGTATGTACGGGGCGGGCGACTCGGCGGGGAAATAGGGACGGCCGGGGGCGACGGCCACGCCCGCGCGGAGCGCGGCGCCGGTCAGCGCGGTCTCGTCGGTGCCGTCGGGCAGCCGCAGCCACAGGTGGTAGCCGCCGGTGGGCACCGGGTCGGGGACCAGTTCCGGCAGGCGGTGCCGGAGCGCGGCGAGCATGGCGTCGCGCCGCTCGCGCAGTGCGGCGGTGACGGCGCGCAGATGGCGCGGCCAGGAGGGCGCGCCGACGAGTTCCAGGGTCGCCTCCTGGAGGGGCCTGGGCACGAAGAAGCTGTCGACCACCTGGATGGCGCGCAGCCGTTCCATCACCGGGCCGCGGGCGATCAGCGCGCCGACGCGCAGATTGGGCGAGGTCGGCTTGGTGAGCGACGCGAAGTGGACGACGGTGCCGTACGGGTCCTCGGCGACCAGGGGCGGCGGCAGCGGGTCGCCGTGGCCGAGCCGCCGGGCGAAGTCGTCCTCGACCACGAAGGCGCCCGCCGCCCGCGCGATGTCGAGCACCTGGCGGCGGCGCCCGGCGGCGAGCACCGCGCCGGTCGGATTCTGGAAGAGCGGCTGGCAGAAGAAGACCCGCGCGCCACTGGCCTCGAAGGCGTCGGCGAGCAGATCGGGCCGGACGCCGTCCGCGTCGAGCGGGACCGGCACCGGCCGCAGCCCCGCGGCGCGGGCGGCGGAGAGCGCGCCGGGGTAGGTGGGCGATTCGACGAGTACGGCGGAGCCCGGCGCGGCCAGCGCGCGCAGGGCCGTGGTGAGGGCGGCCTGGCCGCCGGAGGTGATCAGCACCTGGGCGGGCGGGACTCCCGCCTCGCGGCCGAACCAGTTCCGCAGCGCGGTGAGCCCTTCCAGCGGCGGCCGTTCCCAGGCGCCGGGCCTGCGGGCGGCGCGGGCCAGCGCGGCGCCGAGCGCCCGCTCGGGCTGGAGGCCGGGGTGCAGATAGCCGCCGTTGAGGGGGATGACGCCCTGCGGCGGGCCGACCAGGCAGCCCAGCACTCCGGAGGCGTCGACCACGCGCGGTGCCACGTCCGGGTCCTCCGCGGTGAGCGCGACCTGCTGCCAGGAGGTGTCGACGGCGGTGGTGGTCGCCGTGCCCTCGGCGGCCCGGTAGGTGCCCGCGCCGGGCCGGGTGACGACCAGTCCCTGCGCGGCGAGCGTCGCCAGCGCCCGCGAGACCGTCACCGGACTGACCCCGAACCGCTCGACCAGGGCCCGGCTCGACGGCAGTTTCGCTCCGGGTGAGAAGCGGTCCAGCTCTCCTCGGAGGGATTCTGCCAGCGCACTGGCACTGCTATCGTCATTCATGAAGGATAAGAATAGCGCTACTCCCCGCGCCTCAGTAGCGGTCGCGGGCACCGCGCTCGCCTGTCTCGGTGTGGCCGCCTTTTCGCTCACCTTCCCTTCCACCCACTGGGCGCTGAGCGGATTCGGCGCCTGGTCGGCGGTGACGGTCCGGGCGGTCCTGGCCACCGCGGTCGCCGGGGCCTTCCTCGCGGCGGGCCGGGCGAAGGTGCCGGACCGGGAGCACTGGGCGGGACTGGCCGTGGTCGCCTGCGGTGTCGTCATCGGCTTCCCGCTGCTGACCACCCTCGCGCTGCGCACCACCGACACCTCGCACGCCGCCGTCGTCGTCGGCGCGCTCCCGCTGTGCACCGCGGTGCTCGCGGCCGTGCGCACCGGCGCGCGGCCGTCCCGTACGTTCTGGATCGCGGCCGTCGCGGGCGCGGCGGTGGTCACCGCCTTCTCGCTCGGCGAGAGCGGCGGCGCGCCGACCGCCGGGGACGGCTTCCTCTTCGCCTCGCTGCTGGTCTGCGCCGCCGGTTACGTGGAGGGCGGGCGGCTGGCGTCGGTGCTGCCGGGCTGGCAGGTGGTCGGCTGGGCGCTGGTCGGTACGCTGCCGCTCACGCTGCCCGCCGCGGTCGTGTCGCTGTCGCTGGAGCCGGTACGGCTGACCGGCGAGTCGGTCGGCGGGCTGGTGTGGGTCTCGGTGGTGTCGCAGTTCCTCGGCCTGATGGTCTGGTACCGCGGCATGGCGGCGATCGGGGTGACCAGGGCCAGCCAGCTCCAACTCGCCCAGCCCGTGCTGACGTTGGTGTGGTCCGCCGCGCTGCTCAGTGAGCACCTGGGCCGCGCCACACTGCCCGCGGCGCTCGCCGTACTGGTCTGCGTGGCCGTCACCCAGCGCTCCGGCGCCCGGCAGGCGCGGGAAGTACGCAGGTCGCGGGCCGCGGCGCGGGCGCGCGGGGCCGAGGCGCCGGACGCCGGCCCGGAGGCGTTGCGGTCGGGCGACGCGCACGAGATCGTGGCACACGGCGATCCGCGACGGCGCGCGCCGCGGTGACACGCTCCCCCGACTACCCCGATGCGCTCGGGTGTGCGCCCTCGGACCTGGGCAGTTCTCCTGGGACCGCCGAACAACCGTCCGGCGGCCCGGTCGTCACGGACTGGACCGGGCCGGACGTCACGGACCGGACCGGACGTCACGGACCGGACCGGACCGGACCGGCCGAGGGTCACCGCACGGACCGGGGCGCGCCGAAGAGGCGTGGGGATGAGGGGGAGGACGGCATGCACGGACCACCGCTGGTGGCCTGGCTGCTCGTGGCGCTCAGCACCGTCGCCGCGGTCGCGTGCCTGCTGCGCCGCGAAGCGCGCGACGAGGCGGTGATGGCGGCGGGCATGGCGGTGATGGCCGTCCCGATGTCCGTCCTCGACCCGCGGCCGTGGGGGACGCCGCTGTTCGCCGTCGTCCTCGGCGTGGTCTTCGCGCTGGCCGGGGTACGGGCGCTGCTGCTGGTCCGGCGGCCCGGCCACCATCTGCACCACTCCGTGTGCTCGGCCGCGATGGTCTACATGGCCGTGGCGATGGGCGGGGCGGCGTCGGCGCACGGCGGCCACGCCGAGCACATGGCGGCCACCGGCGCGGGCACCCCGCTGCTCACCGGCCTGCTGCTGCTCTACTTCGCGGGCTACGTCCTGCGCAGCGGCACCACCCTGGTCGCGCTCCCGGCGCAGGCGCACGGCGCGCCGGGCGGCGGCCCGCTGATATCCACCGGCCAGGCGGAAGGAGGCGCGGGCGGCGGCCGGGACCGTGTCCCGCTGCGGCACGCGCCGGAGGTCGCGGCGGCCTGCCGGGTGGCGATGGCGCTGGGGATGTTCGCGATGCTGCTGACCCTGTGACGGACTCGCTGCCGTGAGTCATGCGTCACATCGGGTCGTGGTCCGTCCCCCGTGAACCGCGCGGCTCCTAGGCTGATCACCATGACGGTCCCGTTCGTGCTGCTGATTCTCGGCGCACTTGCGGCGGCGATGGCGCCGCGTCTGCTGTCCCGTGCCAAGTGGCCGGAACGCGAACCGGTGCTGGCCCTGTGGGTCTGGCAGTGTGTGGTCGCCGCCGTACTGCTGTGCTGCGTGCTGGCCATGGCGCTCTCCGCCTCGGCCGCCTGGGCCGCGGTCCGCGGCAATCTCTTCGCGTTCGCCCCGAGCGGTGTGGTCGACGCCTACGCGCTGTCCGAGTACGGCCGCTGGGCCGGAACCATCGCCGTCCTGCTCGCGCTCGGCGGTGTGTGGACCGCGGCGATGCTCACCCGCGAGGTGCGCGGCACACGGTCGCGGCGCAAGCAGCGCCGCGCGGAACTCCGCGTGCGCGCGCCCCGGCTGCCCGGCGAGACCGTCACGCCCGGCGAGCGCCTGGTGGTCCTGGAGGACGCCCGCTCCGACGCCTGGTGGCTGTCCGGCGCCGAGCCCCAACTGGTCATCACCACGGCCGCGCTGCGCCGCCTGAAGGGCCGCCAACTGGACGCCGTGTTGGCCCACGAGCAGGGACACGTACGCGCCAGGCACGACGTGCTGCTGCACTGTTCGGGCGCGCTCGCGGGCGGCTTCCCGCAGGTGCCGGTCTTCGCCGCCTTCCGTGACCAGGTGCACCACCTGGTGGAACTGGCGGCCGACGACACCGCCTCGCGCCGCTTCGGCCGCCTCACCACCGCCCTCGCGCTGGTCGAACTCAACGCGGAACGCGGTGTCTTCGGCCCCTGCCCCACGCCGCTCGCCGCGCTGCCCGGCCGCGTGCACCGGCTGCTCGATCCCGCGCCCCGGCTGCCGCTCGGCCAACGGGTGCGGATGACGGCCTTCGCGCTGCTGGTCCCGGCGGTCCCGCTGCTGATCGCTTTCGGCCCCGGCCTCGGCGCGCTGACCTGAGCGGCGGCGGGAGAGGCGGGGCCATGGCCGTCAAAGGCGTGATGTTCGACTTCTCCGGCACCCTGATGCGGGTCGAAGCGGCCGAGTCCTGGCTGCGGTCGGCGCTCACCGCCGAGGGCGTCACGGCCACCGACGACGAGGTCGCGGCGTACGCCGGAACGCTGGAGCGGGCGGGCGCGCTGCCCGGCGGCGGACCGCCCGAGCGGATTCCGCCGCGATTGGCGGCGGCCTGGGCCCGGCGCGACACCAGCGCGGCCGAGCACCGGGCGGCGTACGGCGGCCTGTCCCGTACCGTCGCGCTCCCCTGGGATGTGCACGACGCGCTCTACGACCGGCACATGGCGCCCGCCGCGTGGAATCCGTACCCCGACACCGAGCGCGTGCTGCGGGCCCTGCGGGACCGGGGCGTGCCGGTGGCGGTGGTGAGCAACATCGGATGGGATCTGCGGCCGGTCTTCGGGGAGCACGGGCTGGACGAGTTGGTGGACGTCTTCGCGCTGAGCTTCGAGCACGGCGTCCAGAAGCCGGACGAGCGGCTGTTCCGGATCGCCTGCGACGGGCTCGGGCTGGAGCCCGCGGACGTCGCGATGGTGGGCGACAGCCGTGCGGCGGACGGCGGCGCCGCCGCGCTGGGCTGCCCGGTGTTCCTGGTGGACCATCTGCCGGTGACGGCACGTCCCGACGCGCTGCTCGGCGTCCTGGACCGACTGGGCTACCGACTGGGCTGATGCGGCACCGCGCACCGTACGCGCCGAGCGCTCATGAACCGGCCGCTGAAGGGGCAAGCGCTTTCAGGACACGAGCCTCGATGACAAGCGCTTTCGGGATCGGCGCCGGTCCCGGCGATCCCCCGCGCCGCCGGGCCCGGCACCATCCCCCGTCTCCCGGACAGGGCGAAGCCCGCCGGGTTGCGCTGAGTATATTGGCTCGCAGCCAGTCAACGCAGGAGTAAATAATGTCCCCTCGGAGCGCATCGGTCAATGAAGCTATGCGTCAGCGTTCCCGGGAACGGTTGCTCCAGGCAACCGTGGAGCTGGTGGAGGAACGCGGCTACGCGGCCACCACGCTGGCGGACATCACCCAGCGGGCGGGGTCGGCACGCGGCCTGGTCTCGTACTACTTCGCGGGAAAGCGCGAACTGTTGCAGTCCGCCGTGCACCGGCTGATGCACATGGAACTGGCCGCCGCGCTGGACCGCGAGCCGCGGTCGGAGGACGGCCAGGAACGGATGGCGCGGGCCATCGACGCGATCCTCGGCCTCACGCAGACGCACACCACCTTGATGCGTACGCACATGGCGTCGATCCTCCAGGCGGAGGGTTTCATCCAGTGCCCGGAGCAGCAGAAACTCGCGGCGCTGCTGAGCCAGGCGGTGGACGGCGCGGGAATCGTGTCGGGACCCGAGGGTCCGGAGGCGGAGTACCGGCTGCTGCGCGCGCTGCTGATGGGCGCGACCGTGGCGCTGCTGCTGCCGGGCGCTCCGATGCCGCTGTCGCGGCTGCGGGCCGAACTCTTCGAGCGGTACGGGCTGGAGTGGACGCTGGGGGTGCCGCCGAAGGACTGCGCGGTGGCCCCCGCGAAGGCCGGCGCGGGCGGGGACGGGGGCGGCGGGGACGGCGGGGACCGGCGACCGGTGGGCTGAAACCGTGCGCCTCGACCGGGCGCCGGGTGCGGCGCTCTGCCGCGACGCGTCCGGAGGGCGCATGCTGGTGACATCCCGCCGAAGGGAGCACCGTCGTGTTACGCGTCGCAGTCGTCGGTTCGGGTCCGAGCGGGGTGTACACCGCGGACGCGCTCACCCGTCAGGAGTCGGTGCCGGATGTCGCGGTTGACGTGCTCGACCGGTTGCCGTGCCCGTACGGCCTGGTCAGATACGGTGTCGCGCCCGACCACGAGAAGATCAAGTCCCTCCAGGGCAGCCTGCGCAAGGTGCTGGAGGATCCGCGGGTCCGCTTCCTCGGCAACGTCGGCGTGGGGCCCGCGCCGCTGACGCCGGAGCGGCTGCTCGGTCTGTACCACGCGGTGGTCTACTGCGTGGGCGCCGCGACCGACCGCAGACTGGGCGTGCCCGGCGAGGAGTTGCCCGGCAGCTACTCGGCGACCCGCTTCGTGTCCTGGTACAGCGCGCACCCCGACGAGCCGCCGGACGGCTTCGCGCTGCGGGCCCGCTCGGCCGTGGTCATCGGTGTGGGGAACGTCGCGGTCGACGTGGCGCGCGTGCTGGCCCGGCGCGCGGACGAACTGCGGCGCACCGACGTACCGGAGGCGGCGCTGCGGGCGCTCGCCGACAGCCGCGTCACCGACATCCACATGGTGGGGCGGCGCGGGCCCTCGCAGGCGAAGTTCACCACCAAGGAACTGCGTGAGCTGGGCGCGCTGGCCGACACCGATGTGATCGTGCGCGAGGACGAGTTGGCGCTCGACCCGGCGTACGCCGACCCCTCCGGTCTGCCGACGGCGGCCCGGCGCAATGTGGAGGTGCTGCGCTCGTGGGCCGCGCAGCCGCCGCGGGGACGGCCGCGCCGACTCCATGTGCGGTTCTTCCTGCGCCCCACCGCGTTCCTCGCCGACGAGGCCGGGCGGGTGCGCGCGGTCCGTTTCACCCGAACGGGTCCTGACGGGCGCGGCGGTGTGTCCGATACAGGCGGCGGCGAGGAGATCGACGCGGGACTCGTCCTGCGCTCGGTCGGCTACCAGGGGGTGCCGCTGCCCGGCCTGCCCTTCGACCCTCGGGGCGCGGTGGTGCCGAACGACGCGGGCCGCGTGCTGCGCGACGGTACGCCCTCCCCCGGCGAGTACGTGGCGGGCTGGATCAAGCGCGGACCGACCGGTGTGATCGGCACCAACCGGCCGTGCGCCAAGGAGACCGCGACGGCGCTGCTCGCCGAGGCGCCGGGTCTGCTGACGCGAGAGCTGTCGGCCGATCCGCTGGCCGGGCTGCGGGCCGCGGGCGTACGGCCGGTCGCCTGGCGGGGCTGGCTGGCGATCGAGGCGGCGGAGGCGGAGTGGGGCCGTTCCCTGGACCGGGGGACGGTCAAGATCCCCGACTGGGAAGGGCTGTTGACGGCGGCGGGCCACTCGTCGTCGCCGCCCGCGGAGGGACCGGCCTGAGGCCCGTCACGGACGGGACGGATCGAGGCGCGTCGAATCCAGCCACTCGAAATCCGGGCACTCGAATCCGGGCACTCGGATCCAGGGACTCGGATCCAGGGACTCGGATACAGACTTTGGATCCAGGCGCCCGACGCCCCCACGGTCAGCCGTCGAGCCGGGCCGCCTGGCGGGCCGCCGCGTCGAGGACGCGGTCGAGCAGACCGGGGAAGAGCGCTTCGAGGTCGTCCGTGCGCAGCGCGTTCATCTTGGAGGTGCCGCGGTAGATCTGGCTGATGACGCCCGCCTCGCGCAGCACCCGGAAGTGGTGCGTGGTCGTGGACTTGCTGACCGGCAACGGCACGTCGGAGCAGGCCACTTCACCGTGGGCCGCGGCCAGATTGCGGACCACGATCAGCCGCATCGGGTCGGACAGCGCGTGCAGCACCTCTTCGAGCCGGATCTCCCCGGTGCCGGGGTGCTCCAGCGCGCGCCCGGCGGCGGCCGGGGCGTCGGCACCTGCGGCTGGCGCCGACGACAACGGTGCCGGTGCCGGTGCCGGTGGCGCGTGGGACGGAATCGGGAGTGTCATGAACGTCATATTACGATACCCGTCGTAGTTTGACGCCTGCCGTACTACGGCGTCTATCGTAGAAGCCGTCACCAGTGCGCGGCGACAGGCCCCGACCGGTGGAGCCCCGCGACGGAGTCCGACGACGAGGAGAGTGCCGTGAGCGCGCTGTTCGAGCCCTTCACCCTGCGGTCCGTGACCATTCCCAACCGGGCCTGGATGGCGCCGATGTGCCAGTACTCGGCGGCGACCGAGGGGCCCGACGAGGGAGCGCCCGGCGACTGGCACTTCGCGCACTACGCGTCGCGGGCGGTCGGCGGCGCCGGACTGATCCTGGTCGAGGCGACCGCGGTCAGCCCCGAGGGCCGGATCAGCCCCGCCGACCTCGGGATCTGGAACGACCACCAGGTGGCGGCCTTCAGCCGGATCACCCGCTTCCTCAAGGACCACGGCACCGTGCCCGGCATCCAGATCGGCCACGCCGGACGCAAGGCGTCCACGGACCGGCCGTGGGCGGGCGGCGGCCCGCTGGGCGCGGACGAGCGCGGCTGGCAGCCGGTGGCGCCGAGCCCGGTGGCGTTCTCCGACGAGTCCAAGGTGCCGACCGAACTGTCGGAGGCGGACATCAGGGACGTCGTCGGGCAGTTCGTGGCCGGGGCCCGGCGCGCGCTCGCGGCGGGCTTCGAGGTGCTCGAACTGCACGGCGCGCACGGCTATCTGATCGGCGAATTCCTCTCTCCGCACAGCAACCACCGCACCGACGGCTACGGCGGCGCCTTCGAGAACCGGATCAGGTTCGCGCTGGAGACGGTCGACGCCGTGCGCGAGGTCTGGCCGGAGGAACTGCCGCTGTTCTTCCGCATCTCGGCCACCGACTGGCTGGAGAACGGCGGCTGGACGGCGGACGAGACGGTCCGCTTCGCCAAGGAACTGCTCGTGCGCGGGGTCGACCTGCTCGACGTGTCCACGGGCGGGAACGCCGCGGGCGTACGCATTCCGCTCGGCCCCGGCTATCAGGTGCCCTTCGCGGCCCGCGTGAAGGCCGAGACCGGTCTGCCGGTGGCGGCCGTCGGCGAGATCACCCACCCCCGGCAGGCCGAGACGATCCTGTCCACCGGCCAGGCCGACGCCGTCCTGCTCGGCCGCGAACTGCTGCGTACGCCGAACTGGCCGCTGCACGCCGCCCGTGAGCTGGGCTCCGAGGTGGCGGTGCCGCAGCAGTACGGGCGAGCCTTCCGCCGGGCCGGTATCTGACCGGTCCTGCCCGGCGGTCCGCTACCGGAGCCGTCGTTGCGCGGGCGGGTCCGATCCCCGTCCGCGGCACGGCCGTTGAGCCAGTAGAGTGACGGACCGTGACAGCGCGACCATTGAACGAGATCGTCGAAGCGGGCTGGGCGAAGGCGCTCGAACCGGTGGCGGACCGGATCGCGGCGATGGGGGACTTCCTCCGCGCCGAGATCGCCGCGGGGCGTACGTACCTTCCCTCCGGTGCGAACGTACTGCGCGCGTTCCAGCAGCCCTTCGACGACGTGCGGGTGCTGATCGTCGGGCAGGACCCGTATCCGACCCCGGGTCACGCGGTGGGGCTCAGTTTCTCCGTCGCGCCGGACGTACGGCCGCTGCCGGGCAGTCTGGAGAACATCTACCGCGAACTGGGCTCCGACCTGGGGCTGCCGCGGCCGTCCAACGGGGATCTCACGCCGTGGACCCGGCAGGGTGTGCTGCTGCTCAACAGGGCGCTGACCACCGCGCCCCGGCGGCCCGCCGCGCACCGCGGCAAGGGCTGGGAAGAGGTCACCGAGCAGGCGATCAGGGCGCTCGCCGCCCGGGGCCGTCCGCTGGTCTCCGTGCTGTGGGGCCGGGACGCCCGCAATCTGCGGCCGCTGCTCGGGCAGTTGCCCGCCATCGAGTCCTCGCACCCCTCCCCCATGTCGGCCGACCGCGGCTTCTTCGGCTCACGGCCCTTCAGCCGCGCCAATGATCTGCTGCTCCGGCAGGGTGCGCAGCCGGTCGACTGGCTCCTTCCCTGACATGTCTTGACGGTACTCTGCCCGGGTGACGACGCATCCCAATACTCCGGCGGGCTGGTACGCCGACCCGCAAGGCACTCCGAATCTGCTCCGCTACTGGGACGGCAAACAGTGGACGGAGCACACGAACCCCGGCCAGATTCCGCAGCAGCAGCAAGGCGGCGGCAACGCGTGGGAGGTGAATGTCAGCGGCGCCCCCGACCCGTCCAAGGTCCAGCGCCAGGTGCAGCAGCAGGCCGGGATAGCGCCGACCTCGTTCGGCGGCGGCACCCTGTTCACCGAGCCGATCCTGGTGGTGAACCAGAAGGCCAAGCTGATCGAGCTGGTCAACGAGTACAGCGTCTTCGACCAGCAGGGCCGTACCCTCGGCTCGGTCGTCGAGATCGGGCAGAGCACAGCGAAGAAGGTGCTGCGCTTCGTCTCCAGCGTGGACCAGTTCCTGACCCACAAGCTGGAGGTCAGGGACGCGCACGGGCAGCCGCAGTTGGTGCTCACCCGGCCCGCGAAGTTCATCAAGTCCAAGGTGCTGGTGCACCGCTCGAACGGTGAGCCGCTCGGCGAGATCGTGCAGCAGAACGCCTTCGGCAAGATCAAGTTCGCGTTCATGTACAACGGCCAGCAGATCGGTGCCATCAAGGCAGAGAACTGGCGGGCGTGGAACTTCGCCATCGTGGACCACACGGAGACGGAGATCGGCCGGATCACCAAGACGTGGGAGGGCCTGGCCAAGACCATGTTCACCACGGCGGACAACTACGTCCTCCAGATCCACCGGCCGCTGGCCGACCCGCTGCTGAGCATGGTCGTCGCCTCGGCGCTGACCGTGGACACCGCGCTCAAGCAGGACTCGCGCGGGCTCGGCTGATCCGTGCCCGCTTCCGCTGACTGGGTGCTCGGGATCGACTCCGGCGGTTCCGGGGTGCGGGTGGCCGTCGCCCGCGCCGACGGCACCGAGGTGTCCGCGCCCGCCGTCTCGGCCCGCCCGGCCGTGACCGGCGAGCGCGGGATCGACGCCGCGAGCCTGCTCGACCAGGTCGTGCCCCTGGTGAATGGCCTGCTGGACAAGGCCGGGGCCGGCACGCTGGCCGCCGCATGCGTCGGCGCGGCCGGTATGGCCACACTCGGCACCGACCTGCGCGCCGTGCTGCCCGACGCCCTGGCCGCCGCCTTCGGGGTGGAGTCGCTGGCGCTGGCCGGTGACGCGGTGACCGCGTACGCGGGCGCGCTCGGTCTGCGGCCGGGCGTCGTCGTCGCCGCGGGCACCGGCGTGATCGCGCTCGGCACCGCGGCCGACGGCCGCGGCTGGCTGCGCGCGGACGGCTGGGGCCATCTGCTGGGCGACGCGGGCGGCGGGTCCTGGATCGGCCGCGCGGGCCTGGACGCGGCGATGCGCGCGCACGACGGCAGGGCGGGCGGCTCCACGGCGCTGCTGGCCCGCGCGGAGGACCGTTTCGGGCCGCTCGACGGGATGCCCGCACGGCTCTACCCGCGCCCCGACCGGCCCGCCGTACTGGCCTCGTTCGCGCCCGACGTGGCCGCCTGCGCCACGGGGGGCGACCCGGTGGCCTCCGGCATCCTGCGGGCCGCCGCGACGCACATCCTGGAGTCGGCGGCTGCCGTACGGCCGGACGCCGCCGCGGTGGACGTGGCGCTGACCGGTGGCCTGTTCAAGATGGGTGAGCCGCTGCTCGGGCCGCTGCGCGAGCGGGCCGGGCGGATGCTGCCGGACGCCAGGCTCGTACCGGCGGCCGGGGATCCGCTGGACGGCGCGCTGCTGATCGCGGGGGCGCTGCACCGGGACGCGCTGCCGCTTCCGGCCGACCCCGCGCTGCTGCGGCTCGTCTCCCGTGCCGCACCGGCCCGTTCGCGTACCGCACCGGTTCGTTCCGGTGCCGACGCGGCGCGTTCCGGCACAGCTCAGACTCGTTCGATGACCGAACGTGAGCGGTGAAAGGGACAGATCAGGACAGGTCTGCCGCGGCTCCGACCCGGCCGAACATCCAGGCGCCCCAAGGCGTTAGCATGCGTCGCCATGAGCACTGCCACAGGGCCCGCCTCCGGCCTTCCCGTTCGAATGCCGCGCCCGCGCCAGCCGGGACGTCACCGCCGACCGGAGGCGCTGGCCGCGCCCGAGGGCGCGCCGGTGCTGGTTCTGGCCGTCCCCGGCACTCCCACCGCCGCCGCGCTCAGTCTGGCGGAGGAGGTCGTGAGCATCGCCCGCTCCGAGCTGTCGGGACTCGATCCGCGGATCGGCTTCGTCGACGGTGAGGACGGCGCGGAGACCGAATTCCCGGCGCTGCGCGGCGTCCTGGCCGCGATCGCGGACGAGCGGTCGGGGGAGGACACCGCGGCCGTCGTCGTCCCGCTGCTCGCGGGACCCGAGGCTTCGGTGCTGCGCAGGATCCGGCAGGCCATCGCCGACACCAAGGCGCAGGTGGAGCTGACCGACGTCCTCGGTCCGCATCCGCTGCTCGCCGAGGCGCTGCACGTCCGGCTCGCCGAGGCGGGTCTGGCCCGCGCCGACCGCGCCCGGCTGTTCACCGTGGCGACCGCGGCCGACGGGATCATCCTGGCGACCGTCGGCGGCGAGGAGGCGGCGCAGGCCGCGGGTGTGACCGGGCTGCTGCTGGCCGCGCGGCTCGCCGTGCCGGTGCTGGCCGCCGCGCTCGACGAGGACGGCTCCATCGCTCGGGCGGCGGAGCAACTGCGCTCCTCCGGCTCCGGCCGGCTCGCGCTCGCCCCGTGCCTGATCGGCCCGGAGATCGCGCCGCAACTCCTGCACACCGCCGCGGCGGAGGCGGGCTGCTCGGGCGCCGACGCGCTCGGCCCGTACCCGGCGGTCGGCAAGCTGGTGGTCACGCATTACGCGGGCGCGCTGGGCATCGCGATGCAGCAGCAGGAGAGCGCGCCCTCGCACTGAACGAGGCGGCGCGTCGACACGGCGACGACAACGGCGCGGGCGGGCGGTCCTTCGACAGGACCGCCCGCCCGCGCCGTTTCCTCGTCGTGCGGGCCGCGCGAGCCCGCCGCCGCGGTGTCAGGCCCGGGCGAAGAGCACGCAGGACACGGCGGGCAGCGCCAGCGAACCGGCCTGCTTGGGGATGCCGGTGCCCGGGTCGACGTCGAACCAGGTGACGTCGCCGGAGCGCTCGTTGGCCGCGTACAGCCGGGTGCCCGACGGGTCGAGGGTCAGGTGGCGCGGCCAGTCGCCGCCGCAGCTCACGGTGTCGAGCAGTTCCAGCCGCTCCCCCGTCTCGTCCAGGGCGAGCACCGCGATGCTGTTGTGGCCGCGGTTGGCGGCCCAGGCGAAGCGGCCGTCGGGCGAGACGACCAGTTCCGAGGGGTAGTTCTCGCCCTCGGTGCCGTCGGGGAGCACGCGGACCTCGGCGAGCGGGCGCAGGCTGCCGATGGAGGGGTCCCAGCGGCAGACGGTGACGACGGAGTCGAGTTCGTTCATCACATAGGCGTGGTGGCCGGCCGGGTGGAAGGTGAGGTGGCGCGGGCCGATCCCGGAGCGCAGTCCCAGCTCGCGCTCGATCTCCAGCTCGCCGCTGTCGGTGTCCAGTTCGCAGACCCGCACCGAGTCGGTGCCGAGGTCGACGCTGACCGCCCAGCGTCCGCTGGGGTCGGTCAGCACGGCGTGCGCGTGCGGCCCGGTCTGGCGCTCGGGGTGGGGGCCGTCGCCCTCGTGCTCCAGCAGTGAGCGCAGTCCGCCGAGCGCGCCGTCCTCGCCGATGGACAGGACGCTGACGCTGCCGGGCTCCGCGTAGTTGGCCGTGAGCAGGTGGCCGCGGTGGACGGCGAGGTGGGTGGGCCAGCCGCCGTGCACCTGCACGGGCGCGCCGAGCAGCCGGGGTGCGGCCGGGTCTGCGACCGAGAACGCGGCGGCGGTGCCCTCCGGCTCGGTCTCGCCGACCGTGTAGAGCGTCCGCCCGTCGTCGGACAGGGCGAGGAAGGACGGATTCTGCACCTCGGCGTTGTCGCCGAGCGCGGTGAGCGCTCCCGTGTCCGGGTCGACGGCGGCCGTGGTGAGCCCTCGCCCGCCCGCCGAAGTGAACGACCCGATGTAAACGTGCCCGGCCACTGCCGTACCTCTTCCGCCTGATGTCTGTACGGCGGCTGAGATTAGTACCTGACGGCGGCCGCGTCGCCCCCGGGTCCCACTGGTCAGGCGGCGAGCGGCGCCCGGGGGTCGGCGTGCAGGGGGGCGGCGAGGTCGGTGAGCGCCGTTTCCAGGACCCGCAGGTGGCCGAGCGCGCGTTCGGCGTGCGGATGTCCCACGCCGTCCCGGGGCGTTTCCGGCCGGGGTTCCGGTGCCTCGACGCCGCGTACGACCAGGCGGCGCACGGCGTCCTCGACCCGTCGGCAAGCGGCCGACAGCCGCTCGTCGTGGCCCGCTTCGGGGTGGGCGACGACCTCGGCGAGGCCGCGAACCTGGTGGGCGCAGGCGTCGAGGAGGCGCAGTACGTGACCGGCCCGCGCTCTACGGGCCCGCAGGGGGCTCAGCGGGTGCACCAGCGGCGCCAGGCAGGCGCGTACCCGGCCGAGTACCAGGTCCAGTTCGGCGGCGCGTCCCGCCAGGTCGGCGCCGGGTTCACCGGCGAGGTGCCGGGCGGCCTGCGCGGTGAAGTCGCGTACGGATTCCAGGGCGCGCTGGATCCAGGCGTCGGTGGCGGCGTGCGTGGTGACCGGCAGCACCAGCAGCACGGCGAGGGCGGCCCAGAGCGCGCCCGCCCCGGTCTCCTCGAGGCGCAGCAGGAGCAGCGCCGGGTGCAGGACGCCGAGCAGCCCGTAGAGGGAGCCGGCCATGACGGTGACGAAGAAGGTCATCCAGGAGTAGGAGACGGCCGCGCTGTAGAAGATGCCGAAAACGCACACCGCGACGAGGACGGCGGACGGTACGGGGGCGCCGTGCAGGGGAAGGGCGAGGGCGAATCCGGCCACGATGCCGAGCGCGGTGCCGAGCACGCGGCGGAAGCCGCGCACCAGGGTCTCGCCGCGCGACGCCGTGTTGACGAAGATCCACCAGGAGGTGGCGACCGCCCAGTACCAGCGGTCCTCCGACAGTGCCTGGCCGAGCGCGAGGGCTCCGGCCGCGGCGGTCGCGGCCTGGACGGCCTGCCGGGTGGTCGGCCTGCGCAGACCGGGCGGTTGGACAAGAGATACGGCCGGTACGGGAGCGGCGCCGCGTTCGTAGCACCACAGGCCGAAGCGGACGGTGGCGGCGACGGCGAGGCTGAGGCCGATCGCCGCGTACAGCTCGGGGAGTTCGGCCGGGACGGCGTGCAGGAACTGCGCGATGAAGAACATCATGAAGCCGAAGACGCCGAGCGCGTGGCCGCGGGCGCCCCAGCGGCGGACGTAGACCCCGGCGAGGACGACAGCGACGAAGGCGGCGTCGCGGGCGAGCGGGTACGGGTGCAGCCAGGCCGCGGCGGTGAGCACCGGCAGTCCGGTCAGGGGCATCAGGGCGATGGTGACCGCCTGCTGGCCGACGCGGGGGTCGGCGACGACGAAGAAGGCGAGCAGCGCGGCGAGACCGCCGCCGCACATCGCGGGCAGCGGAAATCCGGCCAGGCCCGCCGCGGTGACGGCGAGCGCGATGCCGAGGACGGCGCGGGAGGCGTGGCGCAGCCGCGCGCGGCCCGGATCCGGTGCGACGAACAACTTCTTCACGTGTGCGGTTCCACCCCTGTCCGGTACGGGTGCCCGGCGGCGGTCGGCGCCGGACATGGCAAAGGCGTTGCGGAGGACCGCAACGCCATCGTCACCACCAGGAAAGCACCCGAGCGGGCAGTGGCTCAAACTGGTCGCTCGGCGCTGTGCCATTGGTACGGTGAGGGTGCCCTGTCATCGACCATGAGGAGACCAGTGGCCCATGGCCGTCGACGCACTGGACACCCGCATCCTGCGGCTGCTGCTGGAGCAGCCGCGCACCAGCGTCCGTGAGTACGCCCGCATACTCGGCGTGGCCCGCGGCACCCTCCAGGCCCGGCTCGACCGGCTGGAGCGGGACGGGGTGATCACCACGGCGGGACCACGCGTGTCGCCTGCCGCGCTGGGCCACCCGGTGCTGGCCTTCGTGCGGATCGAGGTGACGCAGGGGCGCCTGGACGACGTGGGCGAAGCGCTCGCGGCCGTGCCGGAGATCATCGAGGCGCTCTCGATCACCGGCGGCGGGGATCTGCTCACCCGGGTCGCGGCCCGCGACAACGCCCATCTGGAGGACATCATCCAGCGGCTGATCCAACTGCCGGGCGTGGTCCGCACCCGTACGGAGATCGCCCTGCGCGAGCGGGTCCCGTACCGCGTGCTGCCGCTGGTGGAGGCCGTGGGCCGCAGCGCGGCGACCCGACGCCAGGGCGGACCGGGCGGCAGGGCCGCCGGGATCCCAGGGCCCGGCGCCGGATCGGGCGACGGATCAGGCGGTGGCGCTCAGCGGGCGACCCGGTAGCCCTTCACCGCCGGGCGACACCCCCAGCGACCGCGCCCGATACGCGGGCGGCAGGCGGCAGGCGGCAGGCGGCAGGCGGCAGGCGGCAGGCGGCAGGCGGCAGGCGGCAGGCGGCAGATCGTAGGCGTACGCGAGCCGCCGTGGCCGCGGCTGGCTGGATCACGACATCCCGGGCACCCCGCGAAAGACGGCCCACGCGTCCGCGCGGCGCGCCACGGCCGTGATGCCCGAGGCCAACGCCCGGTACCCCGCACCGTACGGCTCGTGCCGCCCGCCCCAAGGGCCTCTCGTGTCTCCCGCCCTCTGGCGGACGCGCGTAGAAGCGCGCATCATGGCCGTGTTCCACCATCACTGCCGACCCATCCGACGCACACCTTGTCATGGGCATGCAATTCTCCCGGCGTCCCCACATGCCCCGGAATCCCCACAGGACCCGCGCCACCCTCAGCACTCACAGCACCCGAACCCCCCAATATCCCCCCACACATCGAGCGCACCATGCACCTCGCGCATCCGTGCGATTCACGCCACACCGCCCCACCGCCTCGCGGTCCCGCCCGTCGCCCCACCTCCCCCGCGAGCGCGCGCATCCCGGACGCCGAACGCCCAGCACCGCCGCCGTCCCCACCGGCGGCCCCGTGTCACGTGTCACGCATGACGCGGCCCGCACCTTGTGTTGTCATGCGCAGGTCACAACACCTGCGCGCGAGCGAAGGGAATCGACATGGCTTGCGGATCGACCAGTCTCTGGGCAGGTGAGACCACCTGGTTCTGCTGCGGCAGCGCCTGGGGCCCCTGCGGCAGCACCGGCACCGGTGCCTGCGGCACCTGCCAGTCCAACGCCCACCAGGCGGCGTGGCCGAACGCCTCCCAGGCGTGCTTCGACATCACCCGGCCCGACCTGTGCGGTGAGACGATCGCGCGCCGCGGCTGCGGCTCGGTGATGAACGTCAAGCACCAGTGCTCCGGCGCGACGGTCTGCGTCACGGTCTCCGACTGCGGACCGCGCACCAAGAGCTTCTGCGGCGAGTCCGCGTGCTGCAACGGCGTCTGCCGCACCAACCGGGTCATCGACCTGACCCCGGCCGCGTTCTCCGCGATCGGCAATCTCAGCTCCGGCAAGCTCCCCGTCTACATCTACGAGTGAGGAGGACCGACATGAGCCACGACCAGAATCCCGCGGGCCGCGGCCGGATGGACCGCCGGCGCTTCCTCACCACCGCCGCGCTCGGCGGTGCGACCATCGTCGGCGCCACCGCGCTCGGCGGCATCGACGCGGACGCCGCCTTCGCCGCGCCGATGCCGTCGCTCGACCCGGCGATCTCCAAGTCGGCGTTCGCCGAGGGCCGGATCACCGCGATCAACGGCACCGTGCTGGAGGTCGCCGGCTCCTACGGCGACCAGCACCTCATCCAGCTCACCAACGCCACCAGCGTCTGGAAGCTGCGCCCCACCACCGCGGCGGAGATCAAGGTCGGCGACGGCCTGTACGCGCGCGGTGTCGACATGCCCGACGGCACCATCGCGGCCGACGCGGTGTGGGTCAACATCGTGAATCTCTTCTGCGAGATCCAGGGCATCGCCAAGGACCGGCTGCACCTCACGCACGGCAACAACCACGCCGTCGTGGGCCGGATCGTCACCGAGACGACCACCGCCTCGTACCTGGGCGGCGCGCTCACCTCGGACCTGTCGCGGGTGCGGATCGGGCAGTCGGCGCAGATCCTCGGCGCCTGGCGTCCCGAGGACGACACCGTCGACATCGCCCGCGTGACCGTCGGCCACTAGGAGGGAGCGCGATGATCTCCGTCATCCCGAGTCTGGCGCCGCTGCTGTGCGGGGTCCTGCTCGCCGTGACCGGCGCGCCGAAGCTCTTCGGCCGCCGTACGGCCCAACTGGCCGCGAACACCGTCCTGGTGCGGGTCCTGGGCAACGGCCACCGCGCCACCCGGGCACTGCGCGCGGTGGGCGCGGTCGAGCTGCTGATCGCGGCGGCGCTGCTCGCCGTTCCCGAGGCCGTGGCGCCCGCCGTGGCAACGGCGGTCCTGGGCGCGGGCTTCACCGCGTATCTGGGGTACGCGCGGGCGACGGCGCCCGAGTCGTCCTGCGGGTGCAGCGCCCGTGACGAGGGGCCGGTCGGCTGGCGGTCCTTCACCCGTGCCGGTCTGGTCGTCGTGGGCGGTCTGGCCGCCGTGGCCGCCGACCGTACGTGGTGGTCGCGGATCGGCGGGGATCCGGTGCCGTCGGCCGTCGTCCTGGTGGTGGCCGCGGCGGTACTGCTCGGTCTGTCCTCCGACCTCGACCAGCGGTGGCTGCGGCCGTTGCGCAAGCTGCGGCTGCGGGTCCTCGGGCATCCGCTGAGCGGTTCCGGCGAACGGGTGCCGGTCGCGGCGTCCGTGGAGCTGCTGGAGAACTCCCTGGCCTGGCAGGCGACGGCTCCCGTCGTCCGCTCCGCCCTGCTCGACCACTGGGACGACGAGGGCTGGCGCATCCTGCGGTTCGCGGGCGTCCACGAGGACTCGCGCGGGGCGCGGCCGGTGAACGTGCTGTTCGCGCTCGACCTGGCGGCGACCATCGACACGGCGCCCGTGCCCGCGGTGCGGGTGTCCGTCATCGACGACGTCACGGAGGAGCCGGTCGACGTGGACCCGCTCATCTCGGCGGCCGAGCGCCTTCAGCTCCTCCCGCTGGTCAACTGACCCGAGAACGACGGGGCGCGCCCCCCTCCCCGGTCAGGGAGGGGGGCGCGCCCCGCGTGGTGCCCGTTCGGACCGTGGTCAGGCGCCCGGTGCGGGATCCGGCGGATAACCGATGGGCGTGTCGGCGTAACTGCCGTAGGCCCGCATCTCGGCTGCCGCCGCGAACGGCAGTCCGTTGAGCGCGCTGAGCGCGGTGAAGCGGACATAGCTCGCGCGGACCCGGTCGAAGGCGATGACCTGGGTCGACGGGGAGTCCACGAGGGTGCCGCGGGCGACGGTCGTCCAGGTAGTGCCGTTGTCGGAGACGGCGACCTCGTAGCCGGCCACCCGGCCGTTCTGTCCGCCGGTCTGGCGGTCGAGGTAGCCGAAGCCGTCGAGGTCGGCGGGGCCGCCCAGCTTGAGGGTCACCCAATGGGGGTACGGCGCCTCGGAGTTGGTGTAGTCGGTGTGCCAGATGGTGCCGGGGTCACCGTCGAGCACGTTGGAGACCGGTCCTTCCGCCGCTCCCGAGGAGAGGTTCTCGGAGTCCGCGGTCGCCGTCATCGAACTGGGCGAGAGCAGCGCGCGGGTCGCGACGGTCGCCTTGGCGTCCGCCGACACCGACTTGGTGGCGCCGTCGTCGGTGTAGCCCGCCACGACCTTCCAGGAGGCGGCGGTCCCCGCCGCTCCCGCGGGCGGGGTCAGCAGCCAGGTGGTGCTCACCGACGCGCCGGGCTTCACGGTGGCGAAGCTGTTGCCGTGCTCGGTCTTCACCGCCGCGGTCCACCCGGCGGGCAGGCCGTCGAGCCGTTGGACGACGCCGGTGGCGTCGGTCAGCTCGCTGTTGGTGAAGGTGGTCACGTACTCGCTCGGCACGCCGGGGCTCAGCTCGGCGGTCGGCGGCGTCGTCACACTCGCGCACGCCGGACCCGCCGGGGCGGGGCCCAGGTCGGTCACCGAGAAGTCGTCCAGCACGAAGTCCGTGCCGTTGGCGCCGCCGAGCTTGCGCAGCCCCACCCAGGTGTCGCCGCAGCCCGCGACGATCTCCTTGGAGTACGTGGCCGTGTCGAGCGCGGGCGCGAGCACGTCGCGCGTCACGTCCTTGGACGCGACCTTTCCGCCGCCGACGACGTCCGCGCCGGTCACCCAGGCCCACTGGCCGTCGAGGTTGGTCTGGTAGCGGAAGGAGACCGCGTACGTGTGGCCCGCCACGAAGGGCACGGTCGCGGGCACCGTCCGGTAGACCAGACCGCTGTTCTCCTCGTGGGCCTTGAGCGAGTGGTTCCCGCCGATGACGTCGTCCACCGCCTGGCCCTTGAGGGTCCCTGAGTTGTACGGCGAGTAGGTGTTCTTCCAGATCTTCTGGCTGTACGGGGCGTGCAGGTCGCTGATGCTGGTGCGCGGGTCGGTGGCGCCGCCCGCGTCGCCCTTGACGAAGGGTCCCCAGCCGGGCTGGTTGCCCTCGAAGTCGTCCCGTGCGAGGACGGTCCCGCCAGAACCGGCCGCCTTCTTGGGCAGCGGCAGCGTGGTGTCGGCCATCAGGCGTATGTCGTCCAGCGTGACGGCCACGCCCCCCGCCACCGCGCTGACGGCGACGGTGACCTTGCCGTTGGACGGCGCGGTGAAGGTCACCGACGCGCGCTGCGAGTACGTGCCCTGCTTGGCGTCCGCGGCCATCTGGTTGGCGGCGGGCGTGGTGTCGAAGGTGTTGGCGGCGGGCAGCTTGCCGCCGGTGACGGCGAGGGTGGTGGCCCTGCGCTGCCCCTTGGCGATCTCGACGTTGGCGCTGAGGGTGTAGGTCTTGCCGGACGTCAGGCCCTTGACCTGCTGCGAGATACCGGAGGCCGCGGCGCCGAGCCGGGCGACGTTGTCACCGTTGGCGGTGCGTACGGCGGTCGCGCCGCCGCGGGCGTTCCAGGCCGTGAGGTCGCCGGCGTTGAAGCCGGGGTCGTTCAGACCGGTGCCCTGCCCGAAGTCGACGTTGGTGTGCGGCGCCTTGCCGGAGTGCGGGGCGAGCACGTACGGCTGGTTCTTGTCGCCGCTGATCGTGACCTTGCCGCCGGTCGGGGTGATGTCAGCGGCCTTCACCCGGCCCTGGTCGGTGAGCTTGTAGAGGGTGAAGCGCTTGGTGCCCGCGAACTGCCGTGTCACGTCGAAGGTGTGGGCGCCGCCGGACGCGCTGAAGTAGTACATCTTGTCGGCGTCGCTCGGCGAGGACGTGCCGTTGCCGCGCTTGGCCTCGCCCCACGGCAGCAGGTAGCTGTCGCCGTCGAGGACGAGCGCGCCGCCCATGGTCACCTGGCGCTTGCCGCCCGCCATCGCGACGTGGACACCGCCGGTGAGGTCGGCGGAGGCGCCGAAGTCCCAGGTGGTGAGCTGGTAGTGCTGGAGGAATTTGGTCGGCAGGTTGTCGGTCCAGATGTTCCGGTAGAAGGCGTTGTAGTCGTCCTGGCCGGTCCAGCCCTCGAACTCCTTGATGTCGGAGCCGCCGAGCAGCGGGTCGACGTTCCACACGTCACGGTCGGAGTTGGCGATGAAGCGGACGATGTTGGAGTTGATGCCCTTGTTGGTGGCGCCGCCGTAGTTCTTGTCGCTCGCCCAGTGCGACCAGATCGAGTCGCCCTCGAATTTGTAGGCCCACTCGCTGGCGACCTCGAAGCCCATCGCGTGGAGCTGGCGGGCCAGTTCGTCGGCGAGCCAGCCGCTGGAGTAGTAGGCGTCGATGTAGACGGTCTTGATGCCGGGCGCCTGCTTGCGCAGTTCCTTGAAGCGGTCGAGGACGGCGCCGCTGCCGAGGTCGGTGCGCTGGTCGATGTGGTACGACTGGTTGAGCCAGTCCCAGCCGTTGACCTGGCCCTGGATGAGTCCCGAGCTGAAGTTCTTGGCCTGCGGGTACGCCTCGGTCACATTGACGTGGACGGCGATGTCGGAGTTGTAGTCGGCGCCCACGGAAGCCAGCTTGTTGAGGTCGGTGAGGCCGCCGGCCCTGACGTTGTAGTCGCCGCCGTAGTCCGGGTGCGCGGAGTCGTGGCCCTCGTTGGCGTAGCCCTTCTCCAGCACCCACTGGCCGAGGTCGTCGGTGGCCAGCGAGATCCGCTTGACGTTGTCGAGCGTCTTGAGGAACGGGTTGGTGGCCTGGCTCGCGAAGTTGAACGGGATGTGCTGCACGACGCGTTCGGGCACCCGGTCGGCGCCGAGCGGGCGCGTCATCGCGGCGCGGTAGGCGAGCGCGCCGTCCTCCCAGGTCACCTTGTTGTCGCCGTTGGCGTCACCGGAGAGCACGACCGTGGTCCGCGGCAGCGCGTACGTCGCCACCCGCCGGTCCGTGGCGCCCTTGGGCGCGTAGGTGTAGGTGCCGACGGACAGCTCCGCGCGGCGCGCGCCGCCGCCCGCGTCCACGACCCGCGACTGGAGCCGGGTGTTGCCGTTGTCGTTGTTGTCCTGCGCGGCGTCGTCGGTCGCGTCGGTGATCAGCCCGCCCGCGAGCGTGGAGTTGCTGACGAAGCCGTACGGGGTGCCGACGGACGCCTTGTCGGGCTTGGCCGCCGCGCTGATCGTGAGGAACTGGTCGGCCGTCGTCGTGGAGTCCGTGGAGATCTTCGTACGGGCCAGGCTCGCGTGCGGGTCGGAGGAGTCGACCGACAGCAGCGACTGGCCGGGGATCGAGAACTGGTTGACGGTACGGGCGGCGCTGCCGGTGATCTTCCGGACGGCGAAGACGACGGTCTTCTTCGCCGTCGCGGTGATCGTCGAGGTGATGGTGACGTTCGGCAGGTCGGCGAAGGTCGAGGTGTACGTCGCGGTGTCGCCGTGCGCGGACATCTTCGTGGTCGCGGTGTGCGCGGCGCCGTTGATGTCGAAGGTGTGCAGGACGGACGCCTGGCCCGCGAGGGTGCCGCCGTTCAGCGCGTACGAGATGACCTGCGGGAATTCCTTGGCGACGGTGACCTTGAGCGCGCCGTGCCTGATCTCGACGGGGGTCGCGGGGTCGGCCGGGGGCGGCGGGTCGACGGGCGCGGGCGTGGTGTCGCCGACGGCGCGGACCCTGATCTCGGAGGCGGAGGCGTTGTCGGACCCGTTGACGGCGCTCTCGGCCTCGACCTTCACATAGCGGCCGGTGACGGGCTTGTCGAAGACGACGGTCTGTACCTCGGTGTTGCTCGTCGGCTGGTGGAAGGAGCCGGTCGCGGCGGGCGCTCCCCAGTTCCCCTTCGGGTCCTTGGC
Source organism: Streptomyces sp. NPDC003300 (assembly GCF_040610915.1). Classification (NCBI taxonomy): domain Bacteria; kingdom Bacillati; phylum Actinomycetota; class Actinomycetes; order Kitasatosporales; family Streptomycetaceae; genus Streptomyces; species Streptomyces sp. NPDC003300. The sequence continues at coordinate 14,736 of NZ_JBEXNE010000018.1, read as the reverse complement.
GACGGCCGCGTCGTCGGTGACGAAGATCCGGTAGCCCTTGACCGGGCCGTTGGCCTGGTTCTTCACCGAGTAGTCGACACCGGTGAGGGTGAAGGAGCCGCCGACGTCGAGGGTGATCCAGTGCGGCATCGGGGTCTTGGCGACGCCGACGCCGCCGACCACGTCGTAGGCGACCGTCCACTGCGTCGACGGGTCGTTGTCGAACGCGGCGAGCGCCGTGCCGTCCAGGGCCGGGGGCGCGGGGTAGGCGGGCGACTCGGAGTCTGCCTGGACCAGCGTGTACTGGGCGGGGTCGATCGGGGTGTCCGCGGCGGCGGCCGGGTCGGCCGACGTCTGCGGCGGGGCGGCGAGCGCCGGAGTGACGCCGACCGACAGCAGGGCGAGCGAGGCGAGCAGGGCGGCGGCGGTCGCGGACCGCTGCCGCCGCCACCTTCCGCGGTGGGGTGATCGGGGCGAGCGCGAGGTCATTCCTGTACCACCTAGGGCCGTGAAGAGCCGGGAGCGAGTCGGGAGTGGTGGAGACTGTAGCGGCGATGGCATCGATAACACCAGAGCCAGACAGAGCTTCTTGCACAGGTGATAGCGGCCGATATCGGGCGGTCGTGCGGCCGGTGTGGTCCGGGAACGCGGACAGGCGGCGGCACGGACGGCAGGGGTACGTACTCCCCCGCGCGCGGTGACGCCCTCAGGCCGTCGGCCGGCGCCTGACCGTCAGCGGGGGGCGGGCGCCGTGCTGGCGCGGACGACCAGCGTCGGCTCCACGGAGGCCGGTTCCAAGGTGGCGTCCGGGTCCGCGATGTACCGCATGAGGTGGGAGACCGCGAGCGCCCCCATCTCGGCGAAGGGCTGGGCCACCGTGGTCAGCGAGGGCGAGCAGTACTCGGCGAGCGCGATGTCGTCCACGCCCACGACGGAGATGTCCTCCGGCACCCTGCGGCCCAGTTCGTGCAGGGCGCGGATCACGCCGAACGCCATCTCGTCACTGGCCACGAAGACCGCGGTGACGTCGGGGATCCGGCCGAGGATGAGGCCGTTGCGGTAGCCGGAGGCGGGCGACCAGTCGCCCGTCAGCTCCGGCGGCACCGTCCTGCCCTCCGCTTCGAGCACCGCGCGCCAGCCCTGCGACCGGCTCGCCGCGTCCAGCCACTCGCCGGGTCCCGCGACGTGCCAGACCGTCTCGTGGCCCAGGTCCAGCAGGTGCCGGGTGGCCAGCCGCGCCGCCGCCGACTGGTCGACGGCGACCACTTCGGTCGCCGACGTGCGCGAACCGTCGACGGTGATGGTGGGCACGGCGCTGGTGAGCTGCTCGATCTGGCGGCTCACATGGATCAGCGGAACGGCGAGCACGACGCCTTCGACGTGCTGGTCGGCCAGCCGCAGCATCGAGCTCTCGATGGCGGAGGTGTCCAGCGAGGCGGTGGTGGCGGTGCTGACCGCGTAACCGGCCTCCTGAGCGGCCCGTTCGATGCCGAGGGTGAGGGCGGTGCGGGAGTAGAAGCTGGTCTGGAGGGTGACCACGCCGATGGTGCGGCTGCGGCCGGAGGAGAGCATGCGCGCCGCGTTGTTCCTGCGATAACCGAGCTGGTCGACGGCGGCGAGCACCTTGGCGCGGGTCGTGTCCTGCACATTGGGGTGACCGGCCAGGGCCCGCGAGACGGTCTGCGCGGAGACCCCGGCGACCCGTGCGACATCCGCCATGCCGGGCGGACGGGAGGCGTCGCGCGCGCTCTGGTTCTTCATGGGTCCCTTCCGGCTGATCCGCTGCCGCCGATGATAGCGGTCGCACCCGCCCAAAGGGGGCACTCTCCAGCTCGTGGTCCCGCCCCGGACCGGCTGAAGGCACCGCGTTGGCATCGATAACAATCTGTGCGACAGTTCGGTGCTGTGAGCCTTCCGACCACCACCGCACCCGCGGACGCCAACGGCCGACCCGCGCCCCTGCTGTCGTATCCGCACGGCACGTTCCTGCGCGGCGGGCAGCCGCACCGCGTCCTGGCGGGGTCGCTGCACTACTTCCGGGTCCACCCCGAGCAGTGGGCCGACCGGCTGGAACGCCTCGCGGCCATGGGGCTCAACACCGTGGACACGTACGTCCCGTGGAATTTCCACGAGCCGCGCCGGGGGCGGCCGTCCTTCGACGGCCCGCGCGACATCGAGCGGTTCGTCGCGCTCGCGCGGGACACCGGCCTGGACGTGATCGTGCGCCCCGGCCCGTACATCTGCGCCGAGTGGGACAACGGCGGCCTGCCCGCGTGGCTGACCGGGACGCCCGGCATGCGGCTGCGCTCCTCGCACCGGCCCTTCCTCGACGAAGTGGCGCGCTGGTTCGACGCGTTGATCCCGCGCGTCGCCGCGCTCCAGGCGGCCCGCGGCGGGCCGGTGGTCGCCGTGCAGGTGGAGAACGAGTACGGCAGCTACGGCGACGACCACGGCTATGTGGCGTGGGTGCGCGACGCGCTGGTGGAGCGGGGCATCACCGAACTGCTCTACACCGCGGACGGCCCGACCGACCTGATGCTCGACGGCGGCGCCCTGCCGGGCACGCTGACCACGGCGACCTTCGGGTCCCGCGCCGCGCAGGCCGCCGAACTGCTGCGCTCGCGCAGAACGGGCGAGCCGTTCGTCTGCGCCGAGTTCTGGAACGGCTGGTTCGACCACTGGGGCGAGAAGCACCACATCCGGACCGTCGACAGCGCCGAGGCCACGCTCGCCGAGATCCTGGACGAGGGCGGCTCGGTGAGTGTCTACATGGCGCACGGCGGCACCAACTTCGGCCTGTGGGCGGGCGCCAACCACGACGGCGACAGGCTCCAGCCGACCGTGACCAGCTACGACTCGGACGCGCCGGTCGCCGAACACGGCGGCCTCGGCCCGAAGTTCTTCGCCCTGCGCGACCGGCTGCTCGCGGTGACCGGCGCGGCCGAAGCCTCCCGGCCGCTGCCCGCGACCGCGCCGCCGCTCACCGCTCGCGCGCTGCCCGTGGTCCGGGGCGCCGGTCTGCTGGACGCGCTCACCGCGCTGTCGCGGCCGGTGGCGTCCCCGCATCCGCTGAGCTTCGAGGAGCTGGAACAGCCCTCGGGGCTGGTGCTCTACCGCGCCCGCCCCCGTCTGCCGCGCGGCCCGCGGGAGATCACCGTGCACGGGCTGCACGACCGCGCCCAGGTCTTCGTGGACGGCGCGCCCGCCGGTGTGCTCGACCGGGAGACCGGCTCGCTCACCGTCGAGGGCGCCGGCGAGCCCGTACTGCTGGAACTCCTGGTCGAGAACCAGGGCCGGATCAACTACGGTCCGCTGCTCGGCCAGGGCAAGGGCATCCTCGGCGGGGTCCGCGTCGAGCGCCGCCTGGTGCACAACTGGTCGGTCCACGGACTGCCGCTGGACGAATGGCCCGCGGCCGACGTGGAGCGCGCGCCGTCGGTCGCCCCGCCGTCCGGCGGCGCGGGTTTCGCGACCGCCCGGTTCACGGCGGACGCCCCGGCCGACACCTTCCTGGCCTTTCCCGGCTTCGGCAAGGGCTTCGCCTGGGTGAACGGCACGCTGCTCGGCCGGTACTGGGAGATCGGCCCGCAGGTCACCCTCTACGTGCCCGCGCCGCTGCTGACGGCCGGCGAGAACACCGTCACGGTGCTGGAGCTGGAGCGTTTCGGCGACCGCGTCGAGCTGCGCGACCGGCCGGAGCTGGGGCCGACCGAGGAGTACGTCGAGACGTTCGACTGAATCGCGCGGCCGGAGGCCACCGCTTCGCGTCGCTACCCGTCCGCGTCGCTGTCCGACGCGGCCTTCTTGGCGCGGCTCGGCTGCACCCGCTTGGGCTCGCCCTTCATCTTGGGGTGCTCCGGCGGGTAGGGCAGGTCGCCGAGGCCGTGCTCGCGCTCGTCCTTGTCGGCCAGTTCGAGCGCCGCGTCCAGCCGGAAGGCGTGCTCGTCCATGTCGGCGTGCACGTCGCCGGCCTCCGCGAACCGCCCCGGCATGGTGCCCAGGTCGAAGTCCTCGGGCACGGCGCTGCTCACCTCGTCCCAGCGCAGCGGCGCCGAGACCGGGGCGTGCGGGAACGGCCGTACGGAGTAGGCGCTGGCGATCGTGCGGTCGCGCGCGGTCTGGTTGTAGTCGACGAAGATCCGCTCGCCGCGCTCCTCCTTCCACCATGCGGTGGTGATCCGGTCGGGCGCGCGGCGCTCCAGTTCGCGGCCGATCGCGATGGCCGAGCGCCGTACCTGGGTGAAGGTCCACTGCGGCGCGATCGGCACGAAGACGTGCAGGCCGCGTCCGCCGGAGGTCTTCGGCCATCCGGTCAGGCCGAGTCCGTCCAGCACCTCGCGCAGCATGAGCGCCGCGCGTACGGCGTCGCCGTAGTCCGTGCCGGGCTGCGGGTCGAGGTCGATGCGCAGTTCGTCGGGGTGGTCGGTGTCGGCGCGGCGCACCGGCCAGGGGTGGAAGGTGAAGGTGCCGAGGTTGGCGGCCCACAGGACGGCGGCGGTCTCGGTGGGGCAGATCTCGTCGGCGTACCGGCCGCTGGGGAAGGCGATCCGGGCGGTGGGGATCCAGTCGGGCAGATTCTTCGGGGCCCGCTTCTGGAAGAAGGACTCGCCCTCCACGCCGTGGATGTAGCGCTCCAGTGTGGTCGGCCGATCCCTGACCGCGCGCAGGATGCCGTCGCCGACGCTGAGGTAGTACCTCACCAGGTCGGCCTTGGTGAATCCGCGCTGCGGGAAGTAGACCTTGTCCGGGTGGGACACCCGGACGGCCCGCTCGCCGACGGTCAGTTCCAGCGTCTCGGCCATGCGACCACGCTAGGCCGTACGGCCGGGCGGCGCCCGTCGGCGGGCGCCCCCGGGCGGGGCCGCGCACAATCACCAGCATGGACCTTCCGGTGATGCCCCCTGTGCGGCCGATGCTGGCGAAGTCCGCCGCGGCCGTCCCGCCCGGCATGCTCTACGAGGCCAAGTGGGACGGTTTCCGGGCGATCGTCTTCCGCGACGGCGACGAGATCGAGCTGGGCAGCCGCTCGGGCAAGCCGCTGACCCGGTACTTTCCCGAGCTGGTCGAGGCGCTGCGGGAGCGGATTCCGCCGCGCTGCGTGCTGGACGGCGAGATCGTCATCGTGCGGGGCGGCCGGCTGGACTTCGACGCGCTGCTGGAGCGGATTCATCCGGCGGAGTCCCGGGTCCGCCATCTGGCGGAGGTGACGCCCGCGTCCTTCGTCGCCTTCGACCTGCTGGCCGTGGGCGACGAGACGCTGCTGCCGGTGCCGCAGCGGGACCGGCGCGAGGTGCTGGTGGAGGCGTTGCGGGAGGCGACGGCGCCGGTGTTCACCGCGCCCGCCACGCAGGACATCGACACGGCCAAGGAGTGGTTCTCCCGCTTCGAGGGCGCCGGTCTCGACGGGGTCGTCGCCAAACCCCTGCATCTGCCGTACCGGCCGGGCGAGCGCGTCATGATCAAGGTCAAGCACGAGCGCACCGCGGACTGCGTGGTGGCCGGGATGCGGCTGCACAAGAGCGGTCCCGTGGTCGGCTCGCTGCTGCTCGGTCTGTACGACGCCGAGGGGATGCTTCAGCACGTCGGCGTCTGCGCGTCCTTCCCGATGCGCCGCCGCGAGGCGCTGATGACGGAGCTGGAGCCGCTGCGGATGGCGTCCGTCGAGGGCCATCCGTGGCAGGAGTGGGCGAGCGAGGAGGCGCAGGCCGCCGACCGGCTGCCGGGCGGTCCCAGCCGGTGGACCGGCAAGAAGGACCTGTCGTGGATCCCGCTGCGCCCCGAGCGGGTGGTCGAGGTGGCCTACGACCACATGCAGGGCGACCGGTTCCGCCACACCGCGCAGTTCCGCCGCTGGCGCCCGGACCGGGAGGCCGCGGAGTGCACGTACGCGCAGTTGGAGGAGCCGGTGGGGTACGACCTGGCGGAGGTGCTGGGCGCCTGACCGGCCGAGCGGCGGCGCCCTCGTCCGCTCCTCGGACTACCTGGCGCCGTCGCTGCGCTGGGCGTCGCGCTGGAGGCCGGCCAGTACGACCTTGGGGTCGCGGTGCACGGCCTGTCCGATGTCCTTCTTCAGTTCGGCGCTGACCGGGGCCCAGGACGCCTTGGCGACGGGATAGAACGCCGCGTCCGACAGCAGGTTCATGAATGGCACGAGATCGCGGTACCGCGGATCCATCCTGACCGTTTCCGCGACTTTCACCGTGACCGGGAGCAACTTGTACTCCTGTTGGAATTTCAACAAATTCTCTTCGCTGTATATGTACTGGAGGAACTTGGCGTCGGCCTCCCGGTGTCCCTTCTGCCGGAAGGCCATCATCCAGTCGGCGTTCCCGAGCGCCTGCGAACTGGGGCCCGTCCTTCCGGGAAGCGGCGCCACTCCGATGTCGATTCCGGCCGCCTTCGCGGAGGGAAGCAGCGTCAGATGGCCGTTGAGCATCCCCGTGCGGCCCGCGAGGAAGTCGCTGAAGGCATCGCTGACACTCGTCCTGGCCGGGTCCTTGGGGCCGACGAGACCGGCGTCGACGAGGTTCTTCTTCAGCCAGACGAAGGCGTCGACATTGCGCACCGAGTCCAGGTTGTACGAGCCGACGTTGTCGGTGTAGCCGCCGTCGTTGCCGATCATCCACATCATGGTCTCGGCTTCCGCTTCCTGCGGGCCGAGCGGCAGTCCGTACGGCACCGGGACGCCGTGCTCCTTGAGCTTGACGGCGTCGCGCCTGATGTCGGCCCAGGTCTCCGGGGCGCGGGTGATGCCCGCGCGGGCGAAGAGCTTCTTGTTGTAGAAGAACATCCGGGTGGAGGCGACCCACGGGATGCCGTACTGCACGTGGTTGACGGAACCGGCGTCCGTCAGCGACGGGACGAAGGCGGACTGCATGCTGATCGGGAACAGTTCGTCCGCGCTGTAGAGCTGCTTGCCGTCGCTGAAGGCGCTGAAGGAGTCGAGCTGCGCGAGATCGGGCGCCTGGCCGTCCTCGACCATGGTGGCGACCTGCGCGTCGGCGTCGGCGACGGGCACGAACTGCACGTCGATCGTGATGTTCGGATTCCGCTCCTCGAACGAGCGGGCCAGGCTGTTCCAGGTCTGGGCCACCGGACTCGCGGTCTTCAGACCGCTGTAGTCGGTGGCGACCACGTGCAGGGTGATGGCCTTGCTCCGCGGTGAGGTGTTCCCGCACGCGCCGAGGGTGGTCACCGCCAGCACCATCGAGCCACCGACCGCCGCTAAGCCCAGGAATCGTCGCCGCCGCACCGCTTTCTACCGCCTTCGTATATTACTCGCCCCGTATTAGCCGTGCCGAGTTTTCCGCATGCCTTCACCAACGGTCAACACCACACGTGATATCCCGTCAGAAGAAGCGGAGCGCCCAGGTACAACACATCGCGGTATTTCGGAAATCGCGCCAGTCATATCCGCCGCAAAAGGCGGATATGACTGGCGCGATGCGTGTCGGGGCGTCGGGATGTGGCGGCGCTCCAGGTGGTCGGCGCGGCGTGCGGGTCAGCGCTTCTCGGCGAGCGCCCGCCGGTCAGCCCAGAAAGCTCAGCCGGACCTGGCGGCGCGGATTGTCGACGTTGGTGTCCACCAGGACGACCGACTGCCAGGTGCCGAGTTCCAGGCGGCCGTCCAGTACCGGCAAGGTGGCGTGCGGCGGGACGAGCGCGGGGAGTACGTGGTCGCGGCCGTGCCCGCGGCTGCCGTGGCGGTGGCTCCAGCGGTCGTCGGCGGGGAGCAGGTCCTGGAGCGCGGCGAGCAGGTCGTCGTCGCTGCCCGCGCCCGTCTCGATGACGGCCACGCCCGCGGTGGCGTGCGGCACGAAGACGTTCAGCAGCCCGTCGCGCCCGGCCGCCGCCTCGCGCAGGAACGACGCGCAGGCGTCGGTGAGGTCGTGGACGGTCTCGCTGGAGCCGGTCGCGATGTCGATGACGCGTGAGGTGAGGTTGTCGGCCATACGTCCATGGTCACTCAATTCCGCGGGGCGGCGGGGGTGTCGGCGCGGCGGGTCGCCGGGGTCCCGTGCCCGGCGGCGGGGGGGCGGGCTCCGGCCCGGCGGGCGGCTTGCGCCGCGATCAGCCGCCATCCGCGAGGTGAGACGGCGTTGACCTGCCGACGGACGCGTGACTACCGTCGTTGTATGCCGCGTCCCTGCATGCTCACCTCGCGTGGTCACATCGACCTCCTGCGGGTGGCGTCTGCCGCGTGTTGTCGCGGTCGCTGACGTTTCGCGCCGCTTCCCCTCCCCCGCGCTTCCGTAGCTCTTCTTCGCGTTCCGGCCCCGCCGGTCCCCTCGGGACGTCCCCGCGGTGATCCGGCGGACCTCCCGTGCCGCGCGCCGGGATCCCGCCGGACCGCACCGGATCCCGCCCATCGAAAGGCGTCCGCCCGATGTCCGTACACCTGCACTGGTTCCTGCCCACCGGCGGCGACGGCCGCACCCTGGTGGACCGCCACGTCTACACCGACGGAGGCGTGAAGCGCTCCCGGATCACGCCGGTCTCCGGCATCCGCGCCCCCGACATCGAGTATCTGGCCCAGATCGCGCGCGCCGCCGACCAGTTGGGGTTCGAGGGGGTGCTGACGCCGACCGGTACGTGGTGCGAGGACGCGTGGCTGACGACGCTGGCGCTGACCCAGCACACCGAGCGGCTGAAGTTCCTGGTCGCCTTCAGGCCCGGGGTGATCTCGCCGGTCCTCGCGGCGCAGATGGCGGCCACGTATCAGCGGATCAGCCGGGGGCGACTGCTGCTCAACGTGGTGACCGGCGGCGACTCCACCGAGCAGAAGCGGTTCGGCGACCATCTCGACCACGACAGCCGGTACGCGCGCACCGCGGAGTTCCTGTCGGTGGTGCGCGGGGTGTGGGAGGGCAAGCCGTTCGACTACGACGGCGAGCACTACCAGGTGGCGGGCGGGCTGGTGGCGCTGCCGCCCGAGCCCCGCCCCGACATCTTCTTCGGCGGTTCCTCTCAGGCGGCCGGGCCGGTCGCAGCCCGCTACGCCGACGTCTATCTGACCTGGGGCGAGCCGCCCGAGCAGGTGAAGCGGAAGATCGACTGGATCAGGGGGCTGGCGGAGGCCGAGGGCCGTACGGTCAGATTCGGCATCCGGCTGCACGTCATCGCGCGGGACTCGGCGCGCGACGCGTGGGCGACCGCGGACCGGCTGCTGGCCGACCTCGACGAGGACACGGTCGCCGCGGCCCAACAGGCGCTCGGCCGCAGCGAGTCGGTGGGCCAGCAGCGGATGCTGGCGCTGCACGGCGGGCAGCGGGACAAGCTGGAGATCTCGCCGAATCTGTGGGCGGGCGTCGGGCTGGTGCGCGGCGGCGCCGGCACGGCGCTGGTCGGCGCCCACGCGGAGGTCGCCGACCGGATCGAGGAGTACCACGCGCTGGGCATCGACCACTTCATCTTCTCCGGCTATCCGCACCTGGAGGAGGCGTACTGGTTCGGCGAGGGCGTCATGCCGGAACTGGCCGCGCGCGGTCTGCTGGAGGCCCTTCCGTCGCCACTGTCCGCCGTGCCCGCCGCCAACGGCCGCCCGCCGTCCGCTCCGGGCGGGGCGCCGCTGCTGCTGTCCGGGGGCCGCTGAGCGGTCCGCGGCCGTGGGGCCGGCTGTGGGCGCGGGCGTCACCGGGGGGACGCGGACCTGGGGTGATTGCCGCCTCCGGGCATTGGTCTGTACCATTCGGCGGGCCTCGGGATATCGCCGGGGCTCGGGACATCCGCCTCTGTCGCGCCCCGAAGGGGGACCACCACGTGAACGCGCTGCACCGGCTCGCCGTGCTCGTCGACTCGTGCCTGCTGCCCGCCGTCGACGGCGCGGACGAGAGACTTCCCGACTGGATCCTGCGCGGCCTGGAACGCGGCACCCCCGGCGTCGCGGTGCACGCCCGCGGCCAGGCGGCGCGCAAGGCGTCCGACACGCTGCGCGCGGCGCTCCCCGACGCCCTCACCGGTCACCCGGAGCCGCACCGGCCGGGTGGCGGCAGCGCCGCGGCGGCCGAACTCATGGCGGCCGGTGCCAATCTGCACCTCGCTGTACGGCCCGGCACCCGCGCCGACGAGACGCGGGTCTTCGTGACCGACCTCCAGACGCACGGAGTGGCCGCCGCGCTGGGGCCGTTCACCGGTACGGGCAGCCTGCGGCCCTTCGCCGAGGGGGCCGCGGCCGGTGTCCGCGCGATCACCGCGGGGCGCTCCCCGGTACCCGGCGAGGACGGTCTGCCCGCCACGCTCAGCGGCCCGGCCGTCACCGGCATCCTGCGCGGCGAGCTGGGTTACGGCGGGGTCGTGGTCAGCGACACCCTGGACGCGCCGTCGATCGTCGACGGCTGGGGCGTGCCGGGCGCGGCCGTGCTCGCCTGGATCGCCGGGGTCGACCTGGTGCGCCTCGGCCCCGCGAGCGGCGCGGGTGTGCACGACGCGATCCACACGGCGGCGGCCCGCGCGGTCGCCGACGGCGACCTGCCGCTGTCCCGGCTGGAGGAGGCGGCGGAACGCGTCTCCCGGCTGCGGCGCTGGGCCTCGGAACCGCGCATGCCCGCCCCGGCCGGGGTCACGGGTCCGTCGGCCCGCACACCGGCCCCCTGAGGCGGCGCACGCTCCTCGGATCGCGGCGGCGGCGCGGGTCCGTCGCGCGCCGGCGCCCTGTCACCGATCCGTTTGACAGCCCTGGAGATGACGCCCATATTTATCTGCGTGACACAGATTCTTCGTGGCGCATAGTTTTCGCCACGACTGCTCCCTCCGACCTTCCGTCGGCCGCACGGCTCCTTGTGCCACCCGCTCCCAAGTCCTTTCCACGAACGGGGAACACCGCCATGACCGTCCTCATCACCGGAAGCCGCGGGCGCGTCGCCCGCGCCCTCACCGCGCTCCTTCACGACCGGGGCGCCGACGTACGCGTCGCCTCGCGGAAGCCGGAGGAGGTCGAACCGCCGGAAGGGGTGCGGACCACCGCCCTGAGCCTGGACGACCCGTCCGGCTTCCCCGCCGCGCTCGCGGGGGTCGACTCGGTGTTTCTCTACGCCGAGGCGTCGCACATCGGCGCGTTCCTGGAGCAGGCGGAACGGGCGGGGGTCGGGCATGTGGTGTTGCTCTCGTCCGCCAGCGTCATGGAGCCCGACGCCGAGCGGGACCCGATCGCCCGGCACCACTTGGAGGTGGAGACCGCGCTCGCCGCCTCACCGATCGCCTCGACCGTGCTGCGCCCCGGCGCCTTCGCCGCCAACGCCCTCCAGTGGGCGTGGCCCATCAAGGCGTCAGGCGCGGTGAATCTGCCGTATCCCGGCGCCCACACCGACCCCGTGCACGAGGCCGATCTCGCCGAGGCGGCCTGTGCGGCGCTCACCGATTCCCGTGTGCGCGGCGGGACGTACCACCTGACGGGGCCCGAGTCGCTGAGCTTCGCCGAGCAGGTCGACGTGCTCGCGGACGCCACGGGACAGCCGATCGCCGCCGTGCCGGTCAGCCGTGAGGCATGGCGGGCGGAGACGGCGGAGCATCTGCCCGAGGCGTTCGCCGAGGCGCTGCTCGACTGGTGGAAGGCGCTCGACGGTACGCCCACGGAGGTGACCGACACTCTTGAACGGCTGATCGGGCGTCCGCCGCGCACCTTCGCGTCCTGGGCGGCGGAGAACGCCGCCGCTTTCACCCGCCCGTAGCGGGTACGGCGGATCAGGCCCCGGCGGCGCCCCTGTGCTCCTCGCCCGCGCCGCCGGGGTCGGCCACGTCACCCGCCCGCAGCCGCGCGATCTGCGCGGTGCTCAGGTCGACGGTGCGGCGCATATGGGCGAGCAGGAGCGCGAGTTGGTCGTCGTCGTAGGAGTCGAGCATCCGCCACCAGCCGCCGCTCAGGCCGCCCCACACACGGCCGAAGTCCGCCATCCGGTCGGGCACGGTGGTCACCATGACCCGGCGCCGGTCCTCGGTGTCCCGCTCACGGACCACGTAACCCGCGCGTTCCAGCCGGTCCACGAGCCGGGTGGCGGAGCCGGTGGTGAGGCCGGTCAGCTCGGCGATCCGCCCGATGGTGACCGGGCGCGACTCCAGGCTCAGCAGATTGAGGCACTGCACGTCCGTGGGGTGCAGCCCGAAGTAGTCGGCGAGCGCCTGGTTGAACAGGGCGTACGACGCCGTGTAGTGGCGCGAGGCCACGGACAGCTCGGACAGCAGATCGGAGCGGCGGCCGGTGGGGGCGTCGGTCCGCGCCATGGTGCCTCCTGCGTGGTTCCGCGCGGCCGTGGAGGCCCGCGCCCGTGCCGTCGCGCTTCTCTGCGCGACGCAGACAGTTTGGCAGACCGCCGCCCGCCCGGACACCGACGTCTCCCGCGTCCCCGGCCGCCCGCGCGCGGGGAAGCTTTCACTCGCCCTCACCGTTGGGTGAAACATGAACGACTTGGGTGACGCGGCGGACGGGCCGGACGTGTCCGGCGTGCGGGACGTGCGGACGGTCGTGGTCGGCGCCGGGCAGGCGGGGCTCTCGGCCGGGTATTTCCTGCGCCGCGCGGGGCTGCGGTCCGGCACGGACTTCGTCGTCCTCGACCACTCCCCCGGCGCGGGCGGCGCCTGGCAGTTCCGCTGGCCGTCGCTCACCTACGGCAAGGCGCACCGCGTACACGAACTGCCCGGTATGCCGCTGGGCGACGCCGACCCCGACCGGCCGTCCGCCGAGGTGGTCGGCGAGTACTTCGCGCGCTACGAGCGGGAGTTCGACCTGGATGTCCGGCGGCCGGTCGACGTCACCGCCGTACGGGAGGGGGTCGCGGGGCGGCTGCGGGTGGAGACCGACGCGGGTGTGTGGTCCACGCGGACGCTGATCAACGCGACCGGGACCTGGGACCGGCCGTTCCTGCCGTACTACCCGGGCCAGGAGACCTTCCTCGGGCGGCAGTTGCACACGGCGGAGTACCGGGGATCGGCGGAATTCGCCGGGAAGCACGTCCTGGTGGTCGGCGGCGGTACGTCGGCGGTGCAGCTGCTGATGGAGCTGGCCGAGGTCGCCCGCACCACCTGGCTGACCCGCCGCCCGCCGGTCTTCCACAGCGCGCCCTTCGACCAGGAGTGGGGACGTTCCGCGGTCGCCCTCGTCGAGGACCGGGTGCGCCGGGGGCTGCCGCCGCAGAGCGTCGTCAGCGTCACCGGGCTGGCCGCGACCGACGCGATCCGCGACGCGCAGGTGCGCGGGGTCCTGCGGCCCGAGCCCGTCTTCGACCGGATCACCCCGGACGGCGTCGCATGGTCCGACGGCCGCACGCTGGACGCCGACGTCATCTTGTGGGCGACCGGCTTCCGCGCGGCCCTCGACCACCTGGCCCCGCTCAAACTGCGCGAGCCCGGCGGCGGCGTCCGGCTCGACGGCACCCGCGTGGTCAAGGACCCCCGCATCCACCTGGTCGGCTACGGCCCGTCGGCGAGCACGATCGGCGCCAACCGGGCGGGGCGAAGCGCCGTACGCGAGATCCGCGCCTTCCTGGCCACCCGAACAGCCGAACCCACGAGCGAGCGTTCGCTCGAACGCGTGCACTGAACGCGAGTTGTCCCCTGCGACCCACGGGGACGCCTGATGCTTACCGACCGTCCCGGGAGGGGCGGCGCTCCGCGTTGTCCGCCGCTCCGGTCGTCGGCACGCCTGCCGCTCTGGCCACCGATTCCGATAAACATCGGATGTCTCGCTTCCCCGCGTCACGCCGTTGCGGCAGTATGAGCGCCATGGGTCATCGTCAGTCGCACGGCCTGCCGCGGCGCGGCGCGGAGGAGACATGCGCGTAGCGCTTTTCGTGACATGCGTGAACGACCTGCTGTACCCGGACACCGGGCGGGCCGTCGTCACCCTGCTGGAACGGCTCGGCGTCGAGGTGGACTTCCCCGCCGCCCAAACGTGCTGCGGACAGCCCCAGTTCAACGCCGGTTACCGGCACGAGACAGAGCCGCTGGTCCGCCGCTACGCCGCCGCCTTCGACGCCTACGACCACGTGGTCACGCCGTCCGGCTCCTGCGCGGCCATGGTGCGCGACAACTACCCGCGGATCGCCGCCAAGGCCGTCGCCGAGAGCCGCGACCGGGGACTCACCGAGGCGGCGGCGAGCGCCGTGCCCAAGACGTACGAACTCACGGAGTTCCTGGTGGACGTGCTGGGGGTGACGGATGTGGGCGCGTACTTCCCGCACGCGGTGACCTATCACCCGTCCTGTCACGGGCTGCGGATGCTGGGGCTCGGTGAGCGGCCCCGGCGGCTCTTGGAAGCCGTGAAGGGGCTTGAGCTGCGGGAGTTGGAGGGTGCGGAGGAGTGCTGCGGCTTCGGCGGCACCTTCGCCGTGAAGAATCCCGACGTCTCGGCCGCGATGGGTGAGGACAAGGTGCGGCACGCGCTCGACAGCGGCGCGCAGGTGCTGTGCGGCGCGGACAACTCCTGCCTGATGCACCTGGACGGTCTGTTGCGGCGGCAGGACGCCGACCTGCGGGCCGTACATCTGGCGGAGATCCTCGCGTCCACCGAGGAACAGCCCTACCGGCAGGAAGTGGTCCGATGAGTGGTACGTATCTGGGTCTGCCGTCGTTCCCGAAGGCCGCCGCCTCGTCCACGAAGGACACCCAGCTCCGCGCGAACCTCACCCACGCCACCCACACCATCCGCGACAAACGCGCCAGAGCCATCGCAGAACTCGCCGACTGGCCCCAACTCCGCGCAGCGGGCGCCGCCGTCAAGGACCACACCCTGCGCCACCTCGACCACTACCTCCTCCAGCTCGAGGA